>JAYVCF010000181.1:0-28804 GCA_043750095.1 Deltaproteobacteria bacterium
TTCTTGCTGAGCACGCGGTACTGGAAGATCTGCGGGATGTCCTTGCGCCCCGCCGCGATGAGGTCCTTGTTCACGATGACGACCGTGACGCCCGAGGGACCGATGTTCTTCTGCGCGCCGGCGTAGATGAGCCCGAAGCGCGAGACGTCGATCTTGCGCGAGAGCAGGTCGCTCGTCATGTCGGCGAAGAGCGGGACGCTGCCGGTGCTCGGATAGCTCGCCCACTGCGTTCCGAAGAGCGTGTTGTTGCTGGTGATGTGCACGTACGCGGCGCTCGCATCGAACGAGAGCTCGCTCGCATCGGGCACGCGCGTGAAGCGTCCCTCTTTCTCGGTGCTCAGGACCTGGCGCACCGATGCGCCCTGCATCTTCGCGACGACGCCTGCTTCCTCGAGCGAGCCCTTGGCCCACGTGCCGGTCACCACGTAGTCGGCGCTCTTGCCGACGGGCAAGAGGTTCATCGGCACGATCGCGAACTGCGCGCGCGCGCCGCCCTGCATGAAGAGCACGTCGTGCGTGTCGGGGATCGAGAGCAGTTCGCGCAAGAGCCGCATCGCCTCGCGGTGCACCTTCTCGTAGGGCGGCTCGCGATGGCTGTGCTCGAGGATCGACATCCCCGTGCCCTCGAAATCGAGTAACTGGCTCTGCACGCGCTCGAGCGCCGGGAGAGGAAGAGCGGCGGGACCTGCGTTGAAGTTGTGAACGCGCTTCATGCTGAATCGATTACCACGCGGTGCGCGGCGCTGTCTTGGTACCATTGGCGAGGAAATGAGCATCCTCGAGCGTGTTCGCCGTCGCGCAGGCGGAAAGGTCGTCGAGGGCTTCTTTCGCGGGATGGCGGGGCTCGGGCAGATGCATCCGCGGGCACGACCGGCGCGGCACGGCGTCCAGGTCCTGCGCGACGTACCTTATCTCCCGTCGGGCAAGCGCGATCATCTGCTCGACGTGTATCGGCCTGTTCAAGCGAGCGCCGAGTCGAAGCTCCCTGCGCTCCTCTACATCCACGGAGGAGGCTTTCACATCCTCTCGAAGGACACGCACTGGGTGATGGGGATCGCGCTGGCTCGTGCGCGCTTCGTGGTCTTCTCGGTGAACTATCGATTGGCGCCGGCGAGCCGTTTCCCGGCGGCCGTCGAGGACGTGTGCGAGGCGTATCGATGGATCGTCGAGCACGCGGCCGAGTACGGCGCGGACGCATCCAAGCTCGTCGTCGCGGGGGAGTCGGCGGGCGGAAACCTCACGACCGCCGTGACGATCGCGGCCTGCTTCGAGCGCAGCGAGCCCTACGCCAAGCGCGTGTTCGAGACGGGCGTCGTGCCGAAGGCCGTGATGCCGGCGTGCGCGATCTTGCAGGTGTCCGACTCGCAGCGCTTCGCGCGTCGACGGCCCGACATGCCGCGCTTCGTCGCCGATCGCATCGAGGACGTGATGGTCGCCTACCTCGGATCGCGCGACATCGTGCCTGGCTCGAGGCCCGAGCTCGACTTCGCCGATCCGCTGCTCGTGTTCGAGCGCCAAGAGAAACCCGCGCGGCCGATCCCGCCCTTCTTCATCCCCTGCGGCACGGCCGATCCGCTGCTCGACGACTCGCGACGACTCGCGAGCGCGCTGCGGCTGATGAACGTCGTGGTGGACGAGCAGTACTACCCGGGCGAGGTGCACGCGTTCCACGCGTTCGTGTTCCGCGCGCAGGCCAAGAAGTGCTGGAGCGACACGTACCGCTTTCTCGACCGTCACGTGCCGAGGTAGGCGCGCCTCCGCTCCTCGGGCGCTACACGATCGTGTCGGCCCGGCGAGCCGGGCACTCCGGTCGAGAGATCACACGCCGCGGCGGCGTGCGTCGACTTCGCGCCAGTCGCTCACCGGATCGCGCGGGTGCACGGGCGCGCGCATGCGTGGCAGCGCGAACGCGGCGTCGAAGTCGGTGACACCGCCCGTGCGCACGTAGATCGTCTTTCGCGCGTAGGGCAGAAAGAAGATCCGAAACGGGAAGAAGTTTTTCACGACGACCACGTCCGCGTGGCGCACGCGCAGCCCCATCTCGCGGTAGAAGGCCGGCTTCATCACGAGCGCAGGCCCTTCGACCAGCACGACGTGGACGCGCGCACCGCCATGCGTCTCCTCGAGATCGAGGCGCACACGCTTGCCGAAGCCGGGGTCTTCGCGCTTCTCGGCGATGCGGCCGCGCACGAGCAGTGGCGTGTGGCGCCCCGGATCGCGCGTGCCGCCGATCGCGCGATCGACTCGCTCGCCGATCGGCAACGCGAAGAGAGCGCGCGCGCTGATCGGATCTTGAACCGTGACGTAGCTCGTGAGGCCGACGCCCTCGGTGATCAGCGTCGCGAGCAGGCGCGTGGAGTCGCCCGTGCTACCGGCGCTCACGACGTCGGAGGCGTCCGACATCACGATGACGCCGGTGCGACGCGCCCAGCGCGAGGCCACCGCGTCTTTCACGGCTTCGTGCGCAGAAGGAAACGAGGGCGGCTGCTGATGACGGACCGCCCAGCACGCCTCGGCGAGCTCGTCGGCGAGATCCGATGCGAGCTCTGGCTCGCCGTCGGTCGTGACGTGCACGCTCCAGCCGACCTCGGGCGTGTCGAGCCAGGGATGCACCATGAACACGCTCGCATCGAGCACCCGTCGGTCTTTGCGCGGTAGCGCGGCACAGCGCGCGTAGATCGATCGCATCGGGGCGAGCACGTCGAGCGTGGTGCCACCTCCGAGGATCATCGGGAGCGATCGCCACGCGCTCGTCGGACGCACCTCGCCTCGCGCGGCACGCACCAGCACGTTCGCCGCGCGCGCACCGCTCTTGGCGTGGTCGCGGTGCGGATTGGTGTGATAGCCGCAGAGCGACGTCGTCAGGGCCACGCGACGCGCCGAGAGGTTCGCGTGCAGATCGAGCGTGCACACGATGGGGATCGCGCCCACGACGCCGCGCACCGCATCCAAGAGGTCACTCTCGGGATCGTCGGTACCGACGGCGCCCATCGATCCGTGCAGCGATAGAAACAATCCATCGAGTCGTCCGGCGGCGCGCAGATGCCGGAGCAGCTCGTCCCGCAGCGTCTCGAAGCACTCGCGATCGAGCGGCCCCGACGGAACGGCCCAGGCGCTGAGCGTCGGCACGAGATCGACCGAGCCGAGCTGCCTCGCACGATCGACGAAGCCTCGGAGCTCGGCCTTCTTCAGAAAGCCCGGCGCCTCGTCTCCTCCTCGACCGACGGCACGCGCGAGCGCGTCGCCCTCGACGTAGTGGAGCGCCCGAAAATCAGCGAGCGTGGTTTTCACCGGAGAGAGCGCGTTCGTCTCCTGCGCGATGCGCCCGTACGCGAGACGAACCCTCTTCGTCATTCACGTCTTGGTGAGGATGGACCGCAGCTCGCTCGCGCGCGTCGGCGTCACCCCGAGCTTGTCGGCCAAGAGACCATAGACACCGGCCTCGTCGTCTTGCACGCGGCCATCGGCCCGCGCGAGCTGCCAGGCCAGCACCAAGAGCGCTTCGGCGAGCGCAGGCTGGGCGAGGCGCGTCGCGATTCCGTCGAGCGACACGTCGGTGTCGATGTGCTTGCGAAGTGACGCCTGGGTCGCTTCGTCGAGATCGCTCTTCAGGATGATGTTCTCGACCGCCTCGCGCTCGGCATCGCCCACGACGCGATCGGCACGAACGATGGCGATGCACGCCTCGACCGCCGCGACTCGTGCCTCGCGGGTGAGCGCCGGATCCGCGCTCGCGAACCAGTGACGAAGCGCCGTGAGCGCCGGGGATCCGATCACGCGCTGGAGCGTCTTGGCGCTCGCCTCGTCTTCACTGCTGACGAGAAGGCCGCTGGAGAGGATCCCGAGCCACCGCTCTGCTGCTTCGAGTGCGCTTTCCATGTGGGCGCGACCTTATCACGCGCTCTCGACCGCGCTCAGGGACACTCGATCGCATCGTGCGGGACGGGGTCGTGCGGGACGGGATCGACGAACTGCGGAAGTACGATGAACGTGTCCGGCTCACGCCGCGCGAGGCAGGTCACGCGTCGCCCGCCACGGTCGAAGAGCAGGCGCATCGCGCTGGCCGACTCGAGCATCGCGTAGTCGGTGTCGGAGTCGCCGCCCGCGAAGACGGGACGAGGATCGGAGGCGAGGGTCGCCGCGATCGCCTGCTCGGGCGCCATCCCGAAGATCGCGTGGCGGATCCAGAAGCGCTTGCCTTCGTCGAAGGTGATGAGCGGACCGAGCGTCTCCTCGAAGGGATGACGCGGCAGATAGATCCCGTCGGCTCCCACCGCGAGCCGCGCGCCGATCACGTGATCGGCCGGATATCCGGCCTGCGCGGCGAACACGCGCACGATGGGCTCGAACGAGGCGGACACGATCCAGACGTCGAACCCCGACGCGCGCAAGCGGTCGGCCAGGCCGTGCACCGGCTCTTGGAGCCGGAGAAAGTCGTCGAACTCGGCGCCGCCGATCGAGCGCCGCGTGCCCACCGGCTGCGCGAGCGCGCGCGCGATCGTCGCGTCGCCGATCTGTGTCGCGACTTCGGCGTTCAGCGATGCGAAGACGCGCACCATCATCCCGTAGCTGCCGCGGTAGTGCGTCCCCATCGCGGGATCGAACGAGGGCGCACCGTCGATCTCGCCGCCGATGGCGATCTGTGCGAGCGCGACGCCGCAGGGTGACTCGCCGCTCGTCGGGAGAGGTGCCCCCGCAGCGAGCGCGCTCGGGCACGACGCCTCGATGCGCGCGCGCGCCGCGGCGGTGAGCGGCCCCCACGCGTCGAGGCCTCCTTCGGGCCAGGGCACGAGGTCGTGATCGAGCATGTAGGCGAACGCGAGATCGCCGACGTCGCCGCGCGCGGACGTGTTGTCCCAGTCGAAGACGGCGACCGGTGGATGCGCCGGGTCGAAGCCAGCCGAGCCTCGCCCGTGTGCCGTGATCAGCGCCTCGAGCCGCGCCCGGGCCTCGTCGGGCCAGCCACTGAGCATCGCCCCCTCCTCACGCCCCGCCTCGGCCCTCGTCTGCGCCCCGCCGCAGGAGGCGAGGAGAGCCAAAAACACGGCAGTTCCTACTCTGTGCACTTCGCGCGAGACTAGTGGGAACGAAACCAGGGCAGCAAGTGTCGAGATCGCAGCGTAGGCTGGAACGTCAGAAGACCCTGTGTCGAAGAAGGCCGTGTTGAGCGACCCCGATCGCGAGCGAGTGAGACTTCCGGTAGGGCTGGCCGCGTTGGCGCTGCTCTGTGCGAGCTTGGCCGTCGCGATCTTGTTCGCGCGTTTTCTCCAGCGTGGTGGCCCGGGCGAGCTGGCGAGGCTCGTCGCGGAGCGCGGCTCGGTCGAGAGCGCGCTCGGTCATGCACATGATGCCGGCGTGGGCGCGGCCGACGGCGGTGCGAGCTTCGCGCTCGGCCCGGACATCGTGGCGGCCGCAGAGTCTCCCGACGATCCACAGCGCGACGCCTCGCGCCGCTCGTTTCGCGGCGGGGACGCCGGTGTCGGTGGTGTCGAGCCATTCCAGGAGACATGGGCGCGCGGACGCCTTCTCTCCATCGACGGGTTCCCCGACGTGCATGCGGGCGCCGAGTGCTGGGTGCGCGTTCTTCCCGTCGGTGGCGGCGGATACAACTGCCTCGTGCGCGTGACGTGTGGCGACACGCTTCTCTATCCGGATGGATCGCAGCAGGCGGGCTACGCGCCCTGCGACGTCGAGGACGGACGCGTCGTGCGCGGCTCGGACTCGAGCACGTCGGGCCGCGACGGAGATCCGACGCTCGATCTCGACCTCGGCCGCGGCCAGCTCGACGTGCACGACGCGACACCGCAGCAGGGCGAGCCCTACTTCGATCGGCTGGGCGCAGCATCGGTGCGCACGTTCTCTGCACGGATCGCGCTCGACCGCCCGCGCGCCTAGTTTCGGAGCTACGCTGCGCCCGCTCGCATGGGGCTCCGCTGTGATCAGTGCCAGACCGAGAACGCCAACGAAGCGCGCTTCTGCGCGAAGTGTGGCGCGGCCCTCCTCGCGCCCCGCGACAAGGACCCCCTCCTCGGCACGGTGATCGCGGGCCGCTTTCGTGTGCTCTCGGTGATCGGCGAGGGCGGCATGGGCCGCGTGTACCGCGGCGAGCAGCAGATGGGCGAGGCGAGCCGGGCGGTCGCCATCAAGGTGCTCACCACCAACCCGACCGACGCGAAGGCCATCGCGCGCTTCCATCGTGAGTGCGCGACCGTCGTGTCGCTCACGCACCCGAACACGATTCGCTTCTACGACTTCGGTACGCTCGCGGACGGACGGCTCTACATCGCGATGGAGTTCGTGGAAGGTCGCACGCTCGCCAAGGCAATCTCCGAAGGCCCGATGCCCTACGCGGTCGTCGATCGCTTGGTGATCGAGATCGGCGGTGCGCTCGCAGAGGCCAACCGTCGCGGCATCGTCCATCGCGATCTGAAGCCCGACAACGTGCTGCTCATGAGCCACGGTGACGAGGGCGAGCACGCGAAGGTGCTCGACTTCGGGATCGCCAAGAACGATCAGGCCGGCGCGAGCGAGATCACGGCCGCCGGCACCATCGTGGGAACGCCCGCGTACATGAGCCCGGAGCAGCTCGCGGGAAAAGACGTCGACGAACGATCCGACGTCTACGCGCTCGGCCTCATGGCGTACGAGATGCTGACCGGCGCGCGGCCGTTCACGGGATGCGCGACGCCGCTCGAGTGGGCGACCGCACATCTGACGAAGACGCCGCGGCCCTTCGAC
Organism: Deltaproteobacteria bacterium; assembly: GCA_043750095.1. GTDB lineage: Bacteria > Myxococcota_A > Polyangia > Polyangiales > Sandaracinaceae > JBBSAT01. Next base: position 6,739 of record JAYVCF010000181.1, read on the forward strand.
GATTTTCCAGCGACGCGCGTGCTGCCGGTGGAGAAGCGCGGCGCGATCATGCACGCGCTCGAAAAAGACGCGGGCAGCCGGACACCCACCGCGCTCCGCTTCGTCGAAGAGCTGACCGGCAGCGTACGAACGAGCATTTCGAGCACGGGATCGGGCGAGCGCGGCTACAGCAAGCCCGGCGCCGATGCGGCGACCGTGCACGCGCGAACGCCGCGCGCCTCCGTGCACACCGGTGGCGAGCTCGTACCCCTGCCGACGCGAGGTCGCTACGTTCTCTATGGGCTCGGTGCGCTCGTGATGACCTCGCTCGGAGCGGTCGCCACAGTGACGGTGTTCGATTCGAACGAGAGAGGCGTCGTCGGAGTGTCGGGCGACGCCAGCGCCGGAGCTCGCGACGCGGGTGCCGATGCTGGCCCACACATCGAGTGGCTCCACGTGCTCACGTCCTCGGCGGCGGCCGACAGCGAAGAGCTCGCGCTCGGTCCGCCGGACGGGCGCTGCGCGGTGCTGCGCACGAACGGCAAGCTCGTCCTCGAGCTCACGCCCGGTATTCCCAGGACCACGGCCGGTACGCCGGCGGCCGATCTCGAGGTCGTCGTGCGCGACAGCCGCGCGGCGTATCGGATCGACGTCGAGATGGACCGTCACGCCGACGCGTTCACGAACGTCGGCACGGAGATCGTCGGCTCGACGCCCATCGACGTCGATCAGTTCGACGTGCACGAGTTCCGCTACGTGCGCGTGAAGAACCCGTCGCGCACCTCCACCGTCTGTGTGGACGCGGTCGGCGTGTACGTCGATCGCCCTGCGACGCCTGCGACTCCGTGACCGATCCGTGACCGAATCGGCGAGGGTGCGTGAGGGTTCTACCTTGCGTGAGAGGCGGTTCCGTCGTTTTCTCAGGCCCCGTGAGCGCTCTCTCGGACGAAAGCCGTGATGTGGCGGTCGAGCTCTACGAGCTCTTCGCCGAGCTCGATCGCGGTCGACTGAAGCGCGAGGCGCTGCGAACGATGCGCACGCGCCTCGACGCGGTGCGCGGCAAGGTCTCGACGCTCAAGACCGTGGCGCCTGCGCCGCTGCAGGGCGAGATGCGCACGCTCGACGCGCTCCTGGACGCGCACGCGCCCGAGAAGGACGCGCCCCCGCACGACGCGAGGGACGAGTGGCTGACGCTCAGGCTGCGCGTGCAGCCCACGTACGAGTCGATCGCGCGCGCGCTCTCGCGACAAGACATCCACGTCCCGAGCCTCCGGCCGACGAACTACGCGCGCAACGTGCTGCACGTCGGGAGCGCCTCCTTCGCGCTCGCTGCGCTCGAGCTCGCGCCGAGCTGGAACATCGCCATCGCCATCGCCACCGCGTTCGCGGGCGTCGGGATCTCGCTCGAGATCGGCCGCCGTCTCAGCCCGCGCATCAACGACTTCTGCATGTGGCTCTTCGGGCGCACCGCGCATCCGCACGAAGCGCACCGCGTGAACTCGGCGACCTGGTACGCGGTGGCCGTGCTCCTGATGGCGCTCTGTCAGCAGGCCGTGCCCGCCGCGATCGCGCTCGTCGTGCTCGGCATCGGCGATCCCTCGGCCGCGATCCTCGGACGACGCTACGGCCGCGTGCGCATCGTGAACGGTCGCTCGCTCGAAGGAACGCTCGCGTTCGTGCTCACCGGTGGCGCGGCGGCGGCGGGGTTCGTCGCGCTCGCGCATCCCGAGATCGGCGTGGTCGGCACGTGCGTCGCGTCGCTCGTGGGCGCGGTGGCCGGCGCGATCGCCGAGCTCTTCTCCCGACGCATCGACGACAACTTCGCGGTGCCGCTCGCGGCGTTCGCCGCCTCGTATCTCGCGCTGAGTTTGCTGTGATGCGCCACGCGCTTCTCTTGGTGCTCTTGCTCGGAGGGTGCGCCCAAGGCGTGGCGAGCGCGCAGGCCGGCGCGACGTGCGGAACGGTCGCGTGGGGTGGCTGGACCGGCAGCCCACGCTGCGCCGCCCTCGCCGCGCGCCCCATCCTCGGCCGCGATCTCGACCGGAGTGCCCGGCTCGCCGGGCCGACACAATTGTGTCGCGTCCGCTTTGCGGACGACTCCGGCTGAGATCGCGCGTGCACGACCGATGCCGATTGCTCCGTCGTGCACGCCCGCGCCTCGTGTCGCGAGCAGTCCGTCTCGGCCACGCACGCCGCGCGCTACGAGGCCATGGAGGCCGCGTGCACGAGCCCGATGGCCGGCCCGTGCAATTCCGTGGTGGCGATCTGCTCGAGCGGCTGCTGCACGACGATGCAGCAGCGCTGACGTCCGTCGCCGCGTGTTCGACGCCCTCAGTAGCTGAACTTCCCGATCTTCACGCGGCCGCGGAACACGAAGTACACGATCCCCGAGTACGTCACGACGCAGGGCATGCCGAGGAAGGCGATGAGCTGCATCCTGGCCAGCGTTCCTTCCGACGACGAGGTCGTGAACACGTCGAGCGCGACTTCGTTGTCTCGGCCGAACGCGAGGTTCGGGTACATGGCCATCCCGAACAGAAAGCAGAGGATCGCGATGATGGCGCACGAGGTCGCGAAGGCCTCGAGCGGCCGATCTCGGTAGAGCGCGCGCGGCACGTTCGCGATCGCGAGCACGTGCGCCGCGACCAGCGTCCACGCGATCGGAAAGCGATCGAAATTCGAGAGCGCGTGGGGCGCGACGAGGATGGTCGCGAGCGTCACGCCGAGGTACGCGACGAGGAAGAGGCCGAAGCTCACCCACGCCCAGCGCTTCGCGCTCGCACCGAGCTCGCCCTCGACCTTGAGCACGAGAAAGAGCGCTCCGTGCATGGTCGCGCCGAGGACCGCGAGCACGCCGACCGACAACGCATAGGGCGTGAGCAGGCTGCCGAGCGTGCCGACGAAGTGCCGATCCGCATCGAGCGAGAGCCCGAGGATGAGGTTGCCCGCGAAGAGGCCGAAGCAGAAGGTCGTCAGCGTGCTCGCCGCGGCGAACGAGAAGTCCCACCACGCTCGCCAGAGCCGGTGCTCGGCCTTGCTTCGGAACTCGATCGAGACCGCACGGCCGATCAAGAAGAAGAGGAGCGCCACGACCGGAAGATAGAGCGAGCTCAGGATCGTCCCGTACGCCTCGGGAAAGCCCGCGAAGAGCGCGCCGCCGAACACGACGAGCCAGACTTCGTTTCCGTCCCAGAGCGGACCGATCGAGTTCATCACCGAGCGGCGATCGACGTCGGTGCGCGCGAACAGGTGCAGCGTGCCCACGCCGAGATCGAATCCGTCGAGCACGGCGTACACCGTGAGCAGCGCGCCGAGCCCGAGGAACCAGAAGACGTGGAGGTCCATCGGTCTAGATGAGTACGGTCTGACAGCCGAGCGAGATCTGCACGCTGCCTGTGGGGTCGCCCTCCACGCGCGTACACGCGTCAGGACAGAGCAGGATCTCGGTGGGCGCGCTGGGGTCGTCGTACCTCCAGCCCAGGCCCGAGCTGCAGTCGCTGCGCGGGATCGTCTCGCCCGTGGTCGAGCCACCCGGCGTGTACACCACGTTCACGCGATCCCGATCGAAGGTCATGCCCGCGGGCGGATCGGGGATGGCGAAGCGACATGGGATCGGCATGGGCACCGCGACCGCGGTGAGCAGCGCGTCGAACACGCTCGTCCAGTCGGCCGAGCAGATGTTGAGCTGCAAGCCCGCGGTGGCTGCCGCGATGTCCCAGTACTGCTGTCCGTTCGCGGCGCCGGAGCCATAGGGGCCCGTACACCCACCGCAGAGCAGCGCGGGGCCTCCGCAGTGGGTCGAGCCGGGCGGAGACACGATCACGTGCGCGACGAATTCCTTGCCCAGCGCCGTCTGCATGTTCGCGAGGAAGCTCGATGCCGTCGTCGCGCTCTCGTCGTCGGTGACGAACACGAAGTGCATCGTCGCGTCGGTGCGCAGGAACGATCGGAAGTCGGGCAGCCGCTGGAGCGCGCGCTGGAAGGCGTCGTGCGACTGCACGTCCTGGTTCACGAAGAGGAAGTGTGTCGGATCGGTGCCGAGCGGCGGCGGCACGGTGACCCAGCCCGTCTGCGTCATGACGATGACGTGATAGTCGGTGATGCCCGACGGACCGATCCGAGCCGCGAAGGTGTTCAGCCCGTCCTGAACGAGCCTGGCCTCCTGATCCATCGAGCCCGAGTTGTCGATGACCCAGACGATGTCGAGCGGACGCGTGCCCTCGACCGCGGGGTAGTCGTGGGCCTCGCAGCTCATGAACCCGGTGTCGTCGTGCCAGGCGTCGGTGGTCGAGCTCGTGCCGGTGTCCAGCGTCGAGGCGGCACCATCGAGCGCGCGCCCCGAGTCGTTCAGGCCCGAGTCGCGCGGATGTGCGTGGGCCCCATCGCAGCTGCACGCGGGTACGAGGGCGAGAGCGAACGCGCAGACGAGCAGGAGCCAGTAGCGCATGGGGACCTCCGTCGCGGCGCGACCCTCATGGTGCGCCCGATCGAGGGGCGCTGTCATCCGAGGGTGCGGGCGCGACGATGCTCCGTCGCGCGTCGAGCGTGTCGGGATCCTCCGGTCCGTGTCGGATCTTCTCGTTCATCACGAAGAGCCAGACGGCGAAGAGGCCCGCGTAGACGAGCGAGAACAGCAAGATGGAGACGAGCACCTGATCGCCGTGCACGGATGGCGACACCGCGTCGCGCGTTCGCAGAAGCCCGTACACGACCCAGGGCTGTCGACCGACCTCGCACGCGACCCAGCCCGCCTCGTTGGCGACGTAGGGCAGGACGACCGACACCACGAAGACGCGCATCAGCCACTTCGTCTCGAAGAGGCGCTTGCGGAGGTACATCACCCAAGCGAGCACGACGAGGCCCGCGAAGTAGGTGCCGAGCATCGCCATGAGGTGGTAGCTGAGGAAAGGAACGACCACGGGCGGGCGATCCTCGCGCGGCGTCTGGTCGAGCCCCTCGATCGGCGTGCCGTCGCCGTGCACCATGAAGCTGAGCATGCCGGGGAGCTCGATCCCGTAGCGCACGCGCTCCTCGTCCTCGTCAGGCCAGCCGAACGCGTACATGCCGGTGGGCTCGTCGCTCGTGTGGAAGTGCCCCTCGAACGCCGCGAGCTTCGCTGGCTGGTTGTGGCTGAGAGCGACCGCTTGCTCGTGCCCGCTCACCAGCAAGCCGAGCGAGGCCACGGTCGCGACCGAGAGGCCGATCAAGAACGCCTTCTCCGCGAGCGCACGGTGCACGTTCTTCAGCACGTAGTATGCGGCGATGCTCGTCACGAAGAAGCCACCGACGACGAGCGAGCCGAGGATGACGTGGCCGAGCCGATGCATCGAGGATGGGTTGAACACCACGGCCCAGAAGTCGACGACGATCGCCCGCGCTGCCGCGCCCTCCCCTTCGATGCGATGCCCGGCCGGCGTCTGTTGCCACGAGTTCGCGATCACGATCCAGGCCGCCGAGAACACCGAGCCGAGGAACACCATCACCGTCGCGAAGAAGTGCATGCGCGGCGACACACGCTCCCAGCCCAAGACCAAGATCGCGAGGAACCCCGACTCGAGGAAGAACGCGAAGATTCCCTCGGCAGCGAGGGCCGATCCGAACACGTCGCCGACGTAGCGCGAGTACGTCGCCCAGTTCGTCCCGAACTCGAACTCCATCACGAGCCCCGTGGAGACGCCGACCGCGAAGTTCACGGAGAACAGGCGCGTGAAGAAGCGCGCGATCGACTCGTAGCTGCGATCCTTGGTGTGGAGGAACATCCCCTCGGCCACGACGAGGCACGCGCCGAGCCCGATCGAGAGCGGCGGGAACAAGTAGTGGAACATGATCGTGAGCGCGAACTGGGCCCGCGAGAGTGTGACGACGTCCAGGTCCATGGAGCGCCTCCGATCGATCAGCGTACGACGGGCAGACGTGGCTTCTGCGGCGGGGTGATCGCCTCGGGCAGCGTCGCTTCGATCGCGTCGAGCTCGGCGACGAGCTCTGGCCCGAAGTAGTAGGTGAGCTCGTCACGCGCGCCGCGATAGATCGTCGGGCCCTCGTCGAGACAGACCAGCTCTTCGTCCTCGACCTCGCCCGCCGCGCGCAGCGTGCAGCCGCCCTCGCCTCCTTCGAAGGAGAGCGGGAAGAGGCTCGACATGAGCGGCTTCACCTCGTGGTAGTCGATGTTCTTCGCGAGCGCGTAGCGATGCAGCATGCAGCCACGCCCACCCCATTTGCCGCGGTCGAGGAAGATGCATCCGCCGTCCACCGCGCGCGTGCGCTGGTTGCCGCCGCCCGGATAGTCGGGGTCGGGGACGTGCACACCGTCGAGCCACTCGGTGCGCGCGATGCCGGTGAATGCCTCGATGCCGTCGGCGTGCTTCGACAAGCGCTCGACGTTCTCGAGATCCACGTCCACGCCGAACGAACAGCACCAGTCGTCGCAGTAGGTGCAGTCGAGGCACTTGGTGAAGTAGCGCCGCGCGAAGACCTGCGTGTCCACGCGCGCGAGCACGGGAACACCATTTCGTGCCGCGTAGCCACGGCTCAGCTCTCGGATCTGGGACATGAGCAGGCGAGCCTAGCCCAGCCTGCTAGACATCGTCGCCTGATGGGATCTCCATGAAACGTAGCGCGTTCGTTCTTCGGAGCGTGGTCATCACGCTGGTCGGGCTCTCGGCCGCGATCTGGTATGGCGCCGCGTGCTTCACCCTCGTCGGCGAGAGCGAGGAGATCGAGCTCCAGCGTCTCGCACGCCTGCGCGGGCGCGTGCTGCGCTGGGCGATGGAGCGGCTCGGCGCGACGTTCATCAAGCTCGGGCAGGTGATGAGCACCCGGCCCGACCTCTTCCCCGCGGACATGATCGCCGAGCTCAAGCAGCTCCAAGATCACCTGCCGGGGTTCCCGAACGCGCGCGCACTCATCGAGCGAGAGCTCGGGCGGCCGATCGAGGAGATGTTCGCCGAGCTCGACGAGACGCCCGTCGCCGCGGCATCCGTCGCGCAGGTTCACCACGGCGTGCTGCCCGACGGATCCGAGGTCGCGGTGAAGGTGCTGCGTCCCGACGTGCGCGCGCGCGCCGAAGGCGACGCCGAGATCCTGCTCTTCTATGCGGCCCTCCTGATGCGGCTCGACGAGCGCGCGGCCCACGCCGAGCTCGTCGGTCACCTCGAGCACTTCGTGTTGGGCATTCTCGAGCAGACCGATCTGCGCATCGAGGCCCGCAACTACGAAGTGTTCCGGAAGAACTTCAAGCGCGTGAAGAAGGTGCGCTTCCCGAAGGTGTACCCGGAGCTCTCGGGCGAGCGCGTGATGACGATGGAGTTCCTGCGCGGCGAGAAGATCCGGCCCGAGCACAAGCAGCTCTTTCCCGATCTGCCAGGGCGCCTGCGCGAGGCGTTCCTCAAGATGTGCTTCGAGGACGGGTTCCTCCACGCGGATCTGCACCCCGGCAACTTCGTCGTCGAGAGCGACGGCACCATCGCGATCTACGACGTCGGCCTCACCAAGCAGCTCAGCGAGGAGTCGCTCGTCTACTACATCGACTTCAACCGCTGCCTCGTGATGGGCGACGTCGCCGACTACATGCGGCACATCCGCGCCTACCACAGCTACATGGCCGGCACGGTGAACTGGGACGAGCTCGAGGCCGACGTGCGCGCATTCAGCTCCGAGTGGCGCTCGCTCAACGCGGCCCAGCTCGAGCTCGGCGGCCTCATCCAGAAGATCTTCGACGTGGGACGCAAGCACGGCGTCCGCCCGCGCGTCGAGATGACCTTGATGATGGTCGGCGTCGTCACCGCCGAGGGCATCGGCAAGTTCCTCGATCCGGAGGTGAACTCGTTCCAGGAAGTCTCCAACTTCCTCATCCCCGTGCTCGCGCGCCGCGGGATGCTCACCAACGAGGTGATGTTGGCGGCCGCGAACGCGCAAGCGAAGGCGAGCGAAGCGAGCGCTGCCTAAGGTGCCGTGATGACGGTCGCGGTCGCGCTGCGCACCGAGACGTAGAGTGTGTTGCCTTCGACGAACCAGCACGTGCCCGCGCAGCCCGCCTCGACCGTGGCGCGATCGGCCGACGCGGTGATCGGCGTTCCGTTCGCGGAGAGCGACGTGATCGTCGACGCGGCGATCACCGGCTCGGCGTGATCGAGATCGATCCGCATTCGTTGATCCGAGAGGCCGGTGCCGCTCGGGGTCACCGTGATCGTGAGCGGAGCCGCCGTGTGCACGACGTGAATCGCGATGCCTTCCTCCGTCGTCACCGTGCGGTCTCCTGCCGGCAGGATCCGCGCCCGGAGATACGGGCGATCGCTCGGGCGCACAATCGGCGCGACCACATCCTGTTCGGCGAGGGTGTCGAGATCCGCGGGCAGCATCGGCACGATCGCGCCCACACGGACGAACACGGGCGGCGTTCCGATCGGCGCGGCCACGTTCACGTCGCCGGTCATCTCCATCCCGCTGAACCAGTGCACCCATCGGCCAGTCGGTAGATGCACCGCGCGCATCGTCGCGCCGGGTGTCGTGACGGGCGCGACGAAGAGATCGGGACCGATCAGGTACGCATCGACGTCGGCATAGCCCGCGCGATCGCTCGGATACGCCATCGAGGCGTGGAGCACGGGCGGCGTCCCAGACACGTGCGCGGCGATCGCCTGCACGCGGAAGTACGGCACGAGGTCCATGTGCGCGCGCGCGAGGCCCGCATAGATCGTCCCGGCGGCCGCGTCGTACGACCACGGATTGTGGGAGGAGCCGCCGCCACCGAGCTGGAGGAAGGGCGAGAACGCGTTGTGCTCCGCCCAGCGAAGGAGCGTCTCGCGCGAGGGCCGTCCGTCGGAGGTGTCTCGTGCCGTGCGGAAGCCGCCCGTGTCCGCGGCGAACGACGGGAACCCGCTCGCGGCCAAAGAGATCAGCGCCGAGATCGACGCCGGCATGCCGCCCACGTTGGTGTCGCTCGTCACGCTCATGTCGCTGTCGAGATCGCCCGGCCAGATCACGTCGGCGACCCTCTGCCCGCCCCACGCCTCGGCGCGCACGAGCAAGAACCCGCCCTCGGTCGAGCCGCTGTCGAGCGTCTGCCGATACGGCTGGTGATAGAGCGTCGCGTAGACGTTGTGCAGCTCGCGGTTGGTCCGGCCATCGGAGAAGCCCCAGCTCGGTCGCGTCGACGTCAGCGAGATGACGACATCCTCGCCGTAGTCGAGCTTGAACGCGCGCACTCCCAGCGCGACGATCGGATCGAGCTGGGCCTGCCAGAAGCCGATCGCGTCGTGGCTCGTGAAGTCCATCATGCCGCCCGAGGAACAACAGCCCCCCGACGAGGGCGCGTTCAGCGGCGTGGTGTTCGTCGCCGAGTTCGTGATCATCAAGCGCTGCGTGGCTGCCTGCGAATAGAGCGTCTCGGCCATGTTGGCCGGCGGCATTCCCGCCTCGGGCTGATCGAGGTAGGGCGTCGACCACACGAGTGTGCGGAAGCCCTGCGCGCGCATCTCGGCGAGCATCCCCGGCGGATCGGTGAAGCGCGACGTGTCGAAGACGTGATCGTTGTAAGAAGTCTGCCACGGGTTGTCGATCCAGAACGCGGTGCACGGAATATGCAGCGAGCGAATGGTGGCCATGTCGCCCTCGAGCTCGGCGCGATTGGTCCACTCGTTACGCCAGTGCATGGGCGCGAACGCCCAACGCGGCGGCAAGATCGGCAGGCCCGTGTGCCGCGTGTAGCCCGCGATCACATCCGCCGCGCGTGGAGCAAGATAGAAGTGCAGATCGAGCACGCCGCCCTCGAAGCTCGCGCGCACCTCGTCGCTCGCGGTCGCGGCCACGTCGAACGCGCCGGCCTCGCGCGTCTCGGCGAACACGCCGTATCCGCGGGAGCTCACGAGGAAGGGCACCGGTACGTGCGCCTCGTTCGTACTGCTGTCGCGTACGCGCGCCGTGACCGAGAGCTGCATCGGAACGCGGTGTCCGCGCGCATCGGCCCCTTCGAAGCGCTCGCCCAGGCCATCGTAGTGACCGTCGTCGGCGGCGAGCACGAAGCGCATCATCGCGGCGTCGGTCGCGGCAGCGCTCATCTCGACGTGCAGCGTGAGCTCGTTCGCTCCCTCGCTCGAGAGGGTGATCGTGGCCTGGTTGCCCTCGACGTCGCGCACCACGCCTTCGGTCGCGCTCGTGCGAGAGACGCCCGTGCCGAGCGTGTTCCAGCGAACGCCCGGAGGAACGTCGGCCATCGGCTCGTGGAAGTTTCGATCGCCGCCCCGCGCCAGACCGACGGCGAGCCCGAGCCCCGCGCTCGCTACCACCGGCGCGCCCGTCGAGTCGAGCAATCGGAACCCGAGCGGATCGGTGTCCACCTCGATGCGGTAGCCACTCGTGGGCTCGCCGAGGGCGAGCATCAAGGGAGCCGGCGCGGGCAGGTTCGCGTCGTTGCCGGTGTCGCCCCAGGCATCGATCGCGGTCGCCGCATCGTCGGGCGCGTGCGTGGGGCTGCAGGCCGCCAAAGAGAGAACGACCGCGGTGACCAACGATGCTCGACGCATCGGGGGAGTAGACCAGAACGAGGCCGCGCCGTTAACTTGCTTGCATCGGGCACCCACGGATACAGTCCGATCGCGGGTGCGATCCGTCCTGTGGACGACAGGGCTCATCTCCCGTGGAAGAATCCTGTGGACGCGCGGTCAGTGCCCCACATCCACGGCCCCCCGCAAGTTCATCCACAGCGCCAGTTCGACCGATAGCATCATGATCCCGTAGCCTTGGCAGCTTCGTTCCACGCTCCACAGGCCTTATGAAGAAGACGAGATCAATTAGATCAATTCTCTCTTTCCCTCTCCGGAGCGCTCCATGGAGCTCGTGATCAGCAAATCGAACTTCGCGCGCGGCCTCGAGCGGACGCACGCCGTGGCGGACCGGAAGAGCTCGATGCCGATCCTGTCGAACGTGCTGCTGACGACCGAAGACACCGGCACGCTGCGCTTCGCCGCGACCGATCTCTATCTCGGTGTCGCCGCGACCGCGTCGGCTGAAGTGAAGAAGGGCGGCTCGGTCGCCGTCGCTGCGCGGACCCTCTTCGAGATCGTCAACCAGCTGCCGCAAGGCGACGTGCACTGGACGGTCGGGCCCAACCACGCGGTCGAGATTCGATGCGGCAAGATTCGCTTCCGCATTCCGGGAATGCCGGGCGACGACTTTCCGCCGCTGCCCTCGGCCGGGAACGCCGAGTTCGTCTCGATCGATGCCGACGTGCTCGGCGATCTGATCACGCGGACGCAGTACTCGATGTCGAACGACGACACGCGGCCTCACCTCGCGGGCGCGCTCTTCGAAGGCGAGGCGCGCATCGTGCGGATGGTGACCACCGACGGCCACCGCCTCAGCAAGTGCGACTACCGCATGCGTGAAGGCATGATGCTGCACTTCTCGATGCTCGTTCCGGGCAAGGGCATCGCCGAGCTCAAGCGCCTCGTCGAAGGCGTGAAGCGCGACAAGGGCAAGGACGAAGCCGGCTCGCAGATCTCCATCGCGAGCCACGGCGGCAACGCGTTCTTCAAGCGCGAGGGCGTGGTCCTCTCGGTCAAGCTCGCCGACGAGCAGTTTCCTCCCTATGCGAAGGTCATTCCGCAGGGGCAGGACAAGCGCGTCGTCGTCTCGCGGCTCGGGATGATCGAGGCGCTCAAGCGCATGAAGCTCGTCTCGAGCGACAAGTCGGGCGGCGTGCGGCTCATGGTCTCACCGGGATCGCTGCGCATCGTGAGCGAGAGCCCCGACGTGGGCGAAGGCAGCGAAGAGCTCGACGTCGACTACGCGGGACCCGCGCTCACGATCGGCTTCAACGCGGCGTACATCCTCGACGTGCTCGGAGCCCTGACCGAGGACGAGGTCGTGTTCGAGCTCGCGGGAGAGCTCGACCCAGGTGTGATCAAGCCGGCGGGTGAGGCGACGCTCTTCGTCGGCGTGATCATGCCCATGCGCATCTGAGCGCAGGCGCCGGATGACGACTCCGGCCGAGATCGCTCCGAGCGATGCGTTGCGCGTACTGCGCGTCGCCACACGATCGTTTCGCAACCTCGCGCCGCTCGATCTCAGCCCGGGCCCGCGCTTCAACGTCGTCTTCGGCGACAACGGGCAGGGCAAGAGCAACTTGCTCGAGGCGATCCATCTCGCGTCCGGTCTCGCGAGCTTTCGCGGAGCGGGCGCGAGCGAGCTGATCCGACACGGCGAGCCATCCGCGATCGTCGCGCTCGAGGTGAGCCACGCGCCCTTGCCGCGAACCCTGAAGCTGAAGCTGGAGCGGCAGAAGTCGCGGCAGCTCGCGCTCGACGGAAAGCGGCCGCGCACACGGCTCGCGTGGCTCGAGGTCGCACCGACCGTGTTGTTTCATCCGGGCGATCTCGCGCTCGCACAGGGCTCGCCAGAGAACCGTCGCTCGCTCCTCGATCGCGTGCTCTCCGAGGTCGATCCGATCTATGCGAGCACGCTCGAGGGCTACCAGCGAGCGCTCCGGAGTCGCAACCGTTTGCTCAAGGCAGACGTCGTCGATCGGCGCGCGGTGACGGCCTTCGATCCGATGCTGGCCGCGAGCGGTGCGGTGCTCGGGTCGGCTCGCAAGCGCTTGGTGGGCGAGCTCGCACCGGTCGCGGAGCGCGTGTTCGACGAGATCGTGGGCGAGGAGCTGCCGCTCGCGATCTCGTTCGCGCCGCGTGTGCCGAGCGACGAGGGCGCGCTGCGCGAGGCGCTCGCTCGCTCGCTCGAGAAAGATCTCTTGCGCGGGTTTACGGCCGAGGGACCGCACGCCGACGATGTGCTCCTCGAGGTCGCGCAGCGAGGCGCGAAGCACAACGCCTCGCAAGGTCAGCAGCGTGCGCTGGTCCTCGCGATCAAGGTGGCCGAGCTCGACGTGATCGCGCGCGCCAAGGGCCGCATGCCGGTGCTCCTCCTCGACGACGTGTCGAGCGAGCTCGATCGCACCCGAAGCGCTCGCCTCTTCGCGCTGCTCTCGCGCCTGGGCGGGCAGGTGTTCCTCACCACGACCCAGCGCGAGCTCATCACGACGGTCGGAGATCGCGTGGATCTGCGCGTGGAAGCGGGGCGCGTCACTGCCTGCTAGGACTCGGCCCCCCGAGATGGCACCCCAGGCGGAACGACGCGCGATCGTCATCGGCGCAGGCATCGGCGGCCTCTCGCTCGCGATTCGCCTCGCGTCGATGGGCTTCGAGACCACGGTGCTCGAGAAGCTCGACGCGCCGGGCGGTCGCGCGTACGTGCGCACGCGCAACGGCTTCACCTTCGACATGGGCCCGACGGTGCTCACCGTGCCGCACTTTCTCGAGGAGCTCTTCGCGCTCGAGAACGGCAAGGCCGCGCTCGATGGCCCGGACTTTCCCGAGAGCGTGCGACGCGGCGGCCGCGGCTACGGACCCGCGACGCGACGCTACGTCGATCTCGTTCCCATCGAGCCCTTCTATCGAATCTATTTCTCGGACGGCCGCTTCTTCGACTACGACGGCGATCCCGAGCGCACGCGCGCGCAGATCCGCGTGATCGCGCCGGGTGACCTCGAGGGCTACGAGCGCTTTCACGAGGCGGCGCGCGCGATCTTCGAGCGGGGCTTTCTCGAGCTCGGGTACACGCACTTCGACTCGCCCATGGCGATGCTGCGCGTGCTGCCGGATCTCGTGCGGCTCGACGCGCTCCGCCCGCTCTGGTCCTTCGTGAAGCGCTACTTCCGATCCGACGAGATGCGCGCGGTGTTCTCGTTCGAGCCCCTGCTGATCGGCGGAAACCCGCTCGCCGTGCCGGCCATCTACACGATGATCCACTTCGTCGAGAAGACGTGGGGCGTGCACTTCGCGCGCGGGGGCACGGGCGCGCTCGTGCGCGCGATGGTGAAGAAGCTCGAGGAGCTCGGCGGTCGCATTCGCTACGAAAGCGAGGTCGCGCGCATCGAGGTCGAGGGCTCACGCTTCGGCAAGCGGGTCGCGCGCGGGGTCTCCTTGAAGAGCGGCGAGCGGCTGGAGGCGGACCTCGTCGCGTCCAACGCCGACTACGTGCACACGTACCGCACGCTGATCGATCGCAGCGTCCGGCTCGCGCACGCCGACGCTCGCCTCGCCATCTCGCGCGCGAGCATGTCGGTCGTGGTCGTGTACTTCGGCTTTCGCGCGGACGGATATCCGCCGCTCGATCTCCGGCACCACAACATCGTGCTCGGGCCGCGCTACGAGGAGCTGCTGCGCGACATCTTCGATCGCCGGATTCTGCCGGCCGATTTCTCGCAGTACCTCCACGTGCCGACGCTCACCGATCCGAGCATGGCGCCACCCGGTCATCACGCCGCGTACACGCTCGTGCCGGTGCCAAACCTCGCGGGCGACATCGACTGGGATCGCGAAGGCCCGGCGTTCGTCGATCGCGCGCTCGGCGACATCGAGCGTCGCGGGCTCATCCCGAAGCTGCGCGAGCGCATCGTCGAGCAGAGCTTCGTGGACCCGCGCTACTTCCGCGACGTCCTGAACACGGATCTCGGCAGCGGCTTCGGCCTCGAGCCGGTGTTGCGACAGACGGCGTGGATGCGACCGCACAACAAGAGCGAGGACGTCGAGGGCCTCTACTGCGTGGGGCAGAGCTACCAGCCGGGCGGCGGCACGCCGAGCGTGATGATGAGCGCGAAGATCACCGCGCGCGCGATCGCCGACGACTTCCGCGTGGCGCGTCACGTTCGCGAAGGCGCCTCGTGAGCGCTTCGGCCGGGCAGGATCTCGCGGCGTGTCGGGACACGCTCGCGCGCGGCAGCAAGAGCTTCCACCTCGCTTGGCGTCTCTTGCCCTCGCGCCTGCGCGATCCCTTCGCGTCGTTCTACGCGTTCTGTCGCGTGACCGACGATGCGGTCGACGAGACCACGGATGTCGAAGCCGCCCTCGCGCGCTGCGTGACACGAACCGATGCGATCTTCGCGGACGCGCCCGAGGATCATCCGATCGATCGCGCGTTCGCGCGGACGGTCTCGGCACACGCACTGCCGCGAGCTCCGATCGATGCGCTGCTCGACGGCTATCGATGGGACGCGGAGCGACGTGTGATCCGAACGCGATCGGACCTCGTCGGGTACGCGGTGCGCGTTGCGGCGTCGGTGGGCGTGGCGTCGAGCTATCTCATGGGCGTGCGGGATCGTCAGACGCTCGCGCGCGCGGCAGATCTCGGCGTCGCGATGCAGCTCACCAACGTGGCGCGAGACGTCGGCGAGGACGCTCGACACGGCCGAACGTACCTGCCGAGCGACTGGCTCGAGGAAGAGCGCGTGACGGAGCTCGACGCGTCGCCGAGACACACGGCCGCGCTCGGTCGTGTGGTGCGACGGGTCCTCGACGACGCGGACATGCTCTACGGTCGCGCCGACGCCGGGATTCGGGCGCTCCCGTCCGACGCACGGCCCGCGATTCGCGCAGCGTCGCACCTGTATCGCGAGATCGGCCAGGTCCTGCGCGAGAACGGGTACGATGCGGTGAGCAGGCGCGCGGCCACGACCCCTCTACGGAAGGCGCTCGTGCTCGCGCGATCGCTCGCCGAGCCGCAGCGCTTCGCGGCGCGAGACTCGGACGTGTTGCCCGAGGCCGAGCTGCTCCTGCCTCCGAGCTCTTGACGACGATGATGACGCGAGATCTGAGCGAGAAGAAGCACGCGGTGCCAGACGACTTCGACGAGGTCGCGCCGACCTACGATCTGTTCGCGGGGATGAACCCCGGCTACCACCGACACCTTCGCCTGAGCGCCGAGCGTCTCGCGCTACGTCAGCGCTCGCCGCGCATCCTCGATCTCTGCTGCGGCACGGGCCTCTCGACCGAAGCGATCCTCGACGTGTACCCGCACGCGTCGGTGGTCGCGCTCGATGCGTCGCGCGGCATGCTCGAGACGGCGCGCCAGAAGCCGCTCCTTCGCGGCGTCGAACTGGTGCACGGCAACGCCATGGATCCGGCGGCCGCAGGTGTGCGCGGAGGCTTCGACGGGATCTTGATGGCGTACGGGATCCGCAACGTGCCCGCGATCGATCCCTGCCTCGCGAACCTACGCTCGCTGCTCTCGCCGGGCGCACCGATCGCGTTCCACGAGTACTCGGTGCGCGACTCGCGTCGGGCACGCGCGATCTGGGACGCGGTGTGCTGGGGCATCATCGTGCCGGGCGGTCTGCTCACGGCCCCGCGCAGCGGGATCTACCGCTACTTGCACGCGAGCGTTCGCCACTTCGATGGCGTGCACGCGTTCGAGACGCGGCTGCGCAAGGCCGGTTACGACCGCGTTCACACCGAGCCCATGGATGGCTGGCAACATCGCGTGCTGCACACGTTCATCGCGCACCGCCCGCGTGCGTCGGCTCGGAACGGCGGATGAAGGGGCGCGCATCGATCCCGCCGCCCGCGCCACCGCGCGGCACGCTCGCCGATCGTCTGGGCGCGTCTCGTCGCGAGCTGCGCGGGGCGTTCCGTGGCACGCGCGAGCGAGCCGATCGAGGCACGCGCACGATCGTCGTCGGTGGTGGCATCGCGGGAGTGTCCGCCGCGCTCGTCCTCGCGGAGCGCGGGGTGCGGGTGACCTTGCTCGAGAAGGGCGCGCAGCTCGGTGGGCGCCTCGCCTCGTATCCGGAGCGTCTTCCCGGCGGCGACACGTTCCAGATGGAGCGCGGATTCCCAGCGTTCTATCGGCACTACTACAACCTTCGCTCGATCCTCCGACGCATCGATCCGGACCTGACGATCTTGCGCCCCCTCGCCGACTATCCCGTGCTCGGTCCGGACGGCGCCGAAGAGAGCTTCGCCGGCCTACCGACGCGCGCGCCGCTCAACCTGCTCTCGCTCCTGCGTCGCACACCCTTCGTGTCGCTGCGCGATCTGCGCAACATCGATCCGGAAGCCGTGCGCGCGATGATGTCGTTCGATCCGCAGAAGTCGTACGCGCGCTTCGACACGGAGTCGGCCGGTGCCTACCTCGATCGCCTGAACCTGCCGACCAAGGCGCGCGAGATGGTCTTCCGCGTCTTCTGTCACTCGGTGTTCCATCGCGAGGAGACGATGAGCGCAGCCGAGATGCTCTCGATGCTGCACTTCTACTTTCTCGGAAATCCAGAGGGCATGAGCTTCGACGTGCTCGAGGAGCCCACGGGCGACGTGCTCTTCTCGCCTCTCGCGCGGATTCTCGCGTCGTACGGTGTCGAAGTCCGGCTCGGCGAGTCGGCGCTCGAGGTCACGCGCGAGCGAGGCGATCGCATTCGTGTGCGCACCAGCTCGGGCGAGCTCGAGAGCGAGGGCCTCGTGCTCGCGACGGAGGTGCGAGGCTTGCGCGCGATCTACGAGGCATCCCCTCAGCTCGCGGAGGACGTCTCCTTCGCGGCCACGATGGAGGCGCTGGCGTCGAGCGCGCCCTACGTCGTCTTCCGACTCTTCTACGGACAGGCCGTCGACGAAGCGCGCGCGCCCTTCGCGTCGATCGCCGGCCTGGGCGCGCTCGACTCGATCACGCTCTACGATCGATTCGAGGGCGAGAGCCGGCGCTATGCGCTCCGCACCGGCGGCTCGGTCGTACAGCTCCAGGCCTTTGGCCTCGACGCGGAGCCCGACGACGCGTCGATCCGCGCCGAGCTCAAGTCCACCCTGAAGAAGCTCTACTCCGAGCTCGATGGCGTCGAGCCGCTCCACGAGGTCTATCTCCGCGGCGCCGAGTGCCCCTCGTTCGCGCCCGGATCAGGCGCGACACGCGCGCGGGTCGCCACGCCCTACGGCAACATCACGATCGCGGGGGATCACGTCAAAGTTCCCTTCCCGAGCGCGCTCATGGAGCGGGCGGCGAGCTCGGGGATCATGGCCGCCAACGCGCTCCTCGATCGCTGGGACGTCCGCGGCGAAGTCCTCTACACGATCCCGCCACGGGGCTTCATCGCCAGTCTCGGCGCACGTTTGCCCTGATGAAATGCGCGTCGCCGAGTCGCGTTGACAGCCCCGCCCGCGCCGAATAGAAAACCCGCCCGATTTCCTCGTTTTCCTATCGAGCCTCGTTTTTGCGAGAGGGTTTGGCGCATGGGCTATCTGTTCACCTCCGAGTCCGTCACCGAAGGTCATCCCGACAAGATCTGTGACGCGATCTCGGACGCCGTCCTCGACGCGGTCCTCGAGCAGGATCCGCGTGGTCGCGTCGCTTGCGAGACGATGGTGAAGACGGGCTACGCGATCATCGCCGGTGAGATCACGACCCGCGCGACCTTCGACTACCCGAAGATCGTTCGCCAGGCGATCAAGGAGATCGGCTACACGGCCGACACCGGATTCGACTGGGAGCACTGCGCGATCCTCGCCGCGGTCGAGCAGCAGTCACCGGACATCGCGCAGGGCGTCGACGTCGAGACGAGCCTGAGCAAGGACCAGGGCGCAGGCGATCAAGGCCTCATGTTCGGCTTCGCGGTCGACGAGACCAAAGAGCTGATGCCGATGCCGATCCAGCTCGCGCACCGGCTCGCGCATCGCCTCGCGAAGGTCCGCAAGGACGGCACGCTCACCTGGCTTCGTCCCGACGGCAAGACGCAGGTCACGATCGAGTACGAGAACGACAAGCCCACGCGCCTCGATGCGATCGTGGTGAGCACGCAGCATCACCCCGACGTGAAGCAGAAGAAGATCCGCGAAGCCCTCCTCGAGGAAGTGATCTTCAAGGTCTGTCCGAAGGACATGATCGACAAGAACACCAAGATCTACACGAACCCCACGGGGCGCTTCGTGATCGGCGGGCCGGTCGGCGACGCGGGCCTCACGGGCCGCAAGATCATCGTCGACACCTACGGCGGCATGGGCCGTCACGGCGGTGGGGCGTTCAGCGGCAAGGACCCGAGCAAGGTCGATCGTTCGGCGGCGTACTTCGCGCGCTACGTCGCGAAGAACGTGGTGGCCAGCGGAGTCGCGACGAAGTGCGAGGTGCAGGTCGCGTATGCGATCGGAGTCGCCAAGCCGATGGGCGTGTACGTCTCCACGTTCGGCACCGGCAAGGTTCCCGACGAGAAGATCGCGGCAGCCGTCGTCGACATGTTCGACTTCCGCCCGCGCGCTCTGATCGAGACGCTCGATCTACTGCGCCCGATCTATCGCCCGACGGCCGCGTACGGCCACTTCGGTCGCAACCCCGCCAAGGAAGACGTGAAGAACGGCTTCACCTGGGAGCGCACCGATCGGGCCGACGAGCTTCGCGATCGCCTCCTCAAGGGCAAGGCGAAGACCGAGTCGAACGGCCACAAGAACGGCAAGAAGAAGACGCGCGAGCTGCACGCGGACGTCTGACCTACGGCGCTCGCAGATACGGAATCGATCGCGCAGCGGTCCGCGCGCGATCGACCTTCCCGCTCGCACCGAGCGAGAGCGCATCGAGGCGCGCGACGAGCCGCGGCACCTTGAAGCTTGCGAGCTCGAGCCGCGCTCGCCGCACGATCTCGTCGTCGCTCGGCGCATCTGCGTCCGCGACGATCGCGGCGGCCACGCGCTGACCCCAGACGACGTCCGGCACGCCGAAGACGCAGGCGGCCTTGACGCCAACGATGCGCTCGAGCGCATCCTCGACCTCGCGCGGGTACACGTTCTCGCCCCCGCTCACGACGAGATCCGTACGACGCGCGTGGATCGTGAGACGCCCCTCCGCGTCGAGCTCACCGAGATCGCCCGTGTCGTAGAAGCCCTCGGCGTCGAAGGGCGACGGCGCATCGAGCCATCCGTCCATCGCCGTGGGCGTGCGCACGCGGATCGTTCCCTCCCGAACTCGTAGTTCGACACCCGGCAGTGGGCAGAGCCCGTGCGCATCTTCCGCGCGCGTCAGCGGAAGCGGCGACGTCGCGACTTGCCCGCACGTCTCGGTCAGGCCGTACGTTGCATGCACGGGGAAGCGCGCCGCGATCGCGCGCTCGAGGAGACTCTCCGGGCACGCGGCGCCGCCGAGAAGAATTGCGCGCACCGATCGCGGCAGCACATCGCCCCGATCGAGCAAGCGCGCGAGGCCCGTCGGAACGAGCGATACGTGCGTGACGCGAGCCGTGCGCGCGAGCGGAAGCCACGCGGCCGGATCCTCGGTGGGCTCGTGAACCACCAGCGGTGAGCGAGCGACGAGGGAGCGAACGACGACGCCGAGCCCACCGACGTGCGCGAGCGGCATCGCGAGGAGCCATCGGTCGCTCGGTGTCGTTCCGAGATGCACCGCGCTCGCTCGCGCTGCGGCGACGAGCGCGCGACGCGAGAGCACGGCCAGCTTCGGCGTCCCGGTCGTCCCCGAGGTGGCAATGACCGCGAGGACTCCTTCGAGCGCGCGCGGCGCGATGGGCGCGGCCACACGCCGGGTGAGCGCATCGACCTCGTGCGGCGTCCACCGCGGATGCAGCATCAGCGCAGGCACGCCCGCCTCGATCGCTGCGAGGAGATCGAGAACGTGCTCCACCGAGGTACCGCCGGTGAGCGGGACGAGCGAGTCGCTGCGCACGCGCATCATTCGCTCTTCGATCGCGGCGGCGACGTTAGCGCACGTCCACGAGCGACTCGCCGTGATCAGCGCGAGCGCGCTCGGCTCGACCCTGGCGCGCTCAGCCCAGCGCTGAATCAGCACGCGTGCCCTCCGGTTCGAAGAGCGAACGGAGCGGCGCCCCGCTCACGGCGAGCCGGTAGGCGTCGATTCCGTCCCAGCGTCCGAGTCCGTGGATCTCGGCCGGATCGATGCGGCGCGCGAGCTCTTCGGCGGCGGCGAGACCGATCTCGCTCTCGAACGCGTGCGACACGATCGTGCGACCACCCCGCCGTCGACACTCCGCTGCGATGCGCAGCGTCTCGCTCGCTCCGAGGAGCGTCGGCTTCAGCACGAGCGCAGCGACGCGGTGCTCCGCCACGTCGTCGAGCGCTCGATCGGGTGCGAGCGCGACCGACTCGTCCAGTGCGATCGCCACCGGAGTCCCGACGAGTGCACCTGCGTCGGTGCACGGCTCCTCGATCCACTCCACCTCTGCACGTGCGAGCAGGTCCCAGGGTACGTCGCTCGCGCGCGCGAAGGCGAGGTTCGCATCGACGCGAATCACCACGTCGGGCGCCAGAGCCCGTAGCTCGGAGAGCACCAGCGCGTCGTCTCGCGATCGGATCTTGAGCTTGAACGCGCGATGACCAAGCACGAGCGCCGCCTTCGCTGTGACGAGCGCGGTCCGCGCATCCTCGAGCAGCGCCTGCGACACGACCCGGCCGCTGCCGCGCTTCGCGTCCAGCGACCAGAGCGCGAAGTCGAGCGAGGGCGGAGGCCGCTCGCCGAGCGCGATCGCACGCAGGACCTCGTCGAGGCTCTCCTTCGAGCGCGCTCGGAGCGGTGAAGCTTCGCCGAGGGCACCATTCTGTCGGACGACGACGCCTCGCCGATCGCGCGTCGAGTGCTCGATGGGAATCAGTGTGATCATGCGACGGCGATCCCGGTCGCATAGAGCGCGCCGAAGACGAGCAAGAGCCGCGCAGTGCCGCCCAGGGTCTCGTTCAGCGTCGCGCCCTCGCGATCACGCAGCGCGCGCCAGGCCCCGATGGCCCAAGGCAGTGTGAGCAAGGGCAGGAGCGGCCAGGCCGACACGAGCCACCACGCCGTGCCGAGCGCACATCCGAACGCCGTCGCGAAGAGCAGCGCTTGCTCGACGAGCCCGCCGCGTTTTCCGAGCCGCACCGCGAGCGTTCGTTTTCCGACGCGAGCGTCCGTCTCCCGATCGCGCACGTTGTTCACCACGAGGATGGCCGTCGAGAGCGCCCCTACCGGTACCGCGGCGAGCCACGCGAGCGGCGTGACGTCGCGCGACTCGACGAACACGGTTCCGACCACCGCCACCAGGCCGAAGAAGATCATCACGAAGACATCGCCGAGCCCGTGATAGCCGAGCGGAAAGGGCCCGCCGGTGTAAGCGATCGCCGCGACGATCGAGGCTACGCCGACCGCGACCACGGGCCAGCCCGCGATCCAGACGAGGATCGCGCCCAGCGCCGTGGCGATCGCGAAGCTCGCCCACATCGCCGAGCGCATCGCACGGCGGGAGACCAGTCCCGCGGCCACGACACGCTGGGGTCCGACGCGATCG
>JAYVCF010000182.1:0-6313 GCA_043750095.1 Deltaproteobacteria bacterium
GAGCTACACTCCGGGGCTCGTCTCGGGCGCCGATGGCTCGGTCACCATCACGATGTCCGCGACGCAGCCGAGCGGAGTGCCTGCGTCGAACTGGCTCCCGGTTCCATCGGGTCCGTTCAACGTGATCCTGCGCGCCTACGCGCCGCGCAGCGCCGTTCTCGACGGGAGCTACCTGCCCCCCGCGGTGCTCCCGACGTCACTCTGAGGCACCCGCTGCCCGCCATCGTGCGTGACGAGCTGACTGGCTATCTGGATTGCGGCGTGCTCGCCCACGGGGCTCCGCTACATCGAGCGCGCGCGCGCGGGCGTGAGTGGTGGTCTCGGTGTGAGAGTCTCTACGCGGGAACGGGGTCGCGGGGCGTCGGCGCTTCGAGGCTGATCCGCCCGAGCGTGCCCGCGCGGAACTCGTGCACCAGGACCTCGGCGGCCTTGTGCGTGTCGACCACGCCGCCCGCGCGAAGGAAGCCGCGTCGCCGCCCGATGGCGTTCAGCAGCGCGTCGGCGGTGGCCGGGATCGCGCCGAGCTTGAAGCGCGCTTCGAGCAGCGGTGCGTAGTGCGCCAGTAGATAGGGTGCGACGGCGACGGCCATCGTCTCGTAGTCCACGGCGGTCGCGGGGATCGCTCCGCCGAACGCGAGCTTGAGCGCGGCGGCCTCGAGGGCGATGTTCGGGCTCATGAGGCCCGGGCTGTCGGTGACGACCGTTCCGTTCGGCAGCACGACACGCTGCTGTTCGCGCGTGATCGCGGGCCGGTCGCTGACGACGGCGACGGTGCGGTTCATCAGCGTGTTGATGAGCGTGGACTTCCCGACGTTGGGGATCCCGGCGATCAGCGCGCGCACGGCCTGGCCCTTCCGCGCGCCGCCGATGCGCTCGCAGAGCTCGGCGATGCGTGCGCGCGTCTCGCCGGGACGCTCCGTGGTGATGGCGATCGCGTAGACCGCGCCGCGGTCCGGATCGGTGGGCGCGGTGATCTCGAGCGCGCGTTGCCACGCGCGCGTGACGGTGGCGTCGGCGAGGTCGCTCTTGGTGAGCACCTTGATGCAGGGCTTGTTGGCGCGAAGCTCCGTGACGAACGGGTTGTGGCTGCTCGCGGGCATACGCGCGTCGAGGACCTCGATGATCACGTCCTGCGACGGCATCAGCGCGGCGAGCTCGCGCCGCGCCTTGGCCATGTGCCCGGGGAACCACTGGAGGGACATGGGTGGTTCTACCGCGATCGCGGAGAAGCCGCGCAGCGGGCTCTGCCTGCGCCTCCACACCCGAGGCGACGGAACGATGATGTTCGCCGACTGTGAAAAGTCGGCGCGCGCGGCGTCGGCGCCGCGTAGCAACGGGTTGCTCGGGCGCGAGCGATGAATCTAAGCTCGCCGGGTGTCCAAACGACCCACCTTCTCGGTACTGGCGGCTCTCGCCGTGATCTCGAGCGCCGCCTGCAGCGGCATAGAGGGCGGGCCGGACGCGAGCGGCCGCCGTGACGGCAGCGCGGTCTTCGACAGCGGGAGCTACGACGGCGGCGGTCTGGACGATGCTGGCGATGGCGGCGGGCACGATGCTGGCGACGGCGGTGGCGTCGCTTGCGCGCCGCAGCGCGTGGAGGCTTGCAGCTGCGCCGCGGGGGCCACCGGCACGCGCGAGTGCCTGCCCGATGGCAGGCGCTTCGCCGCGTGTGACTGCACCGTGTACGGCCGGGAGATCTTCGTCGCGGTCGACGGCGACGACACCGCATCCGGCGCGGCCGGCGCACCCAAGGCCACGCTCGGCGGCGCGCTCGCGGTGGTTCGCGCCCTCAGGTCGGCCGGACCTCTGCCCGCAGGGGGCGTCGTGATCTGGATGGCGGGCGGGGTCTATCGCCTCTCGGCGACGGAGAGGCTGGGCCTCGACGTCAGCGGCGCTCCCGGCGCTCCGGTCGTGATCCGCGCGCAGGCGGGCGCGCCCGTGCGCATCACGGGCGGGACTTCGCTACCGTCTGCCGGCTTCGCGCCACTCAGTGCGTCCGATCCGCTCTACGCTCGCGTCGACCCCGCGGCGCGCGCGAACGTGCAGGTGTTCGACCTGAGCACGGTCGGCATCACGGACTTCGGCACGATTCGTCAGCGCGGGTCGAGCACCGGTGCTGCGTCCTCGGGAATGGAGCTCTTCGTCGATGGCGAGCCGATGCGGCTCGGCCGTTGGCCCGATGTCGATGAGCACACAGCCGCCGCCCCGCAGAGCGCGTCCGGCGCCGAGCTGAACGTATACGGATCGGTCAGCCCGGACGTCACGGGCCACTACGTACAGACGGGAACCTCGGACGGCGTGTCCACCTTTCGGCGTGAAGGTCTCGTCGGAGGCAGGCAGTACAACCTCTATCGATACGCCTGGACCTACATGGGAACGCCGTTTCGCGCGTGGTTCCTGACCACCGCCACCACTGGCGCTCCGAACCGCGCCGACCCCTCGTGGCAACAGTACAACGGTGCCGAAGGCTCCTTCCTGCTCAACACGATGACCGCGAACGCCGGCGCGACGGGCGAGATTCGGTTCACCGATCCGAGGCTGGTCACCCACGGCTATGCCGAGACCGCAGCGCCAGTGACCTCGATGTCCTTCGGATACTTGCAAGATCGACCGAGTCGATGGACGACCGCTCCCGACGCGTGGCTGCACGGCCACTGGGCGTACTACTGGGCGGACTACCATGTTCCGATGGGGTCGTTGGATGGGGCCCACCGCATCATCACGATGAGCAGCAGCCCCGAGTATGGCGTCGCGGTGGGCCTGCCGTGGTACGCGTACAACCTCCTCGAAGAGGTCACGGAGGGAGGCGAGTGGTACGTCGATCGCACACGCGGGCGACTCTACTTCTATCCCACGGGCCCGCTCGGCACCGCCGAGGTGGTGGTGTCCAGGCTCGAGGGACCCCTGCTGCAGTTCACCGACGCGAGCCACATCGAGCTTCGCGGCGTGGTGCTCGAGCACTCCCGTGGCAGCCTGTTGCAGATGACCGGCGGCACGGGCAATCGCCTGGTGGGCGTGACGTTGCAGAACGCCGGCGCTGAGGCCGCGAGCATCGCCGGCACCGACCAGGGCGTTCAGTACGCGCTCGTGCGCAACCTCGGCACCTCGGGCGTGATCCTGGAGGGCGGTGACCGAAGGAGCCTCACCCCGGGCGACAACTTCATCGAGGACTCCGACCTTCATCACGTCGGCCGCTGGGACGAGACGTACCAGGCCGCCATCGGTCTCTACGGCGTGGGCAATCGTGCGTCGCACAATCACATCCACGATCTCCCGGCGACGGCCGTCGTGTTCGAAGGCAACGAGCACGTGATCGAGCTCAACGACATTCACGACGTCGTTCGATCGACGCGCGACGCCGCCGCCATCTACACAGGCCACGACTGGGGCTATCGCGGGAACGTGGTCCGATACAACTACGTCCACGACTTGCACAGCATCTTCATCGAAGGCGAGGGGACCCTTCACGCCGTATATCTCGACGACTGCGTGAGCGGAGAGCGCGTCGAGGGCAACATCTTCGCCAACATCGCCGACAGCGCCATCTTCCAGAATGGCGGTCGCGACAACATCACGGTGGGCAACGTCATCGCGAGCTCGGGTGGTGGCCTCCTCTCACTCGCGGAGTGCGTCGCTCATCCTCCCAACAACATCCCTGGGAATCCCGGAAACAAGCTCGAGCGGATCCAGGCGATGCTCTACCAGAGCGCGCCCTGGTCCGTGCGCTACCCCGCGCTGGCGAGGATGCCCAACGACTACGCCACCCTCATCAACCCGGCCCTGACGTGGCTCTATCCCGAGGGCAGTATCTTCTCGAGCAACCTGGGCTCCCAGATCGCAGACGCCGCGTGGATGACGGACGACGGTCGCTCCCTCTCGCACTACGCGGCGCGGCAGGACAACGTCCTGACCGCCGCGTCGCCGTTCGTCGACGGAACGGGCGCCGACCCGACGCTGACTGCAGCCGTGTTGGCGACCCCGGGCCTCTCGGCGATTCCCACAGACCAGATCGGGATCCGCTGATCGCGATCCAAACGGGGGCTTCGTCCAGGGCATCGATGTCATCCCATCCTCGCGGCGAAGCGCCGCGTCGACGAGCGCTCCGCCATCCGCCCGCAGTCCGTATCCGTTGAGGCATCGGTTCCCGTCCGCCGGCTGACGTAAGCTCGCTTCCACGTGCACGCCATCGATCACCGACTGCGCTTCGTGCTCGCCGCCGCGCTCACCCTCGCGGTGCCGAGCGCTCGGGCGCAGACGCCGATCGACCCATGCCTCGGTGAGCTCGGCGCGCCGTTTCCGGCAGCGTCCTCCGACGACGGGACACAGAGCTCCGCGTGCGCGCACTTGGGCACTGCTCCGATCGCAGCGCTGGCGTCGATCGTGAGCGGCGACGACGAGGCCGACGTGGCCTTGCGCATCGTGACAGCCGGCGGCGAGACCACCCTGCGCCTCGGTGCGCGACGACGCGCGCGCGGCTACGAGGGTCTCGCGATCGTGGACTCGCTCCGCGTCGTGATCGCGTCGCTCGACAGGGCGCCGCGCGTGGCGCTCGTGACCGTCGCCACCTTCGTCGCGGGCGAAGACGACTCCTGGCACGACGACACGCTCGTCATCGTCGCACTCGGGTCTCGGCCGCGTGTGATCTGGGTCGGTCCGAGCGACTACGAGCGTGGACGCCTGGGTGCGTGCACGACGACGCGAACGGCGAGCGTCACGGTCCGCGGGTCCGCGGTGCACGTGCGGTCCCATGTCGATGCCACGCTCGATGGGCCAGGGATGGAGGGCCTCGCGCCCGAGCTCCGTGCCGTGCTCACGCGCGAATGCGTGGCGCCGCGCCGCGTGCGTGCGGACGTCCCGTTGCCCTGACCTCGATCGTCGACGTTCATCGTGCGTCGCGTCGTGGTCACGTGCAGCGGACCGCATCGACGAGCGCAGGCGCCGGCGTCGCCACGCGGGCTGCGCGCTTCGCCGACGTGACACGGCCCGACGTCGGCGAGGCCTACTACGAGACCTGCATGCCGTGTGGTCCGCCCGCCGCGCACGTGCTCGACGACGGGCCGTGGCATCGGGTCGTGGTCGGGCTCTACGGCGACCGGGCCCACGCGCGTCGGGATCTTCGGCGGCTCGGCGTGCCGGGCGCGTTCGTGCGTCGCCTATGAGCGAGGCGAGATCCGCGAGTTCGCACGATGCGGCAGGCTTCCTGATGCTCCCGCCCTCGTGCGCACGATGCGGCCTCACCGCTGGGCGAAGAACCTCTTCGTGCTCGCACCGCTGCTCTTCGCGCGCGAGCTCCTCCATGGTGCCGAGGCGGCGCGTGCGTTCGCCGCTTTCGGCGTGTTCTGCGTTCTGACGAGCGCGGTGTACGTGCTCAATGAGCTGGTCGACGTCGACTCGGACCGCAAGCACCGAAGAAGAAGCAGCGGCCGATCGCGAGCAGCAAGCTCTCGATCGAGGCGGCACAGAGAGCGCGGGCGGATCGAGTGTCTGGCACCGTTCGGGGCATGCGGCTGACGGGGTGAGCTGGCGGCAGCGCGCAGCGGGACACCGCGAATCCGGATCGGGACCAACTCGGTTTCTCCCGGCGATCCTCGCCCGGCACAACGCGTGCTGAGTGTGGGTCCGTGCGCGCCGCGATCGTCCTGTGCATTGCGCTCCTCGCCCCCCCCTGCGAGCGCCGCGAGTGCGTCGGCGCAGGAGGCCGACGAGCCGTTCGTGATGCCGGCCGCGACCGCGACCACGACGACCGCGGCGCCGCCGGGCAGGCCTCGCGTCCGTTTCCGGAGCCGGGACTCGCGTCCGACGAGCGTCCATCTGCGCCGGGGTGAACGGTGGGAGTGGCTCTGCACCACACCGTGCGAGCACGGCTTCGATCGGGGTGACTACAGCCTCGGGCTCTCGGTCGCCGACGGCCCGATCGTCGCAGTGGCCGGCGAGCCAGGCCTGCGGGTCGACCACCGGGACCTGGCCGTCTCGCTCCAATACGATCCAGGCGCTCGGGCAAGTGGGCTCTTCCTCGCCGTCGGGGGAGTGCTGGTCGGTGGTGTTGGCGGAGGGGTCCTTGCCGCCCTGGTCCTGGGGGGATCGGCGCGCACGGCCTCGACGGCTTCGTCGGCGCCCTCGCGCTGGGAATCCTGGGAGTCATCGCGCTCGTGGTCGGGTTCGTGATGCTGATCGCGGGCCTGGTGGCGTTGGGCCACGCTCCTTCGGCCAGAGCCTCGGCCCAGCCTCTGTAGATGGCCACCGGGATCCGCTGGTTCGCGACGCGATCCCCGAGCGGCGTAGCCGCCCGGGGATCCTCTCGGGGTTCGCTGCT
>JAYVCF010000183.1:0-15356 GCA_043750095.1 Deltaproteobacteria bacterium
ATGCCGACCGGCAGCCTCGTCGCCGACGAGGTCGTCGACGTACTCGCGGAGCTCGACCTCCCAGTCGTGTGCGACGAGAGCCTCGCGCGACTCGCCTTCGCGGGAACGCCGCGATCGATCATCGCGCACCCGATCTTCTCGTCCGATCGCGCGCCGCTGACGCTCGTGCTCGACACCGGAGGTGATCTCGGCTGCTTCATCGCCGTCGGAGGACCGGAGGATCGCGCCGGACCCATGCTCGCGCGGCTCGAGCGCGTGGCGATGACCTTCTTCGCGCGCTCGCCCTCGCGCGAGCACCTCGAGGGCGAGGCCGAGAGCATCGCTCTCGCGCGCCGCAACGCGGAAGCGATCCGCGACGCCTTGAAGGGAACCACAGCGCTCGTCCCGCACGTCAACGGCGGCCTCTTCGCCTGCGTGCGCCTTCCTCCGACGCGGACCGCGGCCGCGTGGAGCACGGCTCTGGCGCAGCGCGGCGTGCTGGTCGCCTCGGGCGATGCGTTCGATTTCTCCGACGGAAGCTGGATCGTTCTCGCGCTCGACGTAGACACGGGCGATCTCTACGCCGCGCTCCGCGTGATCGCCGAGCTCGTGTTGCGTGGATGATCGCTCTCGCACTCGCACTCGCTCTCGCTCTCGCACTCGCACTCGCTCTCGCTTCTCGCTCTCGCTCCCGCTCTCGCTCTCGCTCTCGAACCCTCTCTCCATCTTCGACCTCGCGCCGACAGCGCGGCGCGCACTCCCAGGTCCTGCTGCGGTAGGCTCCCTGCTCCATGGCAGCGCCCGTCTCGATGGCTCGACCTCGCCTCTCGAAGCGCGTGCCTCGATGACGGATCGGGGCAGCGCGTCGGGTTTCGAGGCCGCATGGTCGACGCTCGCGCTCGACCGCACCGCGGCGATCGCGCTCGGCGCCACGATCACGCCCGACGTCTACGCGACGCTCGCGGGGAGATCCACGGTCGCCGCGAGCGTCGGCGTGACGGTTGCGCCGACGCTGCCCGCGCTCGGCATCACGGGGATCACGGCGAACGAGCCGGCGCCGGAGGGCGTGCCCCAGGTCGACCTCGAGGTCGTCGGTGTGCTCGGCGAAGGTGGGATGGGTCGCGTGCTGCTCGCGCGGCAGCGCTCGCTGGGTCGGCACGTGGCGATCAAGGTCGCGCGCATCCAAGGCGACGTCGAGAGCCCGGCCGCCGTCGCCGCACTCCTCCACGAGGCGAGCGTCACAGGTGCCCTCGAGCACGCGGGGATCGCGCCCATCCACGCGCTCGGTCGCGACGCGCGTGGCCGCCCGGCGATCGTGATGAAGCGCCTCGAGGGCGTGCAGTGGAGCGAGCTCGTGCACCAGGCGGATCACCCCGCGTGGCCGAAGCTGCTCGAGGGCCGCGACGATCGGTCGGAGGTGCACATCGAGGTGTTCATGGCCGTGTGCAACGCGGTCCACTTCGCACACGCGCGCGGGATCGTGCACCGCGACATCAAGCTCGAGAACGTGATGGTCGGCGAGTACGGCGAGGTGCACCTGGTGGACTGGGGCATCGCCGTTCGCACCGAGGGCGAGGCTGGAGCGCTCGCGCACGCGCTCGTGGGCACGCCCGCGTACATGGCGCCCGAGATGCTGGAGGCGGATGCGACGCGCGTCACGGCGCGCACCGACGTGTATCTGCTCGGGGCGACCCTCCACGAAGTCCTGACGCGCCGACCTCGTCACGATGGCACCACGCTCTACGCGGTGATGGCTCAGGCGTTCGAGTCGGTGCCGTACGAGTACGCGAGCACGGTGCCGACCGAGCTGGCGACGATCTGCAATCGCGCCACGCATGTCGAGCCATCGGCGCGATTTCCCAGCGCGCTCGCGCTGCGCCAAGCCGTCGCCGACTACGTGCGTCATCGCGGATCCGTCGCGCTCGCCTCCGCTGCCTCCGAGCGCCTGGCCGAGTTTCGCGCGCAGCTCGCGAGCACGACCACCGAGCGCGACGCTCCCGCTCGCATCGGACGCCTCGGGACGGAGTGCCGCTTCGGCTTCGTACAAGCGCTGCGCGACTGGCCCGACAACGCTGCGGCGCGCGAGGGCCTCGGGGAGTGTCTCGAGCTGATGGCAGAGAACGAGCTCGCCCAAGACAACCCCGTCAGCGCGCGCTCGTTGCTCACCGAGCTTCCGTCGCCGCGTCCCGATCTCGAGGCGCGCGTGTCGAGCGCCGAGGCCGCGCACCGACTTCGGCACGAGCGCGCCGCGGAGGCGGAACGCATGGAGCGCGAGTTCGATCTCTCCACCGCGGCCGGCCCGCGCGCCGCGTTCGTCACGGGCCTCGCGGTGCTCCTCGCGCTTGTGGGTGTGTTGATGTCGCGGCTGAACCTGCCGCAGCCAGAAGACCGCGCCGATCCGTCGGTCTTCGTGCCGCCGATGGTGCTCTGGGCCGTGTTGATCCCGGCGCTCGTCTGGTCGCGCAAGCAGATCTTCGCGACTGCGATCAACCGTCGCGTGGTCGGCACGGTCATCATCGGGTTCGGCACGCAGATCGTCCATCGCGGGCTCGCGATCCTCGCGGGCAGCATCATCTCGAACGTCTTTTGGACGGACCTCTTGATGTTCGCGGTCCTCGCAGCCATCGCGGGCCTCGCGGTGCTGCGCTGGGCGTGGGTGGGCGTCCCGCTCTTTCTCGCGGGCGCGGTCGCGATCACTCTCGCGCCTCACGCCGCGCGTGGAATCTACGGAGTGACGATGACCACGGTGCTGCTGCTCAGCGCAGCGTTCCTCTGGCGCACGCGCAAGGGACGATCGGCCTTGCCGTGAGAGCGCGCCGCGGAGTCAGCGGGTGGCGTCGGCCCGAGCTCATGGAGTCACTCGAGACACGCGTCATGTGTCTGGCGCTGAACAATGGAAGGCCGTACCGTTCGGTATGGCCACCACGGCGATCAAAACCACGTACTCGCTCGACGTGGAGACGGTCGAGGCGCTGGCGCGCGTCGCGCGCGAATGGAACGTCTCGAAGTCGGAGGCGCTTCGACGTGCGATCCGCGCCGCGGCCGGGACGGCCAACGAAGCCGACGTGGAGGCAAAGCTCGCGGCCTGGCGGAAGCTCCAGCGGAGCGTCGCGCTGACTCCAGCGAAGGGCGAAGCCTGGATTCGCGAGATCCGGTCCGAGCGGCGCGCGTCGTCGCTCGCGCGCGAGCCGAAGCGCCGCCGGTGATCCACCTCGACACGAGCTTCATCGTGCGCGGACTGATTCCGCGCACGCCCGAGGACGTTCGGCTCGAGACGTGGATCCGCGCGCGCGAACCGCTCGGTATCGCGGCGGTGGCATGGGCCGAGTTTCTCTGTGGACCGGTGACGCCCGCGCAGATCGCGTACGCCGCGAGCGTGCTGGGCGAGCCCGCGGTGTTCGACGGTCAGACGGCGGAGACCGCCGGCATTCTCTTCAACGCGAACGGCCGAAGGCGCGGAACGATGGCGGACTGCTTCATCGCGGCAACCGCGATCCAGTCCGGCGCGTCGCTGGCCACGGCGAACGCCGCCGACTTCCGTCGTATGGTCGGCGCCGGCCTCATCCTCGCGTGATCTTCGGGGCAAGGCCGGACGCGATCCGCGACGCATTGGGTGACCGCCGGCCTCGTGAAGCGCTGATGAGCGCTCTCGCTCTCGCTCTCGCTCTCGCTCTCGCTCCCGCTCCCGCTCCCGCTCTCGCTCTGGTCCGCCCCGCTCGCTCCCCGCGGACCTTGTCCCCTTCGCCCGTGCACCGAACTCTCGCGACATGACGCGCATCGATCTCGTGATCTTCGAGGGCTTCGACGAACTCGACGCCATCGCGCCCTACGAGCTGCTCCGATCCGCGGGCCTACCGGCGCGCCTCGTCGTGCTCGCTGGTCGCGAGCTTCGCGTCACGACACGTCACGGCCTCGTCGTCGAAGCGCACGCCACGATCGCCGCGGAAGACATCGCATCCGGTGACTGGGTGGTCGCGATCGGAGGCGGCTACCTCGCGAACGCGACCACCGGCGTACGCCCCGAGATCGCGCGGGGCGAGATGCCCACGTTCTTCGCGAATGCGCGCGCGCGCGGCGCACTGCTCGGTTCGGTGTGCACGGGCGCGATGCTCCTCGCCGCAGCCGGACTCGTGCGCGGCCGCCGCGCGATCACGCACCACACGGCGATCGCCGATCTCGTGGCCGCGGGCGCCACCCTCGTGAACGAGCGCGTCGTCGATGACGGCGATCTCGTCACGGCGGGCGGCGTCACCAGCGGGCTCGACTTCGGACTGCACCTGATCGGCCGTCTCCTCGGCGACGAGGCGAAGAAGAAGGCGAGCGAGCGCGCTGAGTATCCGCCGCCACGCTGAACGAGAGCGAGAACGAGAGCGAGAACGAGAGCGAGAACGAGAGCGAGAACGAGAACGAGAGCGAGAACGAGAGCGAGGTGGTATGCCCGCGCGATGCGTCCGCTCGGTCTGGTGCTCCTGCTCACGATCTCGATGACGCTCGCGCTCTGCCTCGCGTGCGAGCCGCTCCGCCCGCCGAGCGACGGTACGCTCGTCAGCAATTTCGCGATCAACGCCACCCTGCAGTCGAACTCGTGCGCGCCCGGGTACAACCCGACCTCGCCCACCACGTTCATGGCGAGCTTGCGCGCATCGGGCTCCTCCGCGACGTGGTCGGCCGCTGGCTCGAGCGTGACGGGGACGGCGAGCGGCAACACCATCCACGTCGTCGCGCACAGCTCGATGAGCCCGTTCACGAACTGCGTGATCGATCAGGCCGAGACGATCGACGCGACGTACACGACGACGCCCACCGACTCGGGCATGCCGGACGCGGGCTCCCACTCGGCCACGATCACGGGCACGGACACGATCACGCTCTCGACGTCGTCCGGACCACCGTGCGCGGCCGTGTTGCTGATCAACGGCGGCGTCTACCCCATGCTCCCGTGCACCGCGACGTTCGCGTTCACCGGCGCGACGAACTGAGCTCCCGCTCAGCGCGTGACCATTCGAACGACGCCGGTCGCATCGACCCGTTGCCCTCTGAGGAGCTGGAAGCGCGCGCCTTCACGACATCGCTCTCGCGCGCGCTCCGGATCGACGAACGCGATCAACGCCGGAAGATCGGCTCCGGACGTCCCGGACTCGAGGCCGACGAGGTAGACACGTGCGTCGACGTCGTGCTCGTCCTGCGTTCGCTCGAGATAGCGGAGCTGAGATCGTTGGTCGGAACGGACCGAACGCGAAGATCCGTCCTCCGCAGTGGCCCAACTTACGACACAAAGAGCGACGAACGAGAACGCCGATGCTTCGAGGTCGGGCAGCGCCACGAGAGACGACCTACTCGTCGGCAGTCAGGTACGTGTAGCTCCCGAGCGCGTCCTCGTAGTGCTTCATCAAGAGCTTGACCTGATCGAAGGTGATGAGCCCCATGCGCCGCGCGCGCTCCGCCTGCCTTCGCACGCGCTCGATCATCACGCCGGGCTCGTACTCGACGTAGCTCAGGACCTCGCGGATCTCGTCGCCCTTCACGAAGTGCGAGATCTCGTAGCCGCCCTCGCCGTCGAGCGCGACGTGCACCGCGTTGGTGTCGCCGAAGAGGTTGTGCAGGTCGCCGAGGATCTCCTGGTAGGCGCCGTTCAAGAAGATGCCCATGAAGTAGCGCTCGCTCTCGCGATACGGATGCACCGCCAGCACGCGCTTGACGTCCTCGACGTCGATGAAGTGATCGACCTTGCCGTCGCTGTCGCACGTGAGATCGGCGATCGTGGTCTTGATCGTGGGCTCCTCGTCGAGCCGGTGGATGGGCATGATCGGAAAGAGCTGATCGATGGCCCAGCTATCCGGGATGCTCTGGAAGACGCTGAAGTTGCCGTAGTAGATCGACGCCATCATCTGCTCGAGCTGCGCGACCTCTTCGGGGATGCGCTTGAGCTTCTTGGCGGCCTCCAGGATCTTCTCGCAGCACGCCCAGAACAGGCGCTCCGACTGCGCGCGCTCGCGGAGAGAGAGGTACCCGAACTTGAAGAGCGAGTCGGCCTCCTCCTTTCCTTGCGTCGCGTCGTGGAAGGCCTCCTGCACGCTCTTGGGCTGCACGCCGACCCACGTCTCGTAGAGCTGCTTCAAGATCTTGTGCGCGTTCGGACCCGGCTGCTCGGGCGTGCCGAAGCGCACCTCGTTCTTGCCGACCACCTCGAACACGAGCACCGACTGGTGCGCGGCGATCGCGCGGCCGCTCTCGCTGATGATCGTGGGATGAACGATCTCGGCCTTGTTGCAGGCCTCCAGGATGGCCGCGACGATGTCGTACGCGTACTCCTGGATGTTGTAGTTCTTCGACGCGTGGAAGTCGGTCTTGCTCCCGTCGTAGTCGACGGCGAGACCGCCACCGACGTCGAGGTACTTCATGCTCGCGCCCATCTTGGCGAGCTCGACGTAGATGTTGGCGGCCTCGCGGATGGCCTGCTTCACCGGGATGATCGAGGAGAGCTGCGAGCCCGCGTGGTAGTGCAAGAGCTGGATGCAGTCGAGCATGTCGTCGGCCTGCAGGCGGTCCACGACCTCGACGATCTCGCTCGCGGTGAGACCGAACTTCGCGCGATCACCCGTGGAGTCGGCCCAGCGACCCATGCCGCGGCTGCCGAGCTTGGCGCGCACGCCGATCGACGGCCGGATGCCCGTCTTCTTGTAGGCGCGCAGCGTGTAGTCGAGCTCCTCGATGCGCTCGAGCACCACGATGACGGTCTTGTCGAAGCGCGTCGCGAGGAGCGCGGTCTCGATGTAGTTCTGGTCCTTGTAGCCGTTGCAGATGACGAGCCCACCGGGCTCCTGCTCGGCGGCGAGCGCGATCAGGAGCTCGGGCTTGCTGCCGGCTTCCAGGCCCAGGCGCCAGGGCGCGCCGAACTCGACCACCTCTTCGATGAAGTGCTTCTGCTGGTTCACCTTCACGGGGAACACGCCGCGGTAGACGCCCTTGTACTGGTACTCGTCGATGGCGCGGCTGAAGCATTCGTTGATGCGCTTCACTCGGTCCTTGAGGATGTCCGAGAAGCGCAGGAGCACGGGCAGCTGAAGGCCGCGCGCGTCGAGATCGTTGACGAGCTCGAAGAGATCGATGGCGTCGTTCGCGCGCTCGGGATCGGGGACGACCTCGACGTGGCCGGCGGCGTTCACCTGGAAGTAAGGAAGGCCCCAGCCCTTCACTTGGTAGAGCTCTGCGCTCCGTTGAACGGTCCAACCAGCCGCGTGCTCGTCGTCCATGCCGCCTCCGCCTACGTCGCGTCCGCCGCAGAAATCATGCGGGCCGAACGCGCGCGCTGTCTACTTGGATGAGGGGGCCGCGTCGAGGGACAACCGTATCGGGCGCGCCGGCACTCGAGGCCCTGACTGTCGCTGGCGTCCGAACCTTCGATTCGGGTGCCGCCCGCGCCGCGATTCCACGAATGGGCTATCCTGACTCCGTGGCCGAGCTCGTGTTCGTCGTCGAAGAAGATCCCGAGGGCGGCTACGTCGCCCGATGTCTCGGCGAGTCGATCGTGACCCAGGCAGAGACGGCCGATGGCGTCCGTGACGCGGTACGTGACGCGGTGAAGTGCCACTTCGACGACGGGGCACAGCGAATCGTGCGCCTTCATTTCGTCCGCGACGAAGTCTTCGCTGCGTGAGGCTCCCGCGAGACCTCTCGGGTCAAGAGCTGGCCCGAGCGCTCGGCACGCTCGGATACCGAATCACGCGACAGACCGGGAGCCACATGCGCCTCACGACGCTCACTCCGACGGAGCATCACGTGACGATCCCGGCACACACGCCGCTCAAGCTCGGAACGTTGCGCGGGATCCTTGGTGAGGTCGCAACGGCGCAGAAGGTCGATATCGCCGCGCTCGCGCGATCGCTCTTCGAGCGCTGAAGCACTGCTCACTCGCGGAAGTTCATGAACTGGAGAGGCAGCCCGAAGTCCTTGCCGCGCAGCAACGCGATGGCCTCCTGAAGGTCGTCGCGCTTCTTGCCGCTGACGCGGACGAGGTCACCCTGGATGGCGGCCTGCACCTTGAGCTTGGCCTCCTTGATCGTCTTGACGATCTCCTTGGCCTTCTCGATCTCGACGCCCTCCTTCAGCTTCACGAGCTGTCGGAACGTCTGACCGCCGGCCGGCTCGACCTTTCCCGGATCGAGCGCCTTCAGCGAGACCTTTCGCTTCGCGAATTTTTCTTCGAGCACGCCGCGCGCCGCGTTCAGTCGGTCTTCCGTGCTCGATCGGAACACCAGCCCCTCGGCGTTCTTCTCCATCGTGGTAGCCGTGTCCTTGAAGTCGTAGCGCTGGCCGACCTCCTTCTGGGCCTGGAGGAACGCGTTCTCGACCTCGTGGTGGTCGAGCTTGCTGACGACGTCGAAGCTCGGCATGGCGAGCGCGATCATGCCCGCCCCGCGGCGGCGATCAAGAGGCGGGTGGCTCTACCTTTGGCTCCGCTGGTGGTGCGGGCGCTGGTGCGGGCGCTGGTGCGGGCGGAGGCGGAGGCGACGCCTCGGGCATCCGGCTCGCGCGCCAGGTGAGCCCGCCGAGCACGAGGATCGCGAGCACGAGCACCATCCAGAGCGCGAGCGTGCTCGTCCCGTTTCGCTCGAAGAACGTGGGCTCGTGGTGCGCCGGGTTCATCGAGAGCGGACCGAGGGTCGCGTCGTCGAGCGGGATGGTGTCGAGAAGTCCCCGCGCGCTCTCGATGTCGTAGGTAGGCTCCTGCGCATCGGCATCGCCGACGAGCACGCGATACGAGCCCGGCGGCGCCACGAGCACCACCTCGCGCGTGGGAATCACGAGCTCTGCGGATCGGAACGCGAGCGGCGTCTCGCTCCCGTCGGACACGAAGATGGAGAGTGCGCTCACCCGCGCGGGTTGCATCGAGAGGACGATCGGGCCCGCGTCCTGTCCGACGTAGCGCTCGAGCGAGGTCGTCGTGAGCACCACCTCGTCGCCACGCGCGTCGGTGCCGACGATCCGCGTCGGACGCGACACCAGAGGCGCGTCGGGATCGAGATGGAGCTCCGTTGCCGTCACGAGAGGCGCGGGCAGCGCGATGTCGTAGCGGGTCTCGGCGCCGACGCGCGTCGCCGCTCCGAGCGTGACCGCGACGTGGAGATCATCGGTCGGCCGCAAGAGATACGGCCACTGCCGACCCTCTGCATCGACGACGCGAAGATCGGCGAGATCTTCACGCGCCGACGAGAGCAGGCCCGTGTCGAGCACGAAGCGGCTCGCACCCTCGCGCGCGGCGGTGACCTCGAGCGCTGCGGCGAACGCGTGATCGCCTGCGGGCACCGCGACGCCCGCGCGCTGCAAGAAGGCGAGCGCGGGCTCGTCCGTCCAGCCGGGGCTCGCCGTGATCGGGCCGAGCGTCGCATCGAGCGGCGTGTCGGTTCCGTCGAGCAGCTGATCGATCGCCCACGAGCCCTGGAGCGCCGAGAGATCGTAGTGCGGCGCCCGCACGCGCCCTCCGCCGAAGCGCAGCGTCTGCGCCTGCGAGAAGTACACGAGCACCGGCCGCGAGAGCACCGCCGACACGGTGAGATCCGCGAGCGCTGGGCTGTCCTGATCGTCGATGCGAACGGTGAGCGTGGGCTCCTGCGCCGCGGGAGCATGGACGTCGAGCACCTCCGCGCCCGAGGCGCCCGGCACGCGCCAGAGCGTGCTGTCGGTCGTGCGACCCGACGTCTCGACGTGCACGGCGCGCAAGAACGCCGCGGTGCTCGTGGTGAAGCGCAGCGCCTCGGGGACGATGCCCTCGGGACGCGCGATGGTGAGCACGGTCTGTGTCCCAACGTGTGTGCGTGCCCTGATCTCGAGCGGGACGACGAGCTCTTCGCCCGCGCGCGCGCCACGCGTCGCGACCCAGACGAACGTCGGATCGAGGAACCCTTCGTGACCGCGAACGTCCACGCGCACGCGATCGAAGGCGGGCGCCGTCACCGGGACCCGCACGCGCTCGCGCAGCGGCGCGACGAAACGAAATGCGCTGGCGTGACCGATCTCGCGCTCGCTCCCGTCCGTCGCCACCGCGGTGACGTGCACGTCGACGACGAAGTGATCGCGCGCCGTGCCGAGCACGAGATCCCACTGCCCGCGGGAGGGCGCCTCGCCCGGCGCTGGAATCTCGTAGACCTCGTGGAACCCGGTGGGCGCGCGCGGCGTGCCCTCGATCTCGTGCGTGAGGGTGTCGAGCGTCGGGGCTACGCTCTCTGCGATCTGCTCGGACTCGGGCGTGAGCAAGCGCGTGGCGCTGTCGAGCATCCACGGGATCTCTTGGTCGTCGTAGTCGTAGAGGCGGACGTCGGAGAGATTCGGACGACAGATCGCCAACACCTCCGCGCTGAGCGGCAAGCGATACGAGGTGGCACCGAGCTGCACCACGCTCGCCTGGTGCGAGAAGAGCCGCGAGGGATCGATGGGGTCCTGCGCGCTCGCGATCGCTGGGGCACAGAGAAACAGAGCGACGAAGAGGAGGCGCTTCATGACGTTTTCTCCGGCGCGGGCGCCGCCAACGGCTTTCGGAACACGAAGCGCTGATAGAGCAGCGACACCAAGAGCAGCGACATGGCGAGGCCCACCAGCGCGGCCACGCGATAGAGGTCGTGCAGGTGCGAGAGGTCGTAGAGAAAGACCTTGAAGCACGTGATGATGATCAACGCGAGGCTGGTCCAGCGCAGGCCCGAGCTCTGCCGCCAGACTCCGAGGCCGAGCATGAAGAGCGCGTAGACGGCCCAGGCGATCGAGATGGTCAGATCGCGCGCCGGCATGTGCTCGGTGGGAATCGAGAGCGCGGGACCGCTCGCGAACCAGTCGAAGATCGTGAGGTTGATCCAGGCGAAGATCGTCGCGAGCGCTGCGGCGAAGAGCGTGCGCGAGAGCAGCGGCGCGGGCGAGGGATAGACCGTCTGCTCGAAGGGACGCAGGCGCTCGGCCTCGATGGGCGCGAGCGCGAAGTAGCCCGCGATCATCGCGGCAGCGGGCACGAGATACGTGTACGCGATCCAGTTCACGATGCGGACGTCGCCGCGCGGGTAGTACCCGAGCACGTACGGGTTCACGAGGAGGCGCGTGATCACCGCCGCGAAGAGCAGCGCACCGAGCCACTTCAGGCCCGCGTGATCGATGCGGCGGAAGAGCCAGAGCACGGCGGCGGCTTCGAGCGCCCAGCCGAGCGTGAGCCACTCGTTCGAGAGCTGCAGCGGGATGGCGAGCGTGACGAAGCCCGCGGTGATCGCCGCCGGCCACGCGAGGGCGGTGCGACGCGTCTCGTCGTCGGCCGGGCCGCGCGTGCGTGCGAGCGTCAGTGCGCCGAGGGAGACGAGCGCGAGCGCGACGGGCAAGACGCCGATCTCGGCCGAGCCGAACGCGCGCAGCCAGGCCTGTCGCATCACGAAGAAGAACGCGGGGCCGGCGAGCGCTGCGGCACGCCAGGCCCAGGCCTTGGTCCGATAGCGCGGGCCCGCGATCGCAGGCCAGACCGAGAAGAGCAGCACCGCGGCGCCGAGCAGAGCGAGGGAGACGAGTGCGTCGTCGTGCGCACCGCGCGTGAACACGGCGACCGACGCTGCGGCGCTCGCGAAGAGGAGCGCGATCGCGGCGTACCCTGGTGCAGCCAGACGGCTGGCCGCGAAGAGCGCGAGCACGGAGAGCACGAGCTGCCCGCCGAGCTCGATCGGAACGGACGCGCCCCAGGTGTCGAAGATGCGGAAGAACGCCAGCGTCAGCGCGGCGACGGCGGCACCTCGATCGGCAGCGCGGCGTCCCTCGTCGGAGCGCGGGATGAGCGCTGGGATCTGGAAGAGCGCGATCAACACCATCGAGAGCGCGCCGTAGAACGTCTCGTCGGCGGCGGGGGTCGTCACCTCCACCGCGAAGAGCGCGGCACCGAGCGAGAGGCCCGAGAGAACGCCGACCCAGGCGCGGCCGGGGAGCTCGGCGTGCCGCGTCGCGAGGATCGCGAGCACGACGGCCGCGCTGAGGAAGGGCGCGAACGAGCCCGACGCGCTCAGCGTCGCGATGGTCGAGAAGAGCGCGCCACCGTAGAGCACCACCAGCGCGGCGCTCGATGCGATGGTGGACTCGCGCTCGAGCTCGGCGTCGACGTGAAAGACCAGCGCGAGCACGACCAGCGTCGCGACGAGCTCCCACGCGAGCGGCTCGTCGAGGGCGTGCCCGAGCATCCAGACGAGCACCACGCCGAGCGCGCCTGCCGCGGCGGCGAGCGAGACGAAGGGCGCGTGTGCCCGACGCGCGACGACGAGCGCACCGATGCAGAGCACGGTGACGAGCCCGCCCACGACGTAGAGGTGATCGGAGAGCACGTCGCGTCCCGCGAACGAGAGCGCGAGCAAGAACGGCAAGAGCGTCGAGACCGCAGCGAGGAACGACTTCTCCGCCTGGGCCGCCTCGTCGCCGGGCTCCGTCGTCGGGGCCTGCGCGCGCATCGTGGAGTAGCCGCCGTAGAGCGCGCCGAACACGAGCACGATGACGATCCCGAGCCAGCCCGTCTCCGCGCTCATGCGCGCTCCGAGCCAGGCGAGCTGATAGAAGCCCGTGCCGATCAGCGAGAGCCACGCGAGCGAGGCCCAGCGCTTGCGGTAGCTGAGCCAGAGCAGGCCGAGGTCGAGGAGAAGAAGGTACGAGAAGAGGGGGACCGGGCGGTCTTCTCCGGTGGACAGCGCGATGGGCGTGATGAAGCCGCCCATGAGC
This sequence comes from Deltaproteobacteria bacterium, assembly GCA_043750095.1. GTDB lineage: Bacteria > Myxococcota_A > Polyangia > Polyangiales > Sandaracinaceae > JBBSAT01. Next base: position 12,703 of record JAYVCF010000183.1, read on the forward strand.
CCGAGGATCGCCGTCGGCAGCGAGTCACGTCGCGAGGAGATAGCGGCGCACGCAGCGGTCACAGCGATCATGAAGACGCCCGCGGCCCAAGAAGGAACGAGGTCGTAGATCGCGTGTGAGGCCCAGCTCGCCGTGTAGAGGATCGCGATGCCTGCGCCTCCGAGCCAGCTCGAGAGGACGGAGTACTCCTCGCGCTTCCACTCGGAGAGGCCGAGGCAACCGAGGCCGACGAGCACGCCGAGCACGACGCGCATCGAGGGCCCGATCAGCCCGTGCTCGATCGAGTACTCGAAGAAGTAGGCGCCCGCGATGGCGAGCACGATGGCGCCCGCCGCCGCCGCGCCGCGCACACCGAGCCAGCGCTCGAGCCCGCCTTCTTCCGGCGGAGTGGCCGGCGACGCGAAGAGGTTCGGAGGAGGAGGCGACGATGGAACCCGCGGCGCGGTCGCGGTGAGCGCCGGAGCAGCGACGACCGGTGCGATCGACGTCATCGCCGCCGTCGGCGTGGCGATGGTAACGGGCGGCGAGACCGGGCCCGCGTCGAGCGTCGCGCTCGCACTCGCACTCTCGCTCTCGCTCTCGCTCTCGCTCTCGCTCTCGCTCTCGCTCTCGCTCTCGCTCTCGCTCCCGCTCTCGCTCTCGCTCCCGCTCTCGCTCCCGCTCCCGCTCGCGACCACCGCGACCACCGCGACCACAGGCGCCTGCTGCTCCGCGACCACCGCCGCCGCCGGCGTCACCGCGACCGCCTGCACGCCAGCCGCCCAGCGCTCGAGCGCCTGAGTCCGCCGCCCGAGCGCGAAGATCTCGGCCTTCGCCTGCCCCAGCTCCGCCTCGAGCTGATACACCCGCGGGTCGGGCGCGCTGTTCTTCCCTCGCCCTGCCCACACGAGGAACGCGACGAACGCGAAGGGCGAGAGGCCCAAGAGGATGCAGATCAGCCCGTAAACGGTCTCGTCATCCATGCGCTCGACCCCCCACGCTTCCCCGTCCTACGCCGCGCGGCCCAGGGCCCCTATGGGTGTGACGAAACCATGACCGCCTACACCAAACGGTGACCGGCGTGCCACCTCTATCTGTGGCGCGTCATACTGCATGGGCGTGGCTCGCAGAACCGTCCGATCGATCTCGGTGCCGATCACCTTCGGCGCGGTCACCGTGCCGCTCTCGGCGCTGCTCCTCGTGGGCTGGACGGTCTTCGTCGCGCGCCGCATCACCGACAGCGGCCAGGTCGTCGAGAACGTCTGGCTCCTCTCGCTCGGCATCATCTCCTTCGTGGTGATCATGAGCGTGCTGGTGATGTTCACGATCTTCCTCGCGCGCGAGATCCTGGAAGTGCGCAAGCAGGACAGCTTCATCGACTCGGTCACGCACGAGCTGAAGTCGCCGCTCGCGTCGATCAAGCTCTGCCTGCAGACGCTCGAGCGCGAAGGAATCCCCGAAGAGAAGCGCGAGCACCTCCGCAAGATGATGATGGACGACGTCGATCGCCTCACCTCGTTCATCGACGACGTGCTGCAAGCGAGCCGCCTCGCTCACGACGACGTGGGCATGGCGCTCGAGGACGTCCCGCTCGCCGCGCTCACGCGTCACGTCGTCGAGCTCGTCGTGACACGGCAGAAGCTCGCCGAGGGCGCGATCACGATCGAGATCCCGGAGTCGCTCTCGGCGCACACCGATCGCGCGGCGATCGAGATCGTGATCCGCAACCTCGTCGACAACGCGGTGAAGTACTCGCGCGAGCCGGTCCACATCACCGTGCGTGCGCGTGACGACGCGAAGGCGACCGTCGTCGAGGTCGTGGACGCCGGCATCGGCATCGCGCCGTCCGAGCTCAAGCGGATCTTCCAGCGCTTCTATCGCGCGCCGAGCGAGAACGTGCGCAAGCGAAAGGGAACGGGACTCGGCCTCTTCGTGGTGTCGGCGCTCGTGCGCAACCTGGGCGGCACCGTCGAAGCCCAGAGCGACGGCCCGGATCGCGGCTCCACGTTCGTGGTACGCCTCCCGCTCCACACGCCGAAACCGGCGCCAGTCGAGGTCGAGGCGCGCGCCTGATGATGAGTGAACCCGAGACGACACGGCTGCTCGTCGTCGACGACGAAGAGCACCTCGCGATGGGCCTCAAGCTCAACCTCGAGCTCGAGGGCTACGAGGTCGTGGTCGCGACCGACGGACGCGAGGCCGAGAAGGCGCTCGAGGACGCGCGCGGCTTCGGCGCCATCGTGCTCGACGTGATGCTCCCCGACTTCGACGGCTTCGAGCTCTGCGCGCGCCTGCGGGATGCGGGCAACTACACGCCGGTCGTCATGCTGACCGCGCGCAACGCCGCCGAAGATCGCGTGCACGGCCTCGAGGTCGGCGCCGACGACTACATCGTGAAGCCCTTCGAGCTCGACGAGCTGCTCGCGCGCGTGCGCTCGGTGCTCCGCCGTCGGCGATGGGATCGCGGCGGCCCGCCGGGCGCGGCGAAGAACGACAGTGTCCATCGCATCGTGAAGATCGGCGAGTCCACCGTGGACTTCGACTCGCACGAGGTCGTCGCGCGCGGCAAGCCCGTCAAGCTCACGCGCCTCGAGCTCGATCTGCTGCACTACTTCGTCGAGCACCCCGGCGTGGTCATCTCGCGCAACACGCTGCTCGAAGAAGTCTGGAAGCTG
>JAYVCF010000184.1:0-5622 GCA_043750095.1 Deltaproteobacteria bacterium
TCGTCGTGCAGTGCGTCCATCGCCCTGCTTACGGGCCGCCCGAAGGGCGGACATCTTTAAGTGCTCATGCCCCGGACATGTTCACTGCTTCCTACATGGTCGGCAGCGCAACCTTGCAGCGCGAACCACCGTCATTGACTCTCGCGCTCACAGGCGACGTGCGTCTGGTGGCATGAGGGGTCCCTGCCGGCGTCCGTCGTCTCGCAGATACAGGCCCGCCGACGAGGTGCACGTCAGCGCTGCCAGCGCTTGGGAGATCGCGATCAAGTCTGCGCTCGGGAAGCTGCGGCTCAGCGACTCGGTGGCCGACATCGCTGCGCTCTACGGGTTCTCGTCCTTGCCGATCAGCTTGCCGCACTGCGAGGTCGTCGCCTCGTTGCCGCAGCACCATGCAGACCCCTTCGATCGCATGCTGACCGCGCAGGCGCTCGCCGAAGGCCTGACGCTCGTGACCAAGGACAAGGTCATCAAGCGATACCCGGTACCGACCCTGTGGGCTCGATGACGCCACGGACGGGCGACCTTCGTGCGGACCAGCCTTCTCCGTCGCACCGATCGCGACTGGCTCGCGGGGAAGACGCGTGTGTGCGCGGCCCAAGTCCGCGTGTGCGTAGCGCAGACGACAGGAGCTCAGCGCAGGCCGTCGGCGAGCGGCCGCAGCGCGCTCCGCGTCGCCGCCAGCAGCGCACGCGACGAGAGCGACCCGACATCGCCCTCCCCTCGCGCGGCGGCGCGGCCGCTCAGCATCGCGCGCACGTTGCCGTGCGAGTCGGCGACCACGATGGACACCCCGCAGCGGAACTCGTGGCCGTCGACCACGTCGCGCGTGCTCCACTCGACGATCGATCCCGTGATCACGTAGCGCGCGTGATCGGCGCGTCCTTCGATGCGGAACCCAGAGCGCGCGTTGAGCGCCTCGTGGAGCGCGCCATCGAGCGCGAGCGCCGCAGGCGGTCCGCCGACGGCTGCGCCGGTGTCTTCGATCACCACGCCGGTGGTGCGCTGCGCACTCGCGAGCGCGAGGTGACCCATGGCGACGAGGGCGACGACGGATGGAACGACGAGGGCAAACGTTCGCCCTCGCGCGAACTGGCGCGCGTACATAGGACCTCCAGGTGTGAGGCCGGCCCGGCTCGCTCGCGCGATCCGCGGACCCTCCTCGACCATCTCTCGTCTAACTGACGTCGGCGCGTGTCCGCAAGAAAACTGCCTCGAGAAAGTGGGAGAGGCGCTCCGCGCGAGATCATCTATCCTCCCGCGCCGTGACCACTCTCCGTGAGCTGATCGCCTCCCGCGCCTCGATGGCCGACATCGCGAGCCTCCTCGACGCCCTCGATCCGACCACGCGCGAGGCCGAGTCGCTCACGCTCAGCGGACGCGAGCAGGCTCAGCTCTGGGATCTCGCCGCCGACGGTCCGGTGATCACGCTCGATCACTTCGTGCCCGCGTCGATCGCGCCCAACGTCGCCGTCCGCCATCCGGGGCGCAACACGATCCCCGTGGCGCGTCACTTCCAGCTCTTCGCGAAGGTGTTCGCGCGCGACGAGACCGATGCGCGGCTCTGCAACGGCTACAACGACTCGAACGCGTGGTTCATCACGCCCGGCTACTTCGTCGCGTACGAGACCGCCGGGAACGCCGAGTGGATGCGCCGCGGTGGCGTCGTGGTGGACTACCTGCGCGTGCCCGACGGCAAGGTGCCCGCAGGCTGGCCGAAGGTCGTGCCGAACACGGTGGGCCTGCAGCGCTTCGTGTACTTCCGGACGCGCGACTTCATGCGCCGCGTCTCGGCCCACATGTCCATCGGCCGCGCCGCTGAACAGCGGGCGAAGGGCGATCGCGAGCTCGACTTCTGGTTCACGCTCTGCCGGAGAGATCCCTGATGACCCACGCCAAGACGGATGCAGTAGCCCAGCACGCGCGCGGCAAGATCGCTGCGACGCTCGAGCGCCTCGGGCAGTACCTCGCGCACCCGGCCATCTCGTGCGACGCGACGCATGCGCCCGACGTGAAGAAGCTCGCGCTGCGCATCGCCGATGATCTGCGCGCGCTCTCGCTCACCAACGTGCGACTGCTCGAGCTCGAGGGCGCGCTGCCGGCCGTCGCGGCCGAGTACATATCGGCCGGGCCGAGCAAGCCGACCGTCCTGATCTACGGACACCTCGATCTGCAGCCCGTGAACGGCGAGAAGTGGACCTCGCCTCCGCATGCGATCCGTCGCGAGGGCGATCGCGTGTTCGGCCGCGGCGTGGCCGACGACATGGGCGGCTGGGTCTCGCACCTCGCGGCGATGGAGAGCTGGCTGGCCGTCGCGGGCGAGCTGCCCCTCAACGTGAAGCTCCTCATCGAAGGAGAAGAGGAGATCGGCTCGCCGAACCTCGAGCGCTACATGGACGCGTTCCCCGAGGCGTTCGAGTCCGACGTGATGGTGCTGACCGACTGCGAGAACCCGTCGACCGACATCCCCGGCCTCACCGTGTCGCTGCGCGGCCTGATGGAGATGGAGATCGCGTGCGACTCGCTCACGAGCGACGTGCACTCGGGCCTCTGGGGCAACCTCGTTCCCGATCCCGCGATCGCGCTGATGATGTTGGTCTCGCGCCTCGTCGACGAAGACGGCCGCATGGCGCTCGGCCGGCAGAAGGTGCCCGAGAGCTGGTCCAAGGCCGCGTGGGATGTGCCGCTCAACGACGCGGTCATCCGCAAGGGCGCGCGCATGCGAGCCGACGTCGCGCCGCTGCCCAATCACGGCAAGCCTCCCGCCGAGTGGGTCTGGCGTCAGCCCGCGGTCACGGTGTTGTCGACCACGCTGCCGCCGCCCGGCGGAGAGAAGAACGCGATCCGCGCGCGCGCCTCGGCCGTGCTCAGCTTTCGCGTCGCGCCCGGACAGACGCACGAAGAGCTCCTCGGCGAGGTCACGCGCGTGCTCACGACCAAGCCCCCGGGCGGCGTGAAGGTGACGCTCACTCCGCGCGGCAAGCCGGGGATGAGCTGGCTCTACACGCCGAAGGGCGAGGCCTTCGTCGCCGCGGATCGCGCGTACGTGAAGGCGTGGGGTAAGCCGCTACTCTCGATCGGCGTCGGCGGGAGCATTCCCTTCGTGGCGCTCTTCGGCCGGCGCTTCGCCGACCGCCCGCTGATCTTGAACGGCGTGATGGACCCCGAGACAGGCGCGCACGGGCCCGACGAGTCGATGCACGTCGGCGTCTTCGAGAAGGCGATCGTCGCCAACGTGCATCTCTACGACGAGCTCGGCGCACTGGTGCTCTGAGCCGCATCGCCAATGGCGGGGCGAGTGCGATCGACTACGCTTGGGTCGTGCGCACGGCGGCGACGCAGCTCTCTCTCGTCCTCGCTCTCGGAGCCATCGCGTCGTGCTCGGGCCCGTCGCCGGCCGGTCGCACGCAGTGCGGAACTTCCGACATCGGCGTCGCGGGTGGCGTCGTCACCTCGCCGAGCGGTGCCTCGGTCGCGTTCGCGCGCGACGTACTGACCACCTCGGTGACCATCTCGGTGTGCGTGGTCGAGCAAGGCCGCGTGCCGCACCAGCGCTCGCCGATGATCGAGTTCGCACCGTCGACGCTGCCGCTCCGGGGCTCGGTCGCGATCACCATGCCGAGCGACACGGTCTCGGGCGTGCACGCCGAGCTGCGGGCGGCTGCCTCGGATCTCGGCGCGTCCGTGTTCGACGTGACGCCCGCGCCGGGCGGCGGCGTGGTGTTCTCGAGCTCGACGCTCGGCGCGGTCCGCATCATGGACATCGTCAGCGGGATGGACGCGGGTCCCTTCGGTCAAGACGCGCAGGGCCTCGACGTGAATCGGTCCGATGCACCACGGCCCGTCGGCCCCGTCGTGGTCGGGCCCGACCTCACGCCCGCGGACTACGCCTGCCTCGGCATGATCGCGACGCCGCCCATGGGGGCGCCGACGGCGCGCACGCTCCACGTCATCGACTGGGCGGACCGCGGCGCACGCGCAGGCTACCTCGCGCGCACGTTTCCGACCGCGACCTGGGACACGAGCGGCTCGTGCACGGGCTACGCGGACTGCAGCGAAGGCACCAGCGACGCGAGCGGCAGCGCGACGCTGTTGATCGACAGCGGCCCCGTCTGGGTGAACGTGTCGAGTCCGACGCCCACGACCCCCTCGCACACGGCGAGCCTGCAGTGGGTGGCCGGGCTCATCGTCCCGGAGTCGGCCACGAGCGTGGAGGTCCCCGTTCTCTCTCAGCAGACGCAGAACGCCATCACGTCATCGACGGGCTTCAGCGGTCCGATGATCCTCGGACACGTCCGCGACTGCAGCGATGCGCTGGTGCAGCGCGTGCGCGTGCGCTTGTTCGGCGCGATGTCGGGCGGAGAGATCCTCTTCTCGCCGCTCGGAGGCCGTCCCATCACGTACGGCAACGGGCTCGGCTTCCCCGCCGGCGTCACGGACCGAACCACCCTCGACGGCGTCTACCTCGCGCTGAACAACGGTGTGGACACCGACATCCGCGTCGAGGCCTGGGGCCACCTCGCGCTGGGCGGACAAGACGTCCTCCTTTCCTGCGAGAGGGTCTCGCTCATCGCAGGGCAGCCGGTGCTCGTCGACATGCGCCCCCTGCGCTCGAGCATCCCGTCGGCCTGTGGCAGCGTTCCCTGAGTACCGCGCGTGGCTCGGCGTCGCGCTGCTCGCTGCGTGCGGGAGCGCGGCGCCTCCGATCACGGATGAGCGCGTGCCGTCCACCGATCGCGATCCGCCCACGTGGGTGCCGAGCGCGACGAGCGAGGGACAGACGGGCGAGCCAGTGGCGGTGTCGCTCTCGGGCGGCGCCGAGCAAGCGCGCGCTCTCTTGACGACGCTGGTGCTCGCGATTCGCGACGACAACGAGACGGCGCTCGCCGCGACGCTCGCCGAGCGCGTCGCGCATGCACAGACGGGGCTGGCGCGGACGACGTGGACGCGCGCGGCGCTCGCCCGCCAGATGCTCGCGGCAGCGGCGGCGAGCCACGTGGAGGCGGACGCGGCGTTCGAGACGCTGATCGACCCGGCCTCGATTCGTGTGCTCGACGCGCTCACCCACTTCGAAGGCACCGTGCCCGCGAGCGTGGACCCGAGCGATCAGGTGGTGTCGTTCACGCCGACCGCGCTCGGGCGGCGGCTCTTGGCGGGGCTCGGTAGCAACGCCATCGTGGTGCGACCCGGACCGACGCCCTTGGTGATCGCGCGCTGAGGCTTCGAGTACCTCGACACAGGGGCCTTGGTCGATTGCAGGGCTCGGGTGGGCTGGCCGCGTCGATGCGTGCGGTGCGCTTTGAAAGTCAGCGGCGTCTTCGACCCTCTGTCGTCACGAAACCACTCCGCGGTTTCGCGGCGGCGATGGGCTCCGCCCCTCGCGCACCCGGGCCCGTGCAGCTCGGAGACCGTTCCTCGGACATGACGGCGTGGCGGGAGCGCGAGGGCGGCGCCCTCGCATCTCACGAACGCGTGGAGCGTGTTCGTGTGCAGAGGTGTCGACAGACGCTTCGGATCAACAAAGCGAACCTCGAAGCTCCAACGGTAGCGGCGCGGGGCGGGTGCCCCTCTGGAGAGCGTCGAGGGCACTGCTGTTCGTGCCCGAAGGGCGAAGCAGAGGGGTAC
>JAYVCF010000185.1:0-13004 GCA_043750095.1 Deltaproteobacteria bacterium
TCGACCGCAGGCTCCAGAGGGTCACGCCACCGCCACCCCATGACCCGCCTCCCAAGTTCGGGTTGGTGCGGTTCCCGCTCATCGCGACGACGAACGCGATGAACATGAAGATGACGAAGCCGACGAAGAGACCCACGGCGGCAGGGTACGCCCGCACCGCGCAGGCGCTCAACAGGTCTTACGGTCGTCCGATGTTGCGGTCGTCAGATCGCGGGAAGGAGTTCTTCGGCCATCACGAACTCGAAGTAGCTCACCATGTTGGTGGCGAGCGCCGCTTCGAACGCCGTCCTCGCCGCGGCGCGATCGCCGTGCACCAGCGCGTGCGCGCCCGCGTAGAAGTGGGCCTCGCAGCGCTGGCCCGCGCTGCCCGCGGCGGCGAGCGCTTGCTCGTACGTCGTGGTGCCTGCACCGATCGCGGCGAGCTGTGCGTGCCAGCCGCTCCCGTTCGCCTGCTCGCGCAAGAGCTGCTCGGCTTCGTCGCTCGTACCCTGATCGCCGAGGTACGCGATGAGCTGCACCCAGAGCGCGAAATAGACCTTCCACTCGTCCGCGAGGTGCGAGCCCATGCGGGCCGCGCGGAACGCCTCGTCGGCGAGCGCGTGATCCGGACCGTCGATCACGAGGTGCGCCAGGATCTCGGCGAAAGGCTCGCGCCACTCGGGCGAGGACTGCATCGCGAGTCGGTACTCGCGATCGGAGGCACCGCGCTCGCCAAGGCGCCGCACCAGCGTCCCGAGGCGCACGTGGATCGCGGCCGCTTGGCTGGTGTCGTCGGTGTCGCTGAGCGGACGATAGATGTCGAGCGACTGTCGGTACGCGGTCTGCGCGTCGGCCAGGTGCCCCGCGAGCCGGTGCGCGTCGCCGAGCGACTCGAGGATCGCGGCGCGCTCGAGCTGCCCGTCCCGACCTTGCTGCGACAAGCGGCCCATCGCGTCGCCGAGGAGCGTGACGGCCGCGGCCGCATCGCCCGTGCGCATGGAGATCGACGCGAGCTGTTCCAGCGCGGCGCGCGTCGGCGTATCGGCGAGGCTCGCGCGCAGCGACGCACGCGCCTCCACGAGGTTGCCCGCGGCCATCTCCGCACGCCCCACGGAGAAGCGAAGCGCGGCGAGCGTCACCTCCGCCGGCTCGTTCGGCCAGCGCCGCGCACGCTCGGCGAGGATCGCCTCGGCATCGCGACCGATCTGTCGCATCTGCCCGACGCCGCTCGCCGAGTCGTCGAAGGCGCCGATGTCGAGCGAGTGCGAGAGCTGGGTGAGCGCCTCGTCGTAGACGGAGCGCTCTTCGGGAGAGAGGCTGACCGCGTCGCGATACCAGGCCGTGCCCTCGCCGATCTGGCCGTCGCCGCTCGTCAGCCGCGCGAGACAGAGCGGAAAGCGCGCATCGAGCGGGTGCGTGCGGACACCGAGACGGCACATCGCTTCGGCGACGTCGGTCCGCGCGTCCGCGTAGCCCGCAGCGAGCTCGTAGAGCGCCTCCGCTCCCTCGCCGTCGGTCTGCATCGCGGTCTCGATCACGCGGCGCACGCGCCACTCGGTGCCCGTGCGGTCGCCCATCGCGGAGAGGTGCGCGCGCGCCGCCTCGAGATCGCCGTGCGCGAGCCAGACCGCCGCGATCTCGAGGGGCGTGCGCTCGAGGAGCGCGGCCACGAACTGCATCTCTTCCATCGACGTCGGCGAGAGCCGTGGCGCGAACCCGTCTTCGCTCGACGCGCCACCGTTGAACGTGTTCGTCAGCTCGACGAAGAGACCGCTCAGGTGCTCGAGCACCTCCGGCGCGGGACAGAGGCGCGCGTGCTCCTGCCAGACCTCGAGGATCCCCACGGCGCCATCGAACAGATGCTCGAACGAGGGCGACGAGCCATCGGCGGCGTGGCCGAGCCGCGAGTCGTGTCCCCACGTGGCGACCCGGTCGTACTCGGTCTGCATCGCCGCGTCGTCGTCCGCGCTGCGCAAGAGAAGTAGGAGCGCGGCGAGCACGCGCGGCTCGTCCCCGCGGCGCGATCCCGCATCGGCCAGGTAGCGTGCGAGCGGGCGAATGGCGGTCAGCACCGATCCCGAACCCGCGAGATCGCTCGGGCCGAGGAGCGAGGTCATGTCGCCGAGCAGCGCGACGACGCCTTCGTAGTCTTCCGACGCGATGAGCGCGTCGGAGCGCTCCGCCAGGTGCCCGATCAGGCGCTCGCGAACCGCGGCCCGAATGGGGTCGTCCGGGGCCAGGACGAGATAGAGGCGTCGGACGTCGCCGTAGCTCTCGTCGTCCACGGTGCGCTGCGCCAGCGGCATCGTGGAGCCATTGCCGCCCGCACCGCCGCAGGCCGTGGCGAGAGCCAGGATCGAGAACAGCGGGAGGAAAAGGCGCGGGCGCATGCGGTGGGCGAGCATATAGGACGGCCACGGCATGCGCGCACACTCGCAACACTCTGTTTGACCTGGGCGGGCGACACAGCGAGGCTGCGTCCATGGCTGCTCAGACGCTCGACGAAACGATCATCATCCGCATGAGCGGCATCACGATCCCCTTGATCGACCGGGGCGCGCAGATTGCCACCACCAAGCGTGAGACGCTGACCACGACCCGCGACGATCAAGAGTCGATTCGCTGCGAGCTCGTCACGACCGGCGAGTGGCCGCGCTCGCTGGCCCAGCTCGAGGTCGGGGTGCGTCGGGCACCGCGAGGCGTGCCGCGGGCGCAGCTGGTCCTGCGCCTGGACGCGGACGGGTCGGCCTATGCCGAGCTCACGGCCGAGCACGGGATGGCGCAGGCATCGTTCGCGGTCGCCATCCAGGTGATCAGCGGGTCGGACTCGCCGCGAGCCGGCTCGCGCGGGCAACGAGTGCGATGACGATGATCTGAACGATGGCGAGCTGCGTCGACATCGCGGCGATGCCGGTCGCCTCCCAGAAGCCATCCATCACCATCCCTAGCTGGTCCTGGATGTCGGTGCTCTCGCGCGCGTAGCGGATGATCTGGCTGTAGCCCGTCAGCGTCGCGCCGAGCCCACCGAGCAACGTCGCGGTCGCGATTCCGATCGAGAGCGGCAAGAGTGCGTGTCGGCCCTGCGTCCGCCACTCGAGGAGGGAGAGGCCGAGCCCCACCGACGCGAACAGGACGAGCGCGTACCCTGAGGGGCCCTGCTCGCGGAACGACGAGACGCTGTGCACCGTCGCCGCGGTGCCGACGACCGCGAACGCCAACGCAAGGATGCTCGCGAGAGCCGCCGTAGCTCGCATGGGGAGCGAGGGCTTGGCGAGCGCGGCTTGCGCGAGAAAACGCTCGAGCGCTTGCGCGACCGCGGCGGCGTTCGCGAAACGATCCTTGGGCTCGACCGCCATCGCGCGCTCCGCGATCGCGGCGAGCGCCGGGGGAACGCCAGGCACGAGCGAGCGCAGCGGCTCGCGTCGCGACTCCAGCGCCGCGGCGAGCACCGCCAGCGACGTCGGACCGACGAAGGGCGGCTGACCTGAGAGCATGTGGAACAAGAGCGCGCCGAGCGCGAACACGTCGGTGCGCTCGTCCACCGCGGCGATGTCACCGCGTGCCTGCTCCGGTGCCATGTACGAAGGCGTGCCCATGACGCTCCCGACCGCCGTCGCGCTCGCCGACTGGCTCGCCGCCCGTGCCACATCCGAGGGCCGATCCTCGTGGCCCTGGATCTTCGCGATCCCCCAGTCCACGAGCCACACCTCACCGTGCTCGCCAATCATCACGTTCTCCGGCTTCACGTCGCGGTGCACGATCCCTCGCTCGTGCGCGAAGCCCAGCGTGTGCGCGACCTGGATGGCGACCGAGACGAGCGCGAGCCGATCTTCGAGCAGGCCCGTGCGCGCGATCACGTCGGCGAGAGAGCGACCCGCGAGCTTCTTCATCACGTAGAACGGGCGACCCTCACGCACGCCTCGTGCGTAGACCGCCGGAATCCCGGGGTGCTCGAGGTTGCCCGTCACGATCGCCTCGACCGCGAAGCGTCGCTCGAGCTCCGCACCTTCGGCGATCAGCTCCTTGAGCGCGACCCGTCGACCGAACTGCAGATCCTCGGCGTCGTGCACGCGCCCCATGCCGCCCTGCCCGATCACGCCTCTCAGCGCGAACCGCTCGGCGCCGTTCGGTACCGGTGGAAGCGGCGCCATCGACTCGCCCGACCCCGTCAGCGCAGCGAGTGTGTCCGCGAGCATGGCGGGATCCGCGACGCGCCGCTCGGTCTTCGCAAACGCGACGTCCGAAGTCTTTCCCATCACGAGCCTCCGCGCGCGATCGATGCACGAGGTGGGGCGAGAATACAACGACGAGAGCGAGAGCGAGCGCGAGAGCGAGAGCGAGAGCGAGAACGAGAGCGAGAGCGAGTGTAGAGTGTCCGCGATGCGCCTTCCGTTCCCCCTCGTGCTCTTCCTCGCGAGCGCCTGCGCGAGCGCGCCACCCTACGCGCGCTGCGACGGCAACACGTCCTGCGCGATGGGGAGCTGTACCGAGCTCTCGTTCACGCGCAGCGATGGGACGAACGCGCACGGAAGCTTCTGTACGAACGAGTGCCACGCCGACGCGGACTGCCCCGACGAGGGCGCGTGCCTCGAGCTCGCGCACGATCCGACGCGAACGTTCTTCTGTGTGAAGCGCTGCGCGACGTCCACGGACTGCAGCAGCCCGCTCGCCTGCACGAACGTCGTCGCCCCGGACGGGACCACGTTCGGAGCATGCCTGCCCTAGTCCGAGCGTAAGATGCGCTCGATGCGTTCTTCGACTCGGCGCTTTCTCGCGTCTCTCGTGGCGAGCTCTCTCCTGCTCGCTCTTCTCTGCGCATGCGGCGTGATCCCGAGCCCGTTCGAGCGGCCACCGCCGCCGACGCCCGTCGCGCCACCGCCGCCCACGCCGATCGCGATGCCGACGATCCCGGGCTTTCCGAGCGGTCTTCCGACCGGCTTTCCCTCCGGTCTGCCTTCCGGTCTGCCGTCGGGATGGCCCAGCGGAATACCCGGCCTTCCGACGTCGATCCCGTCGCCGGGTACGTCGCTCCTCAGCACGGCGCCACCACCCGACTACGCGACGCTCGCCGCACCACCACCGAACAGCACCGACGCGAGCGGCTCGATGACGATGGCGTTCCTGCGCACCGAGGTCACGTCCGTCATCGAGGAGGTGCGTCGCCATCTCCCGGCCGACCACCGCGCGCGTGTCGTCAACGTGCCCTTCCACATCGTCGACGACACGGTCGAGCCCAACGCGGCCGCGGGCTGCGCGCCGGGATCACGCGCGCCGATGATCATGATCACCACACCGATGCTCACGATCGCCGCCGCCACCGCCGAGGCGCGCGCGTACGACGAGCTCGCCAGCTCCTCCACGTACGAGACCTACGCCACCTCGATCATGGACATGATCCGTCAGGGCAACGTGCGCGGCCTCGCGCCCGGTGCGCTCTCCGGCCCGCTCGCGACCGACGCACGCAAGCTCGCGCGGCAGCGCCAGCTCTTCGACGAAGAGGTCGCGTTCATCCTCGGTCACGAGATGGCGCACCACTATCGCGGCCACACCGGCTGCGCGCCCGGCGGCTCCGCGAGCGCGACGCAGGCCGAGGATCTCCAGCGCTCGCTCGCGCAGACCGCACCTCCGCTGCAGCAGCCCTTCGAGATCGAGGCGGACATGTGGGGCATCACGAGCGTGCTCGAGGCCGGTCACGATCGCCCGGGCGGACACTGGAGCGACGAGGGCGCGCTGCTCTCGCTCGACACGTTCAGGCATCTCGGCGAGATGAGCACCGACGATCTCCCGCTCGTGTTCCTCTCGACGCACCCGCCCTCGATGCTGCGCGCACCGATCGTGGAGCAGGTCGCGAACGCGTGGACACCAGGCCGCGCGCCGCTGCCCGAACCGACCGTGGACGCGCAAGGGATCTCGATCGACCTCGGTGGCGGTACGCCGATCCACATTCCCATTCCGTGACGCCGAAAAGAAAACCCCGCGCCTCACGGTGCGGGGTTCTTTCGGATCAACCAGCTCGACGCTCTTTGCGCCGAGAGCTCACTTCACCACGAGCTGCTGCTTCTCGCGCTTGCGCCGGCGGCGCGCGGCCTCCGACTCCTTCTTACGGCGCTTCACCGAGGGCTTCATGTAGTGACGGCGGCGCTTGAGCTCGCGGAGAACGCCCTCCGCGGCCATCTTGCGCTTCAGGTGCTTGATGGCGCGCTCGACGCCCTTGTCGCCGACGATGACCTCGACCGGCTTGCACTGAATCGCGTCACCGGTGACGCCGGTGCCCGCGGGGGGCTGCGGAGCGGCTGCGCCGGTCGGAGCGCCGGCTGCGGAAGCCGTGCCGGAGGTGCTGGAACCACTGGGAGTGCTGGACGTGCTCAAAGGGCCACCTTAGCGACGAAAGGGCCGCCGTTCTGTCACGCGGCCCGTAACGACGCAAGCTTGATCACGGCCCGAGGCGTCGAAGGCGCGATCATGACCGGAGATCAGCGAGACAGGTCGCGCTGAAGCGCCTGCAGCGTCGGATCTTCGGCGAGCTGGGCCCGAAGGAGCTCTGCGAGCCGATCCTTCTGCGCCGGCGGGAGCGTGGCCGCCGCTCCGCTCGAGAGAGCCTTCTGTACGAGGCGCTCCATGGCCTCGCTGGGACCGAGCGTCCCGGCCTTGATCTCGGCCGCGATCGCGGTGATCTCAGGCTGCCGCACGCCTGTCGGCCCACCTGTCGGTTGAGCGTCGACGGCCGCGCGGAACGCCGCTCCGGCACCTTCGGGGCTTGCGCCTTCGCTCACGCCTGACGCGCCACCAGGGCCTTTTCGTTGAATCGGGTCGCTCATCTCGCTCCTCCAGAGTATCGGACGGGTGGCGGGACGCCAAGCGGTGCCGCCGATCTCCCATGGGATGTCGGTCTGGCCGCGCGAGCGTTGCGTGTGGGGTCACCGTCTTGACAGGGTCTCCCCTCGGTTCCTATGTAAGAATGCGCATCGGGAGCTGTTTTTTGAGCACCGCGAAGGAATCGACGGAAGCAGGGGAGAAGGCGTCGGAACATCCCGGCGCCTCGGGCTTGGTCGACCCATGTGCGAAAGCCCCCTGCGGCCTCTCCGCGGAGTTTCTCTCGACGGGCGACCTCGCGCGCGCCTGCGAGACGACCCTGCGCACCGTGCGCTTCTACGAAGAGACCGGCCTCGTCGAGCCCTCCACGCGGAGCGAAGGCGGGCACCGGATGTACGACCCCGCGCAGCGCGAGAAGCTCCAGCTGATCATGGACCTGCGCGAAGCGGGGCTCTCGATCCAGGACATCAAGGATCTCTTCGCGCTCAAGAGCCGCTGCGGGTCGGCCAGCGAGGCGAGCACGCGCATGACGGCCACGCTCGAGTGCCGCGTGGGCGAGCTGCAGCGCAAGATCGTCGTCCTGCGCCGCCTGCGCGACGAGCTCGCGTCGATGGTGAGCGTCGTGCGCGAGTGCGGCAGCTGCGAGCACAAGGAGACGTTCAGCAAGGAGTGCGGCACCTGTGACGTGATGGAGCGCGAGGATCTGCCGCGCGCGATGCGTCTTCTCTGGGGGAAGTGACGTGACCATCGCGTCTTCGACGCCTCCTGTCTGGGGGAAGTGATCATCGCGTCTTCGACGCCTCCGGCCGTCATCGTGTCCACGCGGAAGGTGGATCTTCCGCGCGCGGCGCGTGCGATCGACGAGTTCCTCGCCGCCATCGGTGCGCCCGCAGGCGATCCCGAGCTCGTGGGAACGGGTGCGCGCGTGGCCGAGGCCTTCGCGAACGATCTGCTGTCGGGATACGACCTCGATCCGAAGACCATCTTGTCGGACCGGGCCGGCTCGCGCGCTCCGGGCCTCGTGTTGATCACCAGCGTCGCGACGACGACGGTGTGTCCGCATCATCTCTTGCCCGCGAGCGGTGTGACGCACGTCGGCTACTGGCCCGCGGAGGGAGTCGTCGGCCTGGGTGCCATCGCGCGGCTGGTGGACTGCTTCTCGCGAAGGCTCGCGCTCCAGGAAGATCTCGGCCAACAGATCGTCGACGCGCTCGTCACGCACCTCGGTGCCCGCGCGGCCGGCGCCGTCGTCGATCTCTCGCCCGCATGCATGACGGCGCGCGGCGAGCGGCGACACGGATCGCGCGCAGTGACCACCGCGTTCGCAGGCGCGGCGGCCAGCGACGCCGCCATGCGGTCCGAGCTGCTGGCCGCGCTGTCGATCCGAGAATGATCCCGCCGGAGACAGCGCTGCTGACGGAGAGCGAGCTCGCCGCGCTACCGGTGTTTCCGCTGCCGAACGCCGTGCTCTTTCCCGGCGTGTCGATGGGCCTGCACGTCTTCGAGCCGCGCTACCGCGCGATGATGCAGCACTGCCTCGAGCACGGTCCGCGCGCGATGGCGATCGCGCACCTCAGGCCAGGGTTCGAGAAAGACTACGAGATGCAGCCGGCCATCTACGAGATCGCGGGCGCGGGACGCATCGTGTCGCACCGCGGAAACCCCGACGGCACGTTCGACCTCATCCTCGAAGGAACGCAGCGCGTGCGGCTGCACGAGCTGCCCTTCGTTGCGCCCTTTCGCCGCGCGCGCGCGGAGACGCTCGCCGACACCAACGACGACGACGCTGCGACGAAGCGCGTCATCGAGGCCCTGGGCCTCGCCGAGATGATCCGCGGGATGGTCACGACCTCGAGCGTGCCCATCCCGCCGCCCTCCCCCCGCGGGGCCGCCAAGATGATCGACTTCGTGATCGATCACATGGTGCGCGACCCGGCACGGAGGCAGGAGCTGCTCGAGATCCGCGACGTCGAGCGCCGCGTGTTGCTCGTGCACGAGATGGTGCGCGGTGATCGCGACCGCGAAGCGCTACGGCGAATGAACTGACCGATTATTCGGCGTTTCCGTCAGCAGGAGGCGCCGAAGGCGCGATTACTCGGCGTTTCCGTCAGCGTCTTCGACGTCGTTCACGGCCGCGTCGATCTCGCCCTCGTTCTTCGCCGCGCCCTCGATGTCGAGTTCGTGGCCCATGCGGCGGCTCTTGGTGAGCAGGTAGCCCACGCTGTGCGGGTTCGGCTCGATGTACACCGGCAGGCGCTGGTGCACGGGGATGCCCTCGGCGCGGAGCTTGCGGACCTTGTCGGGGTTGTTCGTGAGCAGCTGCATCGACTCGATGCCGAGGTCGCGGCACATGAACGCAGCGACGTGATAGCGACGCGCGTCGTCGGGAAAGCCGAGCATGCGGTTCGCATCGACCGTGTCGGCGCCGCGCTCCTGGAGAGCGTATGCGCGGATCTTCTCGCCGAGGCCGATGCCGCGGCCTTCCTGCCGCAGGTACATCAGCACGCCACGCTTCTCTTCGGCGATGGCGCGCAGGCCTCGGTCGAGCTGCTCGCGGCAGTCGCACTTCAGCGAGTGCATGACCTCGCCCGTGAGGCACTCGCTGTGCACGCGCACCAGCACGTCTTGACCGCGCGCGTCGCCCATCACCATCGCGACGTGCTCGTCGAACACGCCGTGCCCGCGATGCTCGCGATAGACGACGACGCGGAACATCCCGTACTCGGTGGGGACGTTCGCTTCGGAGTAGCGCTCGATCGCGACCGGAGGCACCGAAGGTGCGATTTTCAAAGCCCGGGTGGAGTCGACGAGCTTCGAAGCCTGAGGAACAGGGACCATGTGATCTGTGTCTCCAAGGCCCCGTGAAGAACCGGGTGGGCCCTGACCGTTGTCACTCTGCTGAGCGCAACGTCGAATATGAGGCGCCACGGGGTTGCGTCAAGGTTCGCTTTGGGCGCACGTTCGCAGCCAAGTTGTCGATCGCTACGCGCATCTGGCTCGCGTGGACGTACCTGCGCAGCCTGCTCTCGCGCTGGTTGGGCCGCGCGCCCGAGCGGACCCTGCCCGACATGCCAGGGCAGAAGCCGACGTCCGCCGCGGAGCGCGAGGCCCTCGCGTCCCTCGGCAAGTGCGTCGCGTGCGGCGCCTGCGACGGCGCGTTCGATGCCTACAACAAGGTGGTTCGCAGCGAGCTGCGTGGGCCGAGCGAGCTTCCGTTGGCCTTCGGTCGCTCGCTCGAAGACCTCGACGCGACGGCGGGCTGGCTCGTTCATCTCGAGAAGGGGGACCTCGCGCGCCTCGAGCGAGCGTGCCCCGTCGGCGTTCCTTTCGCGCGCGTGGTGGTGACGCTGAAAGCGCGCGCAGGGACGCCGCGCGTGCGTGCGACCAAGGTCGCGCGCTCGAAGCACGACCCCGGCTGATCTGTGCGACACGCGGAGACTCTGCTAGGCCGCGCGCATGCGTTACCGACGTGACGAGCTGCGCTGGAACGGCTGGGGAAAGAACGACGCGCGCTTCGACACGCACGGTCGCGATCAGGCGGTGTGGAAGTTCGTGGCGCGCGCGCTCGGGCTGACGTCGCTGCCCGAGACCCCGCCGCTCGCGCTCGCGGCCGTATCGCTCCCGGAGCCGCGTCTCTCCGAGAAGACGCTCAGCGCGCTGATCGGCGCGACGCACAAGGAGCGCGTTCGCACGGATGCGTTCGAGCGGGCGCTGCACGCGCTCGGTCGCAGCTATCACGACTTGATCCGTCTTCGCGCAGGCGATCTCTCGTGCGCACCGGACGCCGTGGTCTATCCGGAGTCGGAGGCCGAGACGCTCGCCGTGCTGCGCGTCGCCGAAGAGAACGGCATCGCGGTCGTGCCGTTCGGCGGTGGCTCGAGCGTGGTCGGCGGCGTCGAAGGAAGCGCGCCGAAGGGTCAACCCGTCGTCACGCTCGACACGACGCGGATGGCACGCCTGCTCGAGGTGAACGCGACCTCGCACACCGCGCGCGCCGAGGCCGGCATGTACGGACCTGCGCTCGAGGACGAGCTCTCGCGGGCGGGCTTCACGCTGGGTCATTTCCCGCAGTCGTTCGAGTACTCGACGCTCGGCGGATGGATCGCGGCGCGCGGCGCCGGTCAGCTCTGCAATCGCTACGGCGCAGCCGACAAATGGCTCGTCGCAGCCCGCGTGACGACGCCGCGCGGTGTGCTCGTCACCAAGCCCTTCCCCGCGTCCGCCGCCGGCCCGAGCTTGAACCAGCTCGTGTGCGGCTCGGAAGGAACGCTGGGCGTGATCACCGAGGCGACGTTCAAGGTGCGTCGTGTGCCCGAGAAGCGCGTGATCGTCGCGTTCCTCTACAAAGAGATGGAAGACGGAGTGCGCGCGGTGCGGCGCATGGTCCAAGAAGACGTGGGCGCCGCGATGATGCGGCTCTCGGATCGCGACGAGACGCACTTCTTCGGCGAGTTCCGCCGCGTTCTCGAGCCCTCGCGCGTGCAGGCGCTGGCCGAGAAGGCGCTCGACGTGGCCGGCTACGAAGACAAGTGCGTGCTGATGCTCGCCATCGAAGG
Organism: Deltaproteobacteria bacterium; assembly: GCA_043750095.1. Lineage (GTDB taxonomy): Bacteria > Myxococcota_A > Polyangia > Polyangiales > Sandaracinaceae > JBBSAT01. The sequence goes on from JAYVCF010000185.1 coordinate 11,349, forward strand.
CGACGAGGCCGAGGTACGCCATCGCGCGTCGCGCGCGCGCGCGATCGCGAGCAAAGAAGGCGGCCTCTACGTGGGCGGAAGCCCCGGTCGCTCGTGGTGGAAGCGCCGCTTCGAGATGCCGTTCTTGCGCGACCCCATGCTCGATCATGGCCTCGGCGTGGACACGCTCGAGACCAGCACCGAGTGGTCGAACGTGCCGCTGCTCGCCAAGGCCGTGCGCGAGGCGCTCCACGCCGCGTTCGCGAAGGAAGGCCGAAAGGCCATCGTGATGACGCACGTCTCGCACAGCTATCTCGACGGCTGCTCGCTCTACTTCACGTTCATCTTCGAGCGCGACACGGCCTCGCCGTCACCAGGGCGCGCGGTCGCGCAGTGGCGGAACGCGAAGGACGCTGCCTCACGCGCGATCAGCGAGAACGGCGGCACCATCAGCCATCACCACGGCGTCGGTGTCGATCACGCGCAGTGGATGCCGGCCGAGAAGGGCGCCGTGGGAATGCAGCTGCTCTCGGCGATGAAGCGCGAGGTCGATCCCAAGGGGATCTTGAACCCCGGCAAGCTCCTTCCCGCGTAGCGCCCGCTCACGCGTCCTTGCCGACGCGCCCGAGGTGCGTGTGGCCGAAGGCGGTTCCGTACTTCAGCCCGTACCCGAGCATGCGATCGAAGCCGACGTGGCCGGCCCAGATCAGCGCGATGGGTACGAGGGCGGGCATCGCGAGCGCGAACGAGAGGGCGGCCAGAACCGCGGCACCGACGTAGCCGTGCGTCGCGTTGTAGGCGAGTGCGCCGACGCGCGGGCCCGCGAGGTAGCCGAAGAACGCGAGATCGGGCGCGAGGAAGAGCGCAGCGAAGAGCGTCCACGAGGCGCCGAGCTGCGCATAGGCCGCGAGCGCACCGACCAGCACGAGCGCGCCCTCGAGGCGGAGGAGCGTTCGCGGCACGCCGGACACGCCGCCGGGAAACGCGACGCGGGCGCTGGGGGTCACATCGAAGGTGGAGGTTGTCGTCGCGGTGGTCATCGTCGTGGTCCTCTTTCGTCGGCCAGCGCGTGTGCCGACCACGAAGAGAACCTGACGCCGAGACGACCTCGTGAACATTGTATGAAAGCGTTCATCAGCTCATCATTTTTTGATGAGCATCGGAATCGAACCCTCCTGGGACCTCTACGGGGCGTTTCTCGCCGTCATGCAGAGCGGCAGCCTCTCGGGCGCGTCGCGTGCGCTCCGCGTCGCCCAGCCGACGGTACGTCGACAGATCGAGGCCCTCGAAGAAGCGCTCGGCGTGTCGCTGTTCACGCGCGCACCGAACGGGCTCACTCCGACCGACGCCGCCCGCACCACGATGCCTCACGCCGAGGCGATCGCGGCGAGCGCGCGCGCCCTGGTTCGATCGGTCTCCGCGCCGACCGAGGCCGATCGCGGAACCGTGCGCATCACCTGCAGCGAGATCGTGGGGGCCGAGGTCCTACCGCCGATGCTCGCGCGGCTCTGGCGACTGCATCCCGGGCTCACGATCGAGCTCGTGCTCAACAATCGCAACGAGGATCTCTTGCGGCGCGAGGCCGACGTCGCGGTGCGCATGATCGCGCCTACGCAAGCGGGCCTGGTGCGCAAGCGTGCCGGCGTGATCGAGCTCGGTTTCTTCGCGACGAAGGCC
>JAYVCF010000186.1:0-8806 GCA_043750095.1 Deltaproteobacteria bacterium
CCGGGCTTACACGCACGACATCGTTACCGGCGAGCTGACCGGCGCCACCCTCGACGACGACGCCTCCACCGGGCCCGAACGACACGCCCCCTGTAACCCCGAACGTTTGGGTGACACCGATGTTCAGTCCTTCAACGCCGTCGCCCCACTCGAAGTAGATCGCGATCGGCGTCGCCGACACGCCTAGGACCCACGCGGCGCTGCCTGTAACGCCGATCGCGACCCAGTTTCGCCCGTCGGTGTCAGCGCGATTGATCGGATCGCCCCCGCTGTACGCGTAAGCGAGGCTCGCACTGCGTTGCGACGCTTCCGGCGGCCCAAGTGCGAGAGGATCGACACCATAGAAGCGCCCGAGCTCGGGCCTGAAGGGTCGCGCGCCGAAATCCGCCAGCCCGCTGCCGCGATCTGCTTCGTTTCCGGCGTACGCGAAGGGCTCCGCATCAGCGCCCGTCGCACTGCGCACCGAGCCGTAAGCTCGGTAGGCGTTCTCAGTCACCAGCGCACCGCTGTCGTTCACCTCGGCCACTGGCGAGCCCGCGAGGTCCGCGAGGTACAGCACCGCCGTGCGGGGGTACGCGTCGATCGGGGCGAGCATGCGGCTGTGGTGTGCGCCGTCGCACGAGAGCACGACGAGCGCGCTCGTCAGCGCCGCGCCGCGCCGTGTCTCGCGTGGGATGAGCAGCACGAACAGGCCGAAGAGAGCGATCGCCCACCACGGAAGGAGGACGTCGCCGTGGTGCACTGCGACCGACGCGCCGTACGACACGTCGTCCGGGGTCAGGCCATCCAGGCGGATCGCCCGATGGCTGCCGAGGAACGCGTAGCGGATGAGGTGGCCGTTGCGCTCTTCGACGTCGCGGTCGATGTAGCGCGTCTCCTGCACGCGGCCTGAGACGACAGTGCGCTTGATGACGCGCATGTCGTCGAAGCCGTAGACGTACTCCTCTACCGTGTGGCCGCGCGTCACGCGGCTCAAGCGTCCACGGGCGTCCCATTCGAGTCTGCGTTCGCCGTCGGCGATGACCCGCCCGGCCGCGTCGTACGTGATCTGCTCGGCGCCGAAGTGCGTGAGGGCGTCGGGGCCTGCGCCGTTCTCGCCGAAGGTGCTCGTGATGTTCAGGAACGGCGCCGGGTCGTCCGATCTGACGGAGAGGATGTTGGCGATGTCGTCGTAGTGGTACGTCGTGCTCCCGGTGCTGTCGGCGATGTCCGTGAGCCGATAGAGATCGTCGTACCCGTAGACGGCGCTCAGGTCGTGCTCGCTCGAGACCGACGTGCGCCGATCCTCGACCGTCTCGATGCGGGAGGCCGCGTCGAGGGTGTAGAACATGTCGCGAAGCGCGAGTCCGCCGTGCACCGCGTGAAGACCCCGCAGGCGTTGACGGCCATCGTACTCGTGGGTGTCCTCGACGCCGTTGCCGAAGCTCACAACGTCGGGCGCGTCCCAGGCGGTGTACGTCACGCCCGTGACGAGCGGTCCGACCGTGTCGAGCATGCCGCGCTCGTCGTACCCTAGCTCCAGGTACATCCCATCGGGGAAGCCGCGTCGGATGGGCCGGTCTGCCGTGTCGAAGTCTGTCGCGGTGAGATATTCGTGACCGTCAGCGAACCGACGAACGCGATCGGTGCCTCGGCCTCGCGCGTCGTACCCGAAGAACACCGTGCCGGCGTCGTCCTCGATCCACGCGGTCTGGCCGACGAGAAACTGGAGCTCGGGGTGATCCGCGTGGGCAGCGTCATAGTGGAACGCGACCGATCGATGCTCCATCGCGTCGCTGGTGCGCTGGTGCCACTCCTCGGTAGGACGTCCGATGGAGTCGTACACGAAGCGGATCGTGTTCCCCTCGGCGTCCATCCGGTTCTGGAGGTCGTTCCCGTCGTTGAACTCGAACTGCCAGACGCCGGCGTTCGGATCTTCGACGCTCGTCCGACGCGAGCGGCCATCGAACGCGTAGCGACGCTCCCGCCCCTCGGCGTCCACCGTGTGGCGAAGGTTACCGAGAGGATCGTACTCGAACGTGGTCGGCACCTCGCGTGCACCGTCGAGCTGGATGATGGAGATGGTTCGACCGAGGCCGTCGGTGAGCGCTCGTGTCGGTGTGTCGTGGTGCGGCGAGCCGTTGTCGGTGTCGTTCTCGTCGAACATCCGTGCGACGAGCGGCGCGTACTCGTGCCGCCGCGTCGCACCGTCCGGCTCGGTCTCGTCGAGCGCGCGCCCGAGCGAATCGTAGGTCGAGCGTACGCCTGAGCGGCCATCGTCGATCGACGGCAGGTCCGCGCTGCGCTCGAAGCTCGGACGCGCGGCGAACGCCGACCATCCGCGCGCGCCGTAGCTCGTCGCTCCGCTGAGAGCGAAGCGTCCACCACCGGCCGCTGCGAAGGTGCCCCGCGCACGCCCGCGGGAGTCGACCACCGCGAGCGTCACCACGGTCGAGGTCTCGCCGCTCCGCACGCGCTGCTCGGTACGGACCGACGAGGTCGGAGCGCCGAGCCGGTACTGATAGACGCGCGTCGGCAGAGCGTCCGTGTCTCCGGGCTCGACCAGGGCGATGACTCGACCGAGCGCGTCATAGCGCGCGCGGTGCTGCTGGCCGTTGGCGTCGCGCATTGACGTCAGCAGCCCGAACGCGCCGTCGTACTCGCCGCTGAATGCGATCGGATGATCGGCGTGCGGGAATACGCGTTCGGCGACGGCGAACGTGTGCGACGCCGAGTCGTAGTCGATCTCGTGGCGTCCACCGCGAGCGTCGAGCCGCACGACGACGTTGCCATGCGCATCGAACTGACTGCGCATCTCGTCGGCGAATCGCGCGTCCTCGATCCAGCTCTCGACGCGCGTTGCATCGCCCACCCTGACCTGACCGAGCGCGAGGCCCGCGAAGGGCTCGCCGTCGTAGTGCGTGCGCCGCTCCGAGAATCGCGTTCCGGCAGCGTCCTCGACGCGCACGGATGCAACGCGATCGACGATCCAGTCGCTCGTGCTGGTCGCGTACGTACGGACGGAGATCGACTCGTCGTTCCCGACGGTCACGTCGGTGCCCGCGACGCGGCCGTACCGCGCCTCGCGGATGACGTTGCCGAACTCGTCGTAGTCCCACTCGGTCCGAATCGCGATGGGCGTCGTGCCGAGCTCGTACACCGAACGATCGAGGACACGTCGGAACGAGAAACGAATCGGATCTCCGTTCGCCGCCAACGCGAGCGTGCGCACGTCGAGTGTGCTGGCCTCCGTGTCGAAGCGCTGGGACCGATCCGCGTTCCAGCGTGTCGTCGAGAGCGGCATTCCCTTCCGCGCTTCGTCGGTGTCGCCGAGATCGAACATGCTCTCGGTCACGAGCGTGGGTTGCGACGCATCTCCGAGATCGCTTCGGAAGGCGTGACCGAAGCCGCGGAACTCGCGCGCCGCCCCGTCGAAGTAGGCGTCGGCGTAGCGCATCTCGACGTGCGTGACGGTGCCAAGCCCGTCGTCGTCGTTGATGCGGAACACGACGCTCTGTCCGACCGGTGAGCGGCGTGTCCACGCGATGCCTTGGTCTCGCGCCCACCGGCGCATCGCGCCGAGGCCCGCGTACTCGATCGTGACAACGCGGCCGAGCCCGTTCGTGATCCGGCGCAGCAGGCCGGGAGGGCCTTGCGGGAGAAGGTCGAGATACTGCCAAGGGCTCGACGCCGTGGGGTCGACCCAGACGATGTCGGCCGTGCCGTTGCCGTTCATGTCCGCCACGCGGACGACCGTGCTCGGACCACGCGTGGGCGTGCTCGCGATCATCCGCTCCATATCGAGAGAGGCTCCGCCCGCCTGATTCAGCCAGTAGCGAACCTGGGACACGCCAACGACGACGAGATCGCTCGTGCCGTCCCCGTTCAGGTCCCGCACTTCGACCTGCGCCAACTCGCCCATCGAAAGCGTCGGTGCCCCCATCACGTCGTGTACCGTGTCGAACGCGCCGAACCCACGCGCGGGCCAGAATCGGAGCGAACCGTCGCGAATCGCGACCGCATCGAGGAGTCCGTCCCCGTTCATGTCGGAGAGGCGCAAGCCTGTGCGCGAGAACGACACGACCTCGCTCGTCGCGATGGGCGGCATGCTCATGCCTGCCGTGAAGACGCCGCCTCCCTGGTTGAACGCGACCGTGACGTCGCCGGTCACGGGCTCGATGCGCATCCAATCGGTGCGGCGATCGTGGTTGAGATCGACGAGCCGAACGTCGGGGTCCTCGAAGCCGAAGCTCGGCGCGGGGGCGATCACGACCGCCGCGCCAAACCCGGTGCCATTCGCCGGGTAGTATCGAAGGCCGTCACTCGCGGCCGAGACTCGCGCGACCACATCCGCCGCGCCGTCACCATTCATGTCGGCGAGCTGGACGCTCGGCGACGCGAGCCACACCGACGGCGAGGTGGGGATCGTCGAGCGCGTGCCGAACGAGCTACCGTCGAGATTCGGCACCCACGAGTAGAGCCCGCCATCGAGCGTCGGATCGGTGGTGACGAGATCTGGAAGCGAATCGCCGTCCACGTCGTCGAGTTCGGTGACGGCGCCGAGCGCTCGTGCGGGCGCGCTCGCCATCGCGACGATGCCCGATGCGGTCGGGTCGAACGCGACGTAGTCGAGCTGCAACGTCGGAAGCGTCGTCGTGCCGTCGGAGCCAGTGAGCTGAACCGACGTGAGCCGCGAGAGACCGCCGAGCATCTGGTACGCGAGCGCGTAGGAGCGCACCGCGGCTCCTCCGTGCAACACGCCGATGTGCACGAGGCGGCGGGCGATCGTGTTCGCGAACGTGGGAACGTAAGACGTCAGCGGATCCGGCCGATCCGCGTACGTGAAGAGGACCTCGTTGCGCACGCTCGGATCGAAGTCGTTGTAGACGACACGCGCGAGGTACGGGTGCCCGTCGGCGCCGCGCTCGTACTCGTATCGGATCGAGTTGCCGTGGGTGTCGATCTGCTCGGTGAGCAGCCAGGCGAACACCTGCGTGCCGCTGCGGATGAGTGCCGCGTGGGCGGTGCCGAACGTGAAGCGGACGCCGCTGCGATTGCGGAACTCCCACGTCCCATCGGCGTGCTGCCGGCCGCGCACGAACGCGCCTTCGATGCGGAAGCGGAACGAGCCGTCGTCCAGCTGTGCGAGATCCTCTGCGCCGCGTCCCTCCATCCCGCGCAGGACAAAGCGATCGGTGTCGTCGTAGTGCGGGAGGCCGCGATCGGTGCCGCGCTGCACGCTCGGGAGACCCAGCGTCCAGCCGAGGCCGAGCTCGCCGTTCGGCGCTCCTGACGAATAGCGCAACACGATCGAGGGCTGGAAACCGGCGACGCCTGGCGACACGCGGATCGGGACTGAGTACGAGCTAGTTCCGCTCGACGCGTTGGGCTCGAAAGACTCCCCGAGACCCTCGACGGATCCGGGTCCGCTGGGCATCGAGAGAACCTCGGGGCGAACGCCGGATCGATCTTGCGCGTGAGCAGCAGCACCGCCGACGCAGCACAGCGCGCATCCAAGCGCGGCAACGATCGTGGTGGTCTTCACGACGCCGTGTACGTCGGCTGGACGAGTCCGTTCTCGCCCGTCGGCGCAGTTCCTCCCCCGAGTCCGTGAAGGCCGCCGTTTCCGGTCAGCACGGTCACGCCGCTCGAGCCGGACGCCTGCGTCGATCCACTGCCGAGAACGATCCCGATGCTCGCGCCACCGGTGCCGCCACCACCGCCGCCGCCGACTCCGCCAGCTCCGCCTGCTCCGCCGTGTCCTCCGGCGGGAGGCGTCGAGCCAACCTCACAAGTCCCCGTCATGCCGAGACCGCCCGCGCCGCCGAGGCCTCCCGATCCGCCAGGTCCGCCGTCCGACCCGTCTCCGCCCGTGCCGCCGTTGGCCGCGGTGAGGCGCACCCTCGTCAGCGTCGGATGCGACGCCCAGAGATACAGTGCGATCGACGCGCCGCCGCCACCGCCGCCCGGGCCACCAGCACCGCCGCAGCCGCCACTCCCACCGCCCGCGCCAGAACCGGCTGTGCGCGTGCAAAATCCGCCCGAGTATCCGCAGCCGCTGTCGCCGCCGCCGCCGCCGCCACCGCCGCTCCCCGCACCACCGCGGCTTCCGACTCCCCCAACGGCTGGTTGGTAACCGGTCTCCGCGAAGGTGCCGAGCGCGACCCCGCCGACACCGGGTGCGCCGAGCATCCCCGATGGGCCATCACCACCCCGACCACCGCCAGACCCGCCCGCACCGGGCGCGCCTGCCGTTCCGCCGGTGCCGGAGAAGGTACTCGTGCAGCTCGCCGCGGTGTCGAAGGGCGCCGATCCTGCGAAGCCACCCGTCGGTGCCGCGAAGCCGGTGCCCACCAGTCGGCCGCCGGCTTGCCCGCCGTTGCCACCGATGCCGCACGCGCAGACCGCCGCGCCACGCGCACCGACTGCGGGCGCGGTTGCAGTCGAGCCAGCACACGAGCCCATCAGCACGCCGACGTGCCCGTCGCCACCGGTCGCGCCCATGCCACCTTGCGCGGGTCGCATCGCATCGATCCCGTTCGCTCCATTGCCAGCGAGGAGATCCACATCCTCGAGCACAACGCCATCACTGCGCACGAGGCGCGCCGCGATCGAGCTGTCACCAGGGGTCGTCGCGTCGGTCGCGTGAAAGTCGATGCGCGAGACGGTCGTCGCCGCAGCGACGTCCGTGGCGCTCAACACGGGGCCCGCAGTCATGACAGTCGCGTGCGTCGCGACACGCAACCACGAGTCGTCGTAGCCGCCGTAGAGTGAGACCCCGGTGCTGAGCGTCACCGCTTCGGCGTACGTCGCGTTCTGGACGAGAACGACGTTGAAACTGTGGGACGTCGCGCGCGCGATGCCTGTTGCGATCGTGTCGACTGGGTCGGCGCGCGTCCCCATTCCCGTCGTGGAGCCCCTCGTCTCCGACACGAAGATCGACGTCGCTGCGTCTCCATCGACGCCATCGCAGTTGGTGTCGTGGCCATCGACGTCGGGAACATCCAGCGTGCCCGACGGAACGCAGGTGTCTCGCGGCCCGGTATCGACGGGTACGAACGCGTCGCTCGCGCTGTCGATCGCGACCGCTGAATCACGCGCCGCGTCGGCGCCACCATCGGACGCCGAGTCCGGCACACACGCGCCGCTCTCTGGATGCTGACCCGCCGCGCACACGACGAGCGGCGCGGGACATCCCGCCAGCCCAGTCACCAACGAGAGCACGAGAACGACTACTTCACGTCGCATGGCGCAACCTTTCCGACTTCGCTCAGAGCGACTGCTGTTGAATCTGCATTCCGTCGGCGCCGCGCAGGACCTCGCTCGATCCGCCGAGCCCGCCGGGCCCCAACGTGAACGTGCCGCCGTCGGTTGTGACCGTGGTGCTTCCAAGCACGACGAGCCCGATGCTCGGACCACCAGGACCGCCTGCACCCGCTCCGCCGTCTCCACCGTTGCCGCCGCCGCCGCCGACGCCGCCCGCGTACGCGAGATAGTGCGGTGTCGAGCCCGTGTTGCAGACTCGGGGTCCACCCTGGCCGCGCGCGCCGCCAGCGCCTCCGACGCTCCCGGGTTGACCTGCACCACCTGCACCGCCGCCGGTCGTCGAGAGCGTCACGTCGTGCAGAACGAGCACGGCGTCTCTCGCGGCGAGCGCGATGCTCGCGAAGCCGGCGTTCCCACCGCCGCCTCCCTCACCACCGCAACCGCCCTCACCGCCGGATCCGCCCGCAGCGCCCGGACCCGCGTTGGTCCGGGTGATCTCGGTGGCGGCCCCCGTACACGCCTGGATCAACTGGGGATAGCCACCACCACCACCACCACCACTCGAACCGGCCGCACCGCGCGTTCCGGCGCCGCCCTGCGGAGCCCTGAAGGTCCAGCTCGCGTCGATGCTGCCGGTCCCAGTCGCGGCCGCGAGGCCGGCGCTCCCGGCCGACCCGGCGCTTCCGCTCTCCCCCGCGAGACCGTCCGCGCCGAATGCAGTCCCGCCGCCGGCTCGACCGCCGAGCGAGTTCCCGCCGACCATGTTGCTGCCGCCTCCGGTGCCTGCTCGATCGAGCGTGCAGCCGTTCGAGTTGAACGTCGTGGACGGCGCCGGGCCCGTGCACTGAATGATGCCCACGCATGCTTCGCCGGTGCGCCCCGATGCTCCGGCCATCGCGAGCGCAGGGTGCACCCCATCCGCGCCGCGATCACCGCGACCCGCACGGAGCACGCAGTCGGTGAGCGTCAGCATGTGCCCACCACCTTCGACGCGCATCGCATACGCCGCACCGAAACCGGCGGCATCAGCACCGACGAACTCGAACCGATCGAAGCTGAAGTCGGCGCCGAGCGTCAGGAGCGTCCCCAAGCCAGCGTGCGAGCCCGTGCCACCGATCTGCGACCGGGTCGACGCGCGCCGCCAGCTCAGTGCGTCGTAACCGCCATGGATCTCCGTCGGCATCGGCGACGTGGCGCCGGCGTTGCCGAGCCCCGTGTCCGCGACTAGCTGGTCACCCGCCACGAGGATCGGACGGCCAGCGGCGCGCTCGATCGCGCGCCCCAATGTCCGGAACGGCGACATTCGCGTACCGGTGTTGCTGTCATCCCCGCTCGGCGCGACGAAGACCTCGTTGGCCGCGTCGCCATCCACGCCGTCGCAGTTCTCGTCGATGTCGGCGACCGTGATCGGGTCAGCCGCGCCGGGCGAGCACGAATCCATTGGCGGCGTCCCAGAATCGCCGCCATCAGCCGCGCGCACGCCCGCGTCCGCGGCCGCATCCACACCCGAGAGGTGTGCGTCGATGCCGCCATCGCCCGAGAGAACGCAGCCGCCCGCAAC
>JAYVCF010000187.1:0-10090 GCA_043750095.1 Deltaproteobacteria bacterium
CGCCGCCGCCGCCGCCGCCGCCGCCGCCGCCGCCGCCACCGCGGGGCGCGCGCTCTTCGGCCTCGTTCACGCGAAGCGCGCGACCGTCGACCATCGCGCCGTCCATCGTCTTCATGACGTTGGCGGCCGACTTCTCGTCCGCGAGCGTCACGAATGCGAAGCCGCGCGAGCGGCCGGTCTCACGATCCGTGATGACCTTGATCTCCGTGACGGTGCCGTGCTGCGAGAACGCAGTGCGGAGCGTCTCTTCGTCGGTGCCGAACGCGAGGTTTCCTACGTACAATCGAAGTCCCATGTGTCTGTCTCTCTTTCTTTCCGTATCGCGGTCATGTCTACCGACCGTCCGCGTTCTCGGTTGCCCCATGAGGCGGAGAGAAGTGCAGGGATCCGACGTCAACGTGTCGCGTGAAGGGCGTAACGTGCTCCGAGCGGGGCGTTTGCGCCAGTCCGATTTTCGGCGGCATGTGAGGAATTCGGGAAGGGAGGAGAGATTCCGCTGAGGAAGGCAGGAAAGCATGAACGGGCCGAGCGATGAAAACGTCCGATCGTTCCTGTTTTCCTGCCTTCCTCAGGGGAAATTCTTCATTCTCAGTCCTCCCCGCGCGGGTCCTTGCCCATCGAGCGGCGCTTCACGGCTCTGGCGCGGAGCCGGTCTTTCGCGAAGAAAGCGAGGTAGTCGATCTCGGGGATCACGTCCTCGCGGGGCTCGGGTGCGCTCCGGCTCGGATCGCGGTCGAGCTGGTCGCCGAAGCGTCGCAGCGGTGCGGCCGAGGGCCCGAAGGTCGAGTCGTCGGCGCCGTTCAAGTAGGTGAGCAACGTCGTCGCGTCGTCGCCGCTCACTTGGCCGCGCTGCGCGAGGTCGGCGAAGCTCGCCACGAGCGCGTCGGGGGTGAACCCGTGCTCGACGAGCAGCTCTCCTCCGACGCGGAGCACCGAGAGCGCGTCGAGCGCGCCGTGGCGCAGGAGCACCAGCGCAGGCTGGAAGTAATTGTGGAACGTGCAGACGCGCGCGCCGAGATCGGTGAACGAGTCGGCCGGCGAGACGCGATCGAGATGGATGAAGATGCGGCGCGCGCGACCGCCCCGCGGCATGTGCTCGGCCAGGCGCACGAGGCGCGTGATCGCATCGGGGTAGGTCTCGGCGGACTCGAGCAGCTGCATGAAGAGCGCGGGCGTCACGCGTCCGGCGCAGAGATCGGCGTAGAGGCAGTAGATGAGCGCGTCGGCCTCGGCGTCGTCGCCGAACATGAGCTCTTCGATGTCGCCCGGCAGCGTCGCGCGCGTCTCGAGCATCGCGCCGAGCTTGTAGGCGACCTGTTCCTTGATGGACCTGAAGCGACCGCGGAGGATGTTGCTGAGCTGCGGCTTGAGCACGAGCCCGTCCCAGCGCACGCCGTCGAGCCGGAGCTTGGCCTCGATCACGCGCCGCAGCTGCTCGGGACTGCCCGACACGATGTACACGCCGAAGGGATCGGTGCCGCGGATCTCGCGGAGCAGCGCACCGGCGCCGGGCACGGTCTGCTTGTCGCGCGCGGTCTCGAACGCGGTGCGAACCCAGTCCCGGACGGTGTCGAACTCGGTCCGCAGATAGGTCTTGTCGAGATCCCAGCGGTAGACGAGCCGATGTCGATCGACGCGATCGATCACGAGAGGCAGCCTAGCACCATGGTGGTAGCCTCGGGCACCCGATGGCGACCGCCACACGCCAAGCCGATCTGCTCCTCGTCGCCGCGCACGCGCCCGACCTCGCGGGCATGCGGCCCTTCCTCGGCGAGAAGCTCGACGGCCAGATGCGCGGCCTCGTCATCAAGACGAAGGTGCTCGGCTTCGGGATGGCGGTGGCCGCAGCGAGCTGTGCGCGCGGCGTGCAAGCGCTCGCACCGCGCGCCGTCATCCTCGTCGGGACCTGCGCCGTGTTCCCCGGCCTCGCGCAGTACCGCCCCTACGACGTGATCCTGCCGACCAAGATCCACCTCGTCGACGCGAGCGTGCTCGCGCGCAAGGCCGCCTTCCCCGATCCGATGCAGACGAGCGTGGAGTGCCACGGCTTGTTGCGTGCCGCGCTCGTGGGCTCGGTGCCGCGCGCCGCGCAGGCGGTCATGGCTTCCATGATGGCGCCCATCACCGACGACACCGTCGCCGCGAGCCTGCACGGCGCGACCGGGTGCGACGCCGACAACGGCGAGATCTTCGGCGTGGCCGCCGCGTGTCAGGCCGCGAACATCCCGTTCGCGGCAGCGCTCGGCGTGTCGAACCTCGTCGGATCGACCGGCCGCCACGACTGGGCGCAGTTCCAGCGCGAGGCCGTGACGCAAGCGGGTCAGTGCATCGGCACGTGGCTACACAACGGCGCGCAGGGCCTGCCGCACGGCTGAGCTGGCTCGGACGTGCCATCCGGTGTCACGGCCCCATGGCACGGCGTCTGCAGATAGCGACCCGTGCGTACCTTCTTCTCACTGCTCGCCCTCGTCGTCGTCGCGCTCGTCGCCTCCTCCTGCAGCGCGACGTGCGACTTCCCGATTCGCTGCCTCGACCACTGCGGCGGCACCGAGGTCATGCAAAGCCGCTGCGGCACGTGCCCCAGCGGCTCGGTGCCGTTCTCGTCGTGCGTGGACGCGAGCGTGAGCGACGCGGCGACACACGACGCTGCTGCGGACGCGCGCTGACCTTCAGAGCGAGCGCGCGAGCGCGTCGATGATCACGTCGAACGCGGGTCCGAAGTCCGTGTTGCAGATCGACTGGACCGTGGTGGTCGCGCCGCTCGCGTTCAGCAGCTGCGCGAGCTGCGTCATGCGAATCGCGGGATAGGCCACGCCACGCCCGCCCGGCGACACGCACGCGGGCAGGAGCTGGTTCGTCATCGCCGGGTTGACCCGCTCGGTCATGTTCGGGTCCGCGAGGATCACGGCGGGGTCCATCCCCGCGACCGCTGGCGGAACGCCCGTGATGGCGGCGTACACGAGGCGCGAGGGGTGGGCGCGCAGGCCGAGGAAGCCGTCGGCATATCGCTGCACGGGGAAGAGCTGGTCGGCGAACGTATGACAGCGAAGGTTGAGATTGACGGTGTTGTACGTGGGATCGTCGACCGAGAAGATGCCCGGGTTCGGCGTCGAGCAGTCGTCTTCGTCGTTGATGGTGACGACGGCGAGGACCGAGTCGGGCCGCAGGAACCCGCCGTTCGTCGCGGGATCGTCTCCGTGCCCGAACGTGCTGCCATAGAACACCGGTGGTCGATAGCCGGCTTGGGTCCACGCGACGGGTGACTCACCGGTCGCGGTCGGCGTGAGCGAGATGGCCTTGAGCGGCGACTCGAGCTCGAACTCGAAGCCGCAGCCGTTGGTGCCGAGCGTCGCGACGCACGCGACGTCGGTCGCGAACTGGACCGGCGTCCGACCCGTACCGAAGACGAACTGAAAGATGTTGCCCGCGTAGATGCTGGAGTAGTCCGCCATGCACCCTGTCCCCGGATGGCGCGCTCGGATCTGCATGAGCCCGTCGTCGCCCAAGCCTGGGTTGCAGGTCGCGATTCCCGTCGTGGTCCCCAGGCCCATGTCGGAGTCGACGATGCCGATGTGCAGCGAGCGCGCGGGCGTGAAGTCGGGGATCACGCCCGTCGGGTCGTGGCCGGAGGTGAGGATCTGGACGATGCGCGGCACCTCGCCGACGACGGATCCTTGCTCCTCGGTCATCGAGTTCGAGTTGTCGATCATGAGGAGCAGATCGATCTCGTCGGTACGCGCGGGCGGACCGGCGTCGCGCACGAAGGGCGCGTCGATGCCACCGTCGTGCACGTCACCCCCTGTGTCGGGCGCGCCGCCGCCGTCACGTGGGCCGCCGCCGTCCGCGCTCGACGCGGTGCAGCTCGACGACACGCAGAGCTGACCCGTCGGACAGTCCACCGCCGTGACGCAGTCCACGCAGTAGCCGAGCGTCGGATCGCAGACCTGCGCTGGGCACTCGCGGCTCGATCGGCACATCGAGACGGCGTGGCAGGCGTGCGCGCTGCAGATCGTGCCCGCCGTGAGGCAGTCGGTGTCGCTGAGGCACTCCACGCACGCCATCGAGGCCGTGTCGCAGACGAGGCCCGACGTGGAGCAGTCGCGCGACGAGCTACACGACGTGGGCGGCGCGTGTGTCGTCGGACAGCCGACGAGCCCCGACGCGGTCAGCACCGAGAACGAGAGCGCAACCCAACGACCCCGATGCGTGGACACGCAGCCATCAGAACACGATCTCGACGTGATCGGGCGCACGACGCGTCGTCGCGCCCAGGGCTCCCGAACGACGGACGGGCGCTCGCCTCGGCGCACGTAGACGGCTATATAGGCGTATGCCTCGCCTCCAGGTCTATTTGCCGGACGACCTCTACCGTGCGGTGAAGCGCAAGGGCCTGCGCGCGTCGGAGCTGCTGCAGGACGCCGTGCGGGCAGAGCTCTGGCGGCGAAAGCTCGAGGTCGAGGCGGAGGCGTACCTCGCGACGGCCGAGAAAGACGTTCGTGCCCCGACCAAGGCCGAGGTCGGGCGCGCCGGCGAGATCAGCCGACGCATCGCCGAGCGCCGGCTGAAGCGCGCCGGATGAGCGTCCTGGTGCTCGACTCTGGCGGCCTCTCGATGCTGGCGTCGGGCTCGCCGGCGGCGAACGCACTCCTGCGCGCGCTCCGACACGAAGGGATCTGGCCACCGCTCGTTCCCTCGGTCGTACTCGTCGAGTCGCTCAGCGGCGCACACCGAGACGCCAAGACGAACCGACTCCTCGCGGCCTGTGCGGTCGTCACCGACCTGCCGATCATGCTCGCACGGCGCGCGGCATTCCTCCGCGCGAAAGCGAGGCGCGGATCCGCGGTCGATGCGATCGTCGTGGCCTACGCGGAGCCGGGAGGGACGGTACTCACGTCCGATCGCGGCGATCTCGAGGCGCTCGCCGCATACGCGTCGGCGGTGGCGATCGAAGCGATCTGATCAGAACACGATCTCGACGTGATCGGGAGGCACGATGATGTAGACGTTGCGCTCGTCGAGCCGCGCCGAGCGGTTGCCGATCACGGCGATCTTCGCGCGGAAGATCTGCGCGCTGGTGCTGGGCATCCGGAAGTCGTTCCAGAAGTCGACGTCGAACTGGAGCGTGGTGCCGGGCACGACCGCGTAGAACGTCGTCGTGTCGTGGTGGTCGTAGCCCATGCCTGCCGCGGGGCCGAAGCCCTCGATGGCGGTGATCGACTTGATGAACCGCGTCGCGTCGACCGCGTCGGGATTGGGCTGCCAGTCGTCGGCCTCGGTGGTGACGTCCATCGGTGTGTGGAGCGCGAGCGTCTCGATCGCCATGACGACGCGGTCTCCGACGGAGCCCATGGGAGCGGGGAACACCAGCGCGCTGCCGCTCGCATCCACGCTGCCCGTCATGGTGGCCATCGAGGTGTGATCGTCGCGAATCGACATGCCGGAGTCGCTCTGGATCGCCACTCCGATGTAGCGACCGCCGAGCGCGTTGATCGCCATCGCCGCTTCGGGAAGCATGTGCGGCTCGGGCGTGATCAGCTGGTACGGATAGCGCGTGCCCGCGTCGCTGCCGTTGTGGAAGTCCACGTCGGTGACCATCACGATGATCGGCAGTGAGCCGGGCCGGAAGCACGGATAGCCGCGACGACGGCCGCGCTCGTCGGGGATGGCCGGGCACTCGCGACGTGCGAGCTCGAAGGTCGCGCCCGTCGGGTTCCACGTCCAGAGGCCGCCCTCGCCGCTCGCCGTCTGATAGAGACCTTCGACTTGCGCCTCGGGCCCGTCGCCGCCGTCGCCGATCGCGCGGTAGCCGCTGGGCATCGACGCGTCCGCGACCTCGAGCGCTTGGAGCGCGCTCGACACCGCCGCGAGGTCGGGCGTGATGTCCTGCTGGTTGTGGTACGGGACATCGCTCGCGCTGCCGTAGAACGTGGGACCGAAGGGTCCGCCCTGGCGCCACGGGAACTCCTCGATGTAGCCCACGCCGAACTGCACGTCGGAGATCGTGGCGGCCAGCTGCGTCGAGATGTCGGCGAGCGAGGTGCGCACGTTGTGGATGGGCCCGCCCATCGATCCGGTCGCGTCGACGAGGAAGTACACGTCCGCGACGTGCAGCGTGGTGTTGAACGTGAGGTGCCGCAGAACGTGCGCGCCCTGGTACGGAAGGATCACGAAGAAGTCCGTGTCGGGAATGCGGCTCGCGGGATCGGTGGGATCGGTGCTGGCCGCGACCTCGGCGAGATCGGTGAAGCCGTCGCCGTCGGTGTCGGCGTTCGTGGGCGAGGTGTTGGTGATGGTGGCTTCGTCGTGATCCGAGATGCCGTCGTTGTCGGAGTCGACGTCGAGGAAGTCGGGAATGCCGTCGCGATCGGAGTCGCGCGCGAAGCAGGGGCCGTAGGGACCGTGCTCGTCGGCGTCGAGGAGCGTGTCGCCGTCGGAGTCGAGATCGTGATCGTTGGGCGTGCCGTCCATGTCGACGTCGGTGGCGTCTTCTTCGCCGTCGGCGATTCCGTCCGAGTCGCTGTCGACGTTCGGATCGCAGTCGGGACGGGAGACGATCCCCGCGTCACCGCGGAAGCCGCCGTCGCCCGGATGGTGCAGCTGCCCCGCGGTGCAGCCCGCGCCGGCGATCGCGAGAACGACCGCCACGAGACTCGGAGTGCGAATCGATACGCCAACACGACAGGCTCGATGCATGGGCTCCTCCGACGCGAACGCGATGGCCCGAGGCTACCGGGGCGCGGTTCGCGCTCGATCACTTCGCCCTGCGCTTGCTCACGCGACGTTGGTTCGCGGTAGCATCGGCCCTTCGATGGCCCAGGCCGCACCCCAGGTCGGTGAGATCATCGCGGGCAAGTACCGCGTCGAGTCCGTGCTCGGGCGCGGCGGGATGGGCGTCGTGTTCGCAGCGCGCCACAACATCTCCGAGCGCCGCGTCGCGGTGAAGTGGATGGAGGCGGACCCCGACGGTGAGGCGGATGCGCTCGAGCGCTTCGTGCGCGAAGCGCGGGCGATGGGCCGCATCGAGCATCCGAACGTGGTGGGCGTGCTCGACGTCGGCACCGAGGGCGAGGTCGCGTATCTCGTGATGGACATCCTGCGCGGCGAGTCGCTGCGCTCGTTCATGACGCGCGAGAACCGGTTGCCGGCGGACGTGGCGCTCAAGACGCTGCTGCCGGCGATGGAGGGCGTGGAGGCGGCGCATCGCGCGGGCGTGGTGCATCGCGATCTCAAGCCCGAGAACCTGTTCGTCGTGCACAGCGCGGGCGGCGAGGCCCTCACGACGAAGGTGCTCGACTTCGGGATCTCGAAGCTGAGCGAGAGCGACTCGAAGAAGCGGGAAGCACGTCGGCTCACCAAGACCGGCCACGTGGTCGGCACCCCCACGTACATGGCGCCCGAGCAAGTCCGCGGCGCGGCGATCGACCATCGAACGGATGTGTGGGCGCTCGCCACGATCTTGTACGAGATGCTCGCGGGCCGGACACCCTTCGACGGCGACAACTACGGCGCGCTCCTGGTCGCGATCGCGGTCGAGCCCTACGAGCCGCTCGATCCGAAGCTGGTTCCGCCCGACATCGCGCGCGTGGTCCACAAGGGTCTCGCGAAGGAGCCGCACGATCGCTGGCGGAGCGTCCTCGACTTCGCGCGCGCGCTCGAGCCGTTCGCGCAGGGGGCGAAGTTCGCCGAGCCGCGGAGGCCCTCGCTCGCACCCGCGCCGGACCTGCAGCGCTCGTCGGGTACGCCGACCCGAGCCGTGATCGGCCAGCGAGCGCCCGCGCCGGAAGCGCCGACACCGGAGCTCGCTCTTCCGGCTGCTCGGGGGATCGCACAGACCGTCCTTCGCCCCGGGGCGCCCGCGCCGACGCCGAGCCGGATCGCGCGTCGCTTCTCGGACGAGACGACCGACTCGACACGGCTCGCGGAGGCGTCGCCGAACCGGCGGCTCTACGCGATGGCAGCGCTCGCCTTCGCCGTGGTCGTCGCGCTCGTGCTCGTCATCCGCGGGATCGGGAACGCCGCCCGCGATGCGGCGCTGCTACCGGACCCGGCGCTGACGCAGCCGATCGCGACGAGGCCGACGGAACCTGCTGCGCCCACGCCGACGAGCGTCGCGCCTCCGACGCAAGCGGCTGGCATCGACGCGCCCGCAGCGCCAATCCCGTCCGCGGTGCCAGTCACCACGGCGCCTCCGCCGACCTCCGCGACGCACGTGCGACACGAGACCAGCCCGCTGCGTGTGCATGTCGGGGCAGCGACGCCCCCGACGACGATCTCCGTCGGAACGCCACCGCCGACTTCCACGACACCCGCAAGCCGCTCGGGTAGCATCAGCCGCGACGACTTCTGAAGAGGCTTCTGACGACGGCGGTCGCGATGCGGTTCGGGGCGTACTTCTTTTCACTCCTCCTTCTCCTGAGCTCGAGCGTGGCCACGGCCTACGCGCAACCGAGCGACGCCGCTGCCGAGCCGCCGGCGGGCTACGACCACGTCATCGATCAGGCGGTGGGCGAGTTCGCCGCGAGCCACTGGGCCGAGGCGCGCGCGCTCTTCCTGCAGGCGCACGACATGTTCGCCAACGCGCGCACGCTGCGCGGCATCGGGATGTCGAGCTACGAGCTGCGTGACTATCCGGAGGCCGTGCGCACGCTCGACGCGTCGCTCGCTTCGACGATTCGTCCGCTGACCGACGAGCAGCGCACGCAGGTCACGGATCTGCGCGAGCGCGCGGCGGCGTTCGTCGGTCGCTACGAAGTGCCTGCCGCGCCCGCGACGGCGCGCCTCTATCTCGACGGGGAGCACGTGACGACGGACGACGGCTGGCCCGCCTCGCCTGGGCACGTGCTGCTCGGCGTCGGAGATCATCAGGTCGCGATCCGGCTCGACGACGGCCGCTCGACGAGCGCGCGCGTGGTGGTGCGCGGCCGCACCGACGGCATGCTCGACATCGATCTCGCGCCGCTCGCGCCGCATGCGACGAGCACGACCGCCGAGCCACCCTCGAGCTACACACCCGTGCCTCCCGCGCCTGCGAACGGAGGCGACGCGACGCCCTGGATCGTGATGAGCGTCGGCGTCGGCGTCGGTCTCGCGGGCGCCATCGTGCTCGCGTTCGGCTACGCCGACATCGGCACCGTACAGAACGCGACGCGCGGAACAGCGTGGAGCACGCTCTCGGCCGCCAACGATCGCGCACCCATCGAGACGGGGGTCGGCGGCGCGGCCCTCGGGGTCGGTCTCACGGCCGCGGTGGTCGGCCTCATCTGGGGCATCGCGCAGAGCGGACCCACGAGCGCACGCGACGAGCAGCTCGTCGTGGACCTCGGCCTCGGATCGTTCAGCGTGCGAGGGAGGTTCTGATGCGCGTACCGGCTCTCGTCGCCGTCTCGCTGCTCGCGCTCGTCGCGGGCTGCTCCGCCACGCTGCGCGACGGCGTGTACGGCTGCGCGATGAACGGACCCTGCCCCTCGGGGTTCTACTGCTGGAGGGACGAGATCTGCCACAACCGGGTCGAGGTCGAGAGCGACTCGGGACCCGGCCCCGCGGACTCGGGGCCTTTGCGCGACACCGGCATGATCACGATGCCGGACACCGGCGGGCCGGTCACATGCTCGCCGACGATGCCCGGGAGCTGTACCGGTTCTCAGGTGTGCGCCGTCGGTGCGTGGACCGGGCCGATGCCGAGCTACCGGTGCGCGGTCACGACGGATCTCCAGAACACGCACCACGAGATGGCGTGTGTGATGGGCAGTGCCTTTTGCGTCAGCCCAGACGCATGCATCCCGAGCAGCGGCCTCTCCCGCTGCATGCGTCCTTGCGGCCCCCCCGGCGACGCGTGCGCGTTCATGGAGGACTGCACGATCACGACCGGCGGCGCGCACGTGTGCGCACCGGGATGCGGCGCGGGCGGGGTCTGCCCGCACCCCGGCACGAGCTGCACGATGGGTCACTGCCTCCCGACCGGGTGGTGACCATCATCGCGCCGTCGGCGCCGCTCGTCGTGATCACGACCGGAGTGCCCGGCTCGCCGGGCCGACACAATTGTGGCTCTCCGACAGGTTGAGTGGGCGCGGTTGTCGGGGCTGAGCGCGTA
>JAYVCF010000188.1:0-3112 GCA_043750095.1 Deltaproteobacteria bacterium
GTGCTCGGGCATGGACGTCTGCAACCCGCTGACGGGCGCGTGCGAGAACCCGTGCTTGGGCGTGATGTGCGCGACCGGGCTCGTCTGCCTCGGCGGCGCGTGCGTCGCGGACAGCTGCTACGGCCGAGGATGCCCGCACGGCCAGCTCTGCCGTACCCTGGGGAGCGCCGCACCTGCGTGCGTGGTCGATTCGTGCGCGGCGATCACCTGCTCGGCGGGCACATACTGCGCCGACGGTACGTGCGTCGTGAGCTGCGCGATGGGCTGCCGCACGGATCAGGTCTGCCGCGGCGGGATGTGCGAGGCGGCGCCCTGCGGCGGACACTGCAGCGCGGCCGAGAGCTGCGTCGCCGGGGCGTGCACCGTCAACCACTGCGCGACGCCATGCGGGCTCGGACGCATCTGTCGGGGTCTGACCTGCGTCGATGATCCTTGCTCGACGGTCCGCTGCCCGAGCGGGCTGACCTGCCGTGAAGGTGTGTGCTGGGGTAGCGGCGTCGGCTCAGCGGCGGTGCGCGGGCTCGCAGCGGGCGGCGGCGTGCTCTGCTCCGCGTCGGTCGGCCAAGCAGGGAGCGCACGCGCCGGGCTCGGCGTCCTCTTCCTCGCGCTCCTCGCGCTCGTCGTGCGTCGCTCCAAGCAGAAGCGCGCGCGCGTCATTCTCGCGAGCGTCGCTGCGTTATCGATCATCCTCGGCGGCTGCACGGTCGAGCCGTACTGCTTCACGGGCTGCGACGATCGGCTCGTGCGCGTGGATGCCGGTGACAGCGGCCGCGGCGACGGGGGCACGACGGTGGACGCCAACGTGCGCGTCGATGGCTGCATCCCGACGGGCGCCGAGACCTGCAACATGCGCGACGACGACTGCAACGGCATCGTGGACGACGGCTTCGATCTCGACCACGACCCGCGCAACTGCGGCCACTGCGGCAACATCTGCGCGCCGCAGCACGCGTTCCCCGCGTGCACCTCGGGCTCGTGCGGGATCGATCACTGTCAGATGGGCTGGCACGACATCGACGGCCTGCTCACCAACGGCTGCGAGTACGCGTGCCCTCCCTCGGGCGACGAGATCTGCGATCACCTCGACAACGACTGCGACATGCTCGTGGACGAAGGCATCGATCTGACGATGAGCCTCGCGAACTGCGGCAGCTGCGGAAACCTGTGCAGCTTCCCTGGCGCCAACGCCACCTGCGTGGCGAGCGTCTGCGTCGTGAGCAGCTGCCGCGCGGGCTTCGTCGATCTCGACCTCAACCCCGCGACGGGCTGCGAGTATCGATGCACCGCGACGAGCGCGACCGAGTCGTGCAACGGCGTCGACGACAACTGCGACGGGAACATCGACGAGACGTTCAACACCATGAACGATCCGATGAACTGCGGGACGTGCGGAACGATCTGCAGCTTCCCGCACGCGACGGCACACTGCGGCCTCGGCATCTGCAACTTCGGCGCGGGCGACTGCAACCCGGGCTTCTACGACGTCGATGGCAATCCACTGACGGGCTGCGAGTACGCGTGCACGCCCACCGGCGGCGCGGACACCTGCGACGGCGTGGACCAGGACTGCGACGGGCGCGTGGACGAGGCCGATCCGGCGATCGGCACGACGTGCGGCTTGTCGACGGGCGCATGCAGCACCGGCACCACGGTCTGCGTGCTCGGCGCGCTCGGCTGCAGCGGCGACATCGGACCGACCGCCGAGACGTGCAACAACACGGACGACGACTGCGACGGCCGCACCGACGAGTCCACGGCGGCCCAGCCGATCCCGAGCGTGGGCGATCGCTGCGGCACCACCAACGTCGGTCGCTGCGTGTACGGCCAGGTCACGTGCACCGGAGGCGCGCTGACGTGCGGCGGCACCCTGGTCGGACCGACCACCGAGTCGTGCAACGGCGTGGACGACAACTGCAACGGCGCGGTCGACGATGGCCTGACGACACCGCCCGCGGCGACGGTGCCGACCTGCATGGAAGTGCGCGGCGTGTGCGCGGGCCGCATCCCGACGTGTCGTGGTGCCGCGGGCTACGCCTGCGATCTGCCCGCGACCTACCAGGCGGTCGAGACCCTCTGCGACGGCCTGAACAACGACTGTGACGCGCTGCAGGACGAGAACTGCATCGTGCCGACGGGCACGGACGCGCGCCTCGACACGATGGACGCACAGAGCCTCACGAACTCGCTCGACCCGTCGATCATCGGCACGGGCAGCGGCGCGACGACGCGCCTCCACGTCGGCTGGCGTGACCTGACCGGCGGCACCTCGCCGCACGTGTACACCGTGCGCAGCCTCGATGGCGGCGCCACGTTCCCGGTCGCGCCCGTCCGACTCGACACGGCGGGCGGCCCCGTGTTCGCGCCGCGCATGGCACTGCCCGGTGCGACCGGTGTGGTCTGGGGCTGGCCCGACTTCCGAGGCGGGCCGAACTACCGCGAGGCGTACTCGCGACGCTCGATGGACTCGGGCGCGACGCTCCAGACCGAAGTGAAGATCAACGGCCTCGGCGGCACGGCGGTGCAGGACTCGTACGACCTCTCGCTCGCGAGCTCGGGAACGAACGTGTACGCGACCTGGGAGACGTTCACCGGCACGCGCCAGCGCGAAGTCTTCGTGGCGCGCTCCACCGACTCGGGCGCGACGTGGAGCACGCCTCTGCAGCTCTCGACGCCGGCGGGCGCGTCGTTCGTCGCCGCCCAGCCGCACATCGCAGCGGCGGGCACCAACGTGTTCGTCACGTGGCGCGACAACCGCTCGGGCTCGCTCGACGTGTTCCTGCGCGCGTCCACCGACTCGGGGGCCACGTTCGGCGCGGAGATGCGGATGGACACCGGCACTCCCGCCGGCTCCTCGTCGAGCTTCGATCCCGCGATCGCCGCGAGCGGCACCGCCGCCTGGGTCGTGTGGATCGACGATCGCGATACGGGCTCCTTCGACGTCTGGATGAACCGCTCGACCGACAACGGCGCGACGTGGCTCGCGAACGCGGTGCAGCTCGATCAGGATCCGCTTCACCACGACTCGATCGAGCCGCACGTGGTCTCGCCGGCGGCGGGTGTGGTGCTCGTGAGCTGGCTCGACTACCGCTTCGGCCAGCCCGATCCCTACAGC
>JAYVCF010000189.1:0-3526 GCA_043750095.1 Deltaproteobacteria bacterium
TCCCGCGCTGCTCGCCGGTCTGCGGCGCGAGGTGCGCGCGCTCTCGCGGCTGCGGCATCCCGGGATCGTGCGGATCCTCGACGTCGGGCTCGGCGAGCCGACACCTTGGTACGCGATGGAGCTGCTGCAGGGCCGGAGTTGACGCGGGCGCCGCGCCGTGGTCTTCAGGCGCATCGTCGTCGCATCGGCTTCGATCCATGGAGGTCTCGATGACGATTCGACTCGGTGTGACCGTTGTCTTAAGCGTGCTTGCGATCACCGGCTGTGGAGGCGCCGCAACTGGCTCCGACGGCGGAGGCGCGACCGACGCGAGCGTCGGCTGCAACAGCACCGCGATCCCGACGACCCCGGTTACCGATACGATGGGCGCGGGCGCGGAGCCCGCTCCGCTCGGTGGTCCGATCGTGGATGGCACGTACTTCTTGAGCGCGCACGAGCACTACGCGCCTGGCACCGCCGATGGGATGACCTACCGCGCCGTCCTCCTGGTCACGGGGACGACGGCGACCATCGCGCAGATCCGCAATGCGGGCGCTGAGGAGCGCTTCAACCTGGCCGTCACGACGACACTCACCGCGTTCCACGCGGTCTCGACCTGCCCCGTCGCCGGAACTGCGCTCGACTTCGACGCGTACACCGCGACACCGACGACGCTCGCGCTGTTCAACTCGTCGAACCACACCGTCGTCACGTTCACCCTGCACTGAGAGCGCTCACGGGCGCATCGGCCAGCCAGCGCGTCAGCGTGACGACGACGCGTGACGCCGAGGGTTCTGTCGTCGTCTCCCTCGGCGAAACACGGCCGCGATTCCATCGCACCGTATCTCTCGACCGCCAGAGCCGTCTCGTCCCTGTCGCGATCGTGCTCGTAGACAGCCACTTCAGCATCGAGGTCCCACTCGTCGATGCGTGCCTTGCGGCGCGTGGGGAGCTGCACGCCGAAGTCGTGCTCATCGTCGTCGGGCGCGTGGCGCTCGCTGCGCGTCGCAGCGGCGTAGGCGTGCGCGATGCTGATCTCTCGTCTTCCAGGTGCGGCTCGCCCTCGTCGAAGAGAGCCCGACGCCTCGACCGACCCGCACCGACGTCCCCGCGCTACACCGAGACGCGAACGTTCTGCGCGCGTATCCTGGACGCGTGCGGAAACGTAGCGCTCATGGGGACCCTGTTCCTCACGGACCCCGTCCCCCGAGGGAGCGAGACGAATGCCGAAGAACGCACCTGGTGATCGAGCGACGGCGGATGACGAAGCGGCGACGGACTTCGAGGCGCAGCTGCGTTCGCGCGCGCGTCACGGGTACGTGAGGGTGGCCGGAGCCGGAGCGTTCCTGTTCGTCGTGGGCGCCGTCGTCTGGGCGTACGGACGGAACCTAGCGAGCGCTCAGAGCGACGCTGCCATCCAGTTCGTGCTGCCGATGGCGATGGAGACGACAGGAGGAATCACGACGGCGCTCGGCGGTATTCTGCTCGCCGCAGCCCTCGTGATGCGCGTCCGCCGTCCAGCCTGAGCGCCGCCGGCCAGCGCGTTGATGCGAACGGGCGCGCGAGCGTGATCCGCGCGACTCCGTCCTCGAGCGCGAAGCGGAACCCTTCTTCACGGATCGTCAGGCACGCTCGATCGCACGCGCGAGGCGCGAAATGCAGCGGGCCGAACGATCAACCGCAGACGCTTGCGTGGCACATCGTCGTGAACGAACAGGACGAGCCCGTCCCGCAGTGGCACTGCCCGCCGCTGCAAGTGTCCGAACCGACAGTGCACGTCGAGTTGCAGAACCCGCACTTCATGAAGCTGGTGTTCGTGTCCACGCAGCCGATCCCGCAACAACTCTGTCCGGTGGCGCACGGCGCGCCGCCCGGGTTGGTCGAACAACTGCACGTCCCGCCCGGCCCGCCGCCCACGCACGTGTCCGCCTGGTTCACGCTGGCAAGCGCCATGCAGTTCGTGCAGCACGCCGCAGATTCGTCGATGCTCGCGCGCATCGACGCTCCCATCGACCGGTTGGTACGCGTCGATCGGACGTCTGTGTGGCGACCGCGCGAACATCGCTACCCCGCACTCGCATGGTCCGAGCCATCAGCACAAGGCCACGCGCCAGCGCGAATGCCGGTCAGTCGACCCCCGGCAGCTCGAAGACGAACGTGCCGTGGGTGACCTCCACGGTTCCGTCCGCGCGCACGACATCGGCGCGGTACGTCGCGCGGCGCGTGCCGTCGCCGAGGTCGACGATCTCGATCTCTTGCGCCTCGGTGCGTACGCACACGGGCTCGTCGATCGAGGGTCCCGCGCAGCTCGCGATCTCGAAGTCGATCGTCTCGTCCGCGAGCATTGCCTCCGGCGTCGCTCGATGGAGGCCGACGCCCATCGCGTCGAGCGATGCACGGTGCAGCAGGATCCTCTGACCGCGGTTCTGCTCTTCCGACCAGACGCGCACGAGCGTGTCGCCCCCGTCGAGCCACGCGACCGCGTCCGCAGGAGCGCCTCCGGTGTCCGCCTCGACGAGGTTGGAACACGATCCCGCGAACGACCAATGCCCCCGGAGCCTCCCCTCGTCACAGCCCAAAAGACAGGCGGTCGCCGGTACCGCGAGCAACACCATCAGCACGCCCAACCCACGCGTCATCTTGTTCATCACGACCTCCGAAGCCCAACCGAGCAACGGACGGGCCGTGGGTTTTCGCCGCGATTCGTGTGATGCCGCCCGCTCGCGTGCAGCTGCACGCACAGACCGTGTGCAGCCCGTTGCACTCGTGCTCGATCTCGGCTGCGACGCCGACGAGGTAACCCCAGCTGTCGTCGTGGACGATCTCCGCGCGGTCCGGGTCGAACCAGAAGCCGCGCACGATGCCGAGGCGTGTGAGGCCTCGGAAGCGCCGCGACGTACCTTCTTCCCATTCGTCCACGACCTCGGGGGCGTGCATCTCGCCGGTGTCGTCGCGCTCGAGAGGAATGAAGAACTCGTAGGTGCGGACTGAGCGACCGACTCAAAACCTGCCGCGGCGCTCGAAGCGATCGCGTGCCGGGCGCGACGGCGGAGCCGTGTGCGCGGCTCGGCCGAGGGAGGGCGCGCGCGTGATCAGCGCCGAATCGAGTTCGCTGTCGTGCGACTACGCGATGAGAGCGGCGGCGGGCGCGAGGACGTCGTGCGTGATGGCGGTCAGCAGCGCGACGCTCGTGGTCTTCACGATGCCGCGCACGAGCAGTTGGGTCATGCCCATGCGTCGCGCGTTCGCGTTCGTGAGCTCGCACAGGCTCGCGCGTGCACGATAGGCTTGCTGCGCCTCGGGCGTGCTCATCCGTCTCTTCCACGCTTCGAGCTCGGGCGTCGCGCTGACCTTGCTGTGGCTCGTACGCTCGTTCACGGGGACGAGGACCTGGACGCCGCGCTGCTCGAGGGTCGTGATGGCGGCGTGGTTCGCGTGGTTGGCGTCCGCGAGGATCTGCTCCGGAAGCTCGCCGGTGCGGCGCTCGATCTGCTCCACGAGCGGCGCGAGCGTGCCCATGTCGCTGCCGACGTTGTTCACGGCGACG
>JAYVCF010000190.1:0-15824 GCA_043750095.1 Deltaproteobacteria bacterium
GCCCCACTCCTCGGTGCCGGTGCCGAAGGCCTGCGGCGAGCGCGCATCGTCGAAGTAGAAGCGCGGGTCGCCCTCGAGCGTGCCGAGGAACGCGTTCTCGCTGAACACGAACGAGGTGCCGACGACGTGCCCGCACCAGTCGTTCGAGCGCTCGATTCCTCGCGTGTCGAGCAGCACGAGGTCTTCGCCTGGCGTGCCCGTGCCCTGATCGACGTAGCTCGCGTGGAAGCTGCCCACGTGCCCTGGCGGATCGACGAGCGGCACCGTCGCGAGATCCCACGCGACCCCGGACATCGCCTCCGCGACGTCGGTGATCTCGATGCGCGCGCGACGAGCGAACGGCATGGGCCACGCCGCCAGCAGATCGAACCCGCTGGCCGTGCGGCGGATCGAGACGGGAAGCGCGCGCACGAGCCACTCGCGGTCGTCGCGATCGTAGAGCGTGCCTGCACCGAAGAAGAGCGCGATGGGCGCGTCGATCGAGGGGACCTCGCGATCGTCCCACGTGATCCGGAGGTGCGCGCGACCGAACGCCAGGGCGTGCGCCGCATCGACGCGGAAGCGCAGCGCCCGTAGCACGCGTGGTCCGTCGAGGGAGGCGAGCAGCGCGTCGTGGCCGGGCGCGAGATCGATCGTGCCACTCGATCGCAGCGCATCCGTCGGCGCCAGATCCTCGCCTGCGCGATCGAGCAACGCGATGGCCCGAGCATCGGGCGCCGCGCCGTCGAAGGTCGTGATCGGATGCGAGAGGTTCTCCGCGCCCTCGGGAAAGCGCTGCACGATGTCGTAGCCCGTGCCGTAGAAGGTGCGCTCGTAGGAGATCGTGAGCGCCCGCTCGAACGCGAGCGGCACCCAGCTCAGGTCCGCCCCGCGCGTGAGGCTCCACGTGACCGCGAGCGGCGGCGGGAAGGCCGCGGCCGGCTCGAAGGACGACGGATCGATCGGGTGATCGGGATCGGTCGTCGACGTCTCGCGCACCACGACGTCGGTCGCGTCGAGCCCGAAGTGCCACGGCGATCCGTGCCAGTGGTTCGCGCGCGCGAACACGAGCACGCCCGGCCCGCCGAGCTCGAGGGTCACCCAGCGGTCGGGCGCGTCCGAGCGGAGAAAGTGCGCCGCGTCGGAGCCCTCGTTGCCGCCCGCGCGGTCGTACGTGCTCCTCATCTCGGTGCGCGTGCCGACGCGGAGGCGCGGCCACGCCTCCCAACCGAGATACGCATCGATCCCCACGGCGACCACGGGCACCACGAGCGCAGGCGGCAGTGGCCCGGCATCGGGGCGCGCGGCATCGATGCGGTCGATCATCGTCGGCGATGGCGAACAGCCGGCCAGCACGAGGATCGCGAGCGCGAGGAACGATGGCTCCCGGCCAGCGATCGGAGCACCGGAGGTCACGAGCGCGGCGCGCACCGAGGAGCGCTCTCGGGCGCGAAGCTGCCCTCGTTCGAGCGAAATCCCGTCGCAGGAACGCGCGCGAAGCCGCGCGTCAACGTAAGGCCGCTTGATCGCGAACTCCTCAGAGCGCGAAGTGGCGCTCGACCGTCTCGAGCAGATGCGGCAGCGTGACCGGCTTCTCGAGGACTGCCCGCACGCCGAGCACGACCGCGCTCTGCTGCGGCACCGCGGTCATGACGACGACGGGAATGTCGCGGAGGTGGTCGTGTGAGCGGAGCTCTTGGCGCAGCTGCCACCCGTCCCCGTTCGGCATCCAGAGATCCAGAAGAATGAGCGCCGGTCGCGCGTGCTCGCCGAGCCAGCGGAGCGCGAGCCGGCCATCCGCGACCGACGCGACGCGATACCCCTCGTTGCGCAGCGCTTCGGAGAGCGCTTCGCGCAGGGGCTCGTCGTCCTCGACGAGAAGCACCACGGCGCGCGCACGATTGACCATTCGATCATCCTATTCTGTCGGCGTCGGTGCGGCCAGCTGGGAACCGCGGACGACGGGCAGCCTCAGCACGAACCGAGCGCCGGGCGCGGCGGGCTCGGCGACCAGAGTGCCGCCGAGCGCCTCGGCGACGCTGCGGGCGATGAAGAGGCCGAGGCCCAGGCCTCCCCGCTCGCGCTTGGCGCCGCCGCGCTGGTACCGCTCGAAGATCTCGTTCCTCTGCTCGGGCGCGATCCCGGGACCGTGGTCCCGTACGCTCAGCACGGCCTCGCCGCCGACGACCGAGAGGTCGACGTCGATGGGTGCGCCCGACGCGTAGCGGACGGCGTTCGAGAGAAGGTTGGACGTGACCTGCTCGATGCGGAGCGGATCCCAGTCTCCGATCACAGGCCCCTCGATCGCGATCCGCAGCTCGCACGCGGCTCGCTCGGCCTGATCGCGGAAGCGATCGACGCTGGCGCGAACCAGCTCCGCGAGATCCACCGGTCTCGTCTCCGTCTCGAGCCGGCCCGCACCGATGCGCGACGCGTCGAGCAGGTTGGCGAGCAGCGACGCGAGGCGGTCGGCCTGCCCTTGCGCCCGCGTCAGCGCACCGCCGACACGCGAGTCGATCGTGGACTCCCGCTCGAACTGCCGACGCAGCGAGCCGAGCTCGATCACGAGCGTCGAGAGGGGTGTTCGCAGCTCGTGGCCCGCGATCGCGAGGAAGTCCTCGCGGGCCTGCGCCGCGTCGAGCGCAGCGGTGCGAGCCCGATCGCGCTCGGCCACCGCTGCGCCGAGAAGCAAGAGCCCGCTCGTGACCACCGCCATGAACGACTGGAGCTCCAGCAGCGCCGTCGACAAGGGCACGGTCGCAAAAGGGCCGACGCCGGCCGCCGTCGCGATGACCGCGACGCCCGACACGACGACGACGGCGACGGCAGCACCACGCTGCGCGAAGCGCACCGCGACCCAGACCAGCGCCGGGAAGAGCAGGTACATCGAGCGTCCCGCGTGCGCCGGTCCGATCACGCCACCGAACACGAGGAACGCCGACGCGGCGGTGACGAGGGCCGCGACCAAGCCTTCGAACAGGCGTGGCGGACGCATCGCGCGCTCGCCTTGCGACGCGACGAAGAGCACCGGCGCGATCACGAGGTCGCCCATCGCATCGCCGAGCCACCACGCGCGCCACGCGTCGAGCGCGCCGACCCCTGGCACCACACCCGCGAGGTAGAGCGTCGCGACCCCGACCGACGCGCTCGCCAACGTCGAGAACAGCGCGCCGACCACGAGGAGTGCGAGGACGTCGCGCACGCGATCGAGTGCCGGATGGAACGAAGCACGACGGAGCCCGGCCTCGGCGAGGAGCGCGGCCAGCGTGTTGCCGACGGCGATGCCACACGCCACGGGCGGAGTGGCGCCGATCCAGAGATTCACCGCGAGCGCGCCCAGCGCGACGCCGGGCCATGCGCTGCGACCCCACACGACCAGCGCGAACACGGCGATCCCGCTCGAGGGCCAGACGAGGGTCGCAAAGCCGGCGACCGGCTCGACGAGGAGGCCGATGCGTCCGACCACCGCGTAGGTGATCGCCAGCGCCGCAATCCGCCCGACGCGCCCGATGGTTGATCTGTTCATGCGGAATGAGCCGACGCGGCCGTCGAGCCGCGCGCTCGACTCAAGGCAAGCAAGCGCCGGAGCGGCAGGTCAGGCCTCCGAAGCAGATGTTGCCGGGGCAGCACGACAAGCCGAGGAAGAAGCCGCAGGGTGGGCCGCTCGAGTCGGGCGCGCCCGCGTCGCTCGCGGCCGGTCCGCAGATGCCGGCGTTGCACGCGAGCGGGGACGTGCACGTCGAGCCCGTGCAGCACGGCTGCGCGCTCATGCCGCAGACGACGGCGGCGTCCGGGGACATGAGGGCTGCGTCGGGCATGCTCGAAGCCGCGTCGTATCCCGCATCGTATCCGGCGTCGTGTCCGGCATCGTATCCGGCATCGTATCCCGCGTCGTATCCCGCATCGTGTCCGGCGTCGTGTCCCGCATCGATGCCGCCGTCGCTCGGCGCGATGCAATGCCCCGACACGCACGTGAGCGCGGCGTCGCATGTGCTACCCACGCAGCAGAGCCCACCGAGCGCGCCGCAGCCCGAGTCGCTACCCGCGTCGGACGGCGGACCGCTTGCGTCGATCGGACCAGCGTCGGCGGCGAGCGCGTCTCGTCCGGTGTCCATCGCGAACGCCGCATCGCTCTGCGCTCCCGCGTCCATCGGCGAGCCCGCGTCGTGTCGTCCCGTCTCCGCCGAGCCCCGCGCGCATCCGCACAGCGCGACGAGTCCGAGAGCGAGCCCCGCCAGAACACGCCCCATGCGATCAAGGTACGCGGCGCCGACGTTCCGTGGAAGCCCCCCGCGACCCGCGCTCAGTCCGTCTTCACGCCCGAGGCGCGCAGGAAGTCCACCACGACCGGGTTCTTCGACTTCAGGATCTCGTCGGGTGTGCAGCTCTCTTCGATCTTGCCCTTGTAGAGCATGTTCACGAAGTGGCTGATCTTGAACACGCTGGCCATGTCGTGCGTGATCACGAGGCTCGTGACGCCGAACTTCGAGCTGGTCTCTGCGATCAGATCGTCGACCAGGCGTGAGCTCA
This sequence comes from Deltaproteobacteria bacterium, assembly GCA_043750095.1. GTDB lineage: Bacteria > Myxococcota_A > Polyangia > Polyangiales > Sandaracinaceae > JBBSAT01. Next base: position 4,510 of record JAYVCF010000190.1, read on the forward strand.
CCGGATCGAGGCCGCTGGTAGGCTCGTCGTAGACGAGGATCTCCGGCTCGAGCACCAGCGCGCGGGCCAGCGCGACGCGCTTCTGCATGCCGCCCGAGATCTGCCCCGGCAGCATGGGCGCCGCCTTCACGACGTTGAGATCGGTCAGGCGCTGCATCGCGCGATCGTGGATCTCGCGTCGCGACATCTTGGTGTGCTCGCGCAGCGGGAAGGCGACGTTGTCGAAGCAGGTGAGCGAATCGAAGAGCGCGCCGAACTGGAACACCATGCCGAACTTCTTGCGGATGGGCACGAGCTTCCAGTCGTCGAGCGGCACGATGTCGACGCCGTCCACCACGATGCGTCCCGACTCGGGCTTCTCGAGGCGCAGGATCTGCTTGGTGAGCACGCTCTTGCCTGCGCCCGAGCCACCGATGACGACGTTGATGCGTCCCCGGACGATGTCGAAGGTGACGCCGCGCAGCACCTCGGTCCCGTCGTAGCTCTTCTTGACGTCCTCGATGCGGACGTGAATCGGATCCTGATCGCTCATCACGTCATCCGACGAAGAGCGTGCTCGTGATGACGTAGTCGAGCACGAGGATCGCGACCGCGCTCTGCACGACCGCACGGTTCGTGGCGCGGCCCACGCCCTCGGCGCCGCCCGTCGCGTAGAAGCCCTGCCGGCAGGCGATGAGCGTGAGCGTGAAGCCGAAGACGACGGCCTTGAACGCGAGCTGCCCGAGGTCGGTCGGATCGACGAACCAGCGCACCTTCTCGAGGAAGACGCCGCCGTCGAGCCCGTCGATGTTCACGGCCACGGCGTAGGCGCCCGCGAGCCCGATGAGGTTGAAGAGCAGCGCCATCACCGGGACCATCAGCATCCCGGCGATCACGCGCGGCACGACGAGGAATTGAACCGGACTCACGCTCATGGTCGTGAGCGCGTCGATCTGCGACGAGACGCGCATCGAGCCGAGCTCGGTGGCGATCGAGCTGCCCGCGCGCGCGCTCACCATCAGCGCCGCGAACACCGGCGCGAGCTCACGCGCGAGCGCGACGCCGATGACCGATCCGGTCTGGTTCTCGGCGCCGAACTGGCGGAACCCGTCCACGAGCTGCAGCGAGAAGACCGAGCCGACCGAGGCGCCCGTGAGCCCGACGATGGCGATCGACTGCACGCCGATGAACTCCATCGCATCGAGCAGGCGATAGACGCGGTAGGGCGGACGGATCGCCCAGAGGAACGTCTCCCACGCCAGGCGACCGAGGATGCCGACCTCCGCCAAGCCCTGGAGCGGAATGGCCACCAACCAATCGAAGACCGACACCAGCCACGCCACGACCGGGCTCTTGGGCACGCTGGGCGGCTCGACCGGCACGTGTTTCTGTTGGGCAGGCTCGGCCACGCAGAGGAAGAGATATCACGCCACCGTCGGCAGGACACCACGGCGCCACAGTTCGATGCCGAGTGAGACAGCGACGGCACGCAGCGAGCCGCCAGAACATGAAACCCAACGGCCTCGGAGTTGCTCTCTCGCGAATCGACGAGGTGGGATCCGATGGTCGATGACAGGCTGGTCGTGGCTCGCGTTCTGCCGATCGCGCTCCTCGCGATGCTCGGCGCGTGTAGCTCCGACGCGGGGGAGTCGTGCTCGCGGATTCCGTTCGCGACCTCCTGCAACGGCGTCACGCGCACCGTGATGGGACGCTCGTACTGCCTCCACGTCCCGCCTGACTACCGCGAGAACCAGCGCGCCCCCGTCGTGATGATGCTCCACGGCTATTCGGCCGATGGCCAGGGCGAGGCGGACTACATGGGGCTCGACGACATCGCGGACGAGCTCACCTTCCTCTTGGTGCTGCCGAACGGCACGAACGACAACGTGGGCCTGCACTACTGGAACGCATCGCCCGCGTGCTGCGCGGAGCTCGCGACGAATCCGCCCGACGACGTGGCGTTCCTGATGGCCGTGCTCGACGACGTCGAGAGCGCGTACAGCGTGGACACGCACCGCGAGTACGTGATGGGGCACAGCAACGGCGCGTTCATGACGCATCGCCTCGCATGCGAGCATGGCGATCGATTCGCGGCTGCCGCGAGCTTCGGAGGAGCCGCCGATCCGGGGTGTACGCCGCGCACCCCGATCTCGATGCTGGAGATCCACGGCGAGCTCGACCCGCTGATCTTCTACGGAGGAGGGACGATCGTCGGCGCGTCGGTCGGATATCCCTCCGTCGAGGACACCCTCGCCTACTGGCGTGATGCCGACGGCTGTGAAGACTCGCGAAGCGTCATCGAGACACGCGAGCTGGTCTGCGACACCACCGAGCACGAGACGCACGTCGAGCGCCATGCCCACTGCAGAGCCGGGACCACGGTCGAGCTCTGGCGCATGGTGGGCGTCGGCCACCTGCCCTCGTTCATCGTGCCGAGGTTTCCGACGTACGTCATGGACTTCCTCTTCGCTCATCGCCGATGACGAGCGGGCCCGGCGTCGGGGCGTCAGGGCGTCAGGGCATGGACTGCAGGTCGTCTTCGCTCTCGATGACGGTGCGGCGCACGATCGGCTCGAGCACGCGCAGCTCGGTGCTGGTGCAAGGACAGATCGTGTAATGGCTCGCCGACGCCGAGAACACGCCCCGGTAGCGCGGGCTCGCGGCCATGTGCGGGAACCAGTCCGGGAAGATCGCGAAGTAGCGCGGCGAGACCTCGGCGAAGAGGCCCGCGCCGACCGTGCTCACGCGATGCTCGTTGAGGCCGGCGAGATCGAGCACGGACCGGTTCGAGAAGATCCGGATCGCGCCCGCGTCGTGCGTAGCGACCCACTCGCCGGGCGCCGTGTGGATGCGCAGCCAGTCGCCGACGCGCACCTGCATCTCCTCGATGTTCTGCGTGTTCCACGCGAACGCACGCGCGCTGCGATCGAAGCGCATCGGAAGCGCGATGAGCGGAAGCACGAGCGCGGTGGTCGACAGCAGCGCGAGCGCGCGAGCCCGCATCGATGCATCGGTTCGTGCGGCCCGAACGAGCGAGACGGCCTCGAGCGCGCCCACGGCGAGGAGCGCGATCGTCCAGGCAAGGTGCGGCAGCGTGTAGCGGAGCACCGCGAACGCGCGGACCCAGAGGATGTCGTGCGCCCAGGCGATCCCGGCGAGGAACACGAGCGGCCCCGCGAGCACCACGAACGCGCGCTCGCGTCCGAGCGAGGCATCGTGCCAGACACGACGCGCCGCGAGACCGAAGAGAACGAAGCCGCTCCCGAAGAAGAACCAGGTCTGATCGAGCAACTGCGGCCCGAAGATGCGCGGCACGTCGGCCACGACGTCGAGCAGCGAGTGCGGATGGTGCTTCGCGTAGAACGTGTTCGGCAGCGGCCGGCCCGCGATGACGAGGCAGAAGGTCGACCAGAGCGCGCCCGCGACGAGCGTCGGCACGAGCAGCTTGCCGAGATCACGCCACGACGGATTCCCCCGCGTGCGCATCCACTCGGCGCCGCCGACGAGCACCACGATCAGCCCGCACTCGGGACGCGCGAGCAACGCGCACGCGAGCGCTGCACCCGCGAGCCACCAGCGCCCTTCGAGCCATGCCACGAGCGCCGCCAGCATCGCGAGCGCCGCGAGCATCACCTCCATGCCCGACACCGACGCGAAGGTCAGCGAGGGATCGACCGCGACGGCCACTCCCGCGACGATCCCCGCCCAGCGCGCGCCCGAGAGCTTGGTGCTCAGTCGATCGCCGAGGACGCTCACGCCGGTCGCGATCACCACGCCGATCGCCTTGCACGCGAGCGCGGCCACCCGCGGGTCACTCGTGAACCACCAGATCGGCGCGAGCACGAGGGTCCAGAGCGGGCTGGTGAAGCCGGCCTCCGGTCGCCCCGGGACGTACTCGAAGAGCCCACCACCCGCGAGCGAGCGCGCGTACACGTGATGGATCCAGGAGTCGTCGAGCGGAAAGCCGATCCACGCGGCGTCGGTCCCCGGATCGCGCCGAGTCATGAACGCGAGCGCCGCCGCCGCATGAAGCGCGAGGTAGGCCGCGGCGATCAGCGCCTCTCTGCCGCGGGAGCTCACGAGGGGGATACCTTATTCTCCTACGTACGTCCGCGGGACGCGGCGGGAGACGGCGGTCAGCACGTCGTAGGCGATCGTACCCGAGAGCGCGGCCACTTCGTCGGCCGTGATCGCGTCGCTCCCTTGCGCGCCCAGCGCGACGACCTCGTCCGTCTGCACGCAGGCCGGGACGTGTGTGACGTCGAGCATCGTGAGGTCCATGGAGACGCGACCGACGATCGGACAGCGCACGCCGCGCACGAGCATCACGCCTCGGTTGCCGAGCTGACGCGGCAGTCCGTCGCCGTAGCCGATCGGCACGGTCGCGATCCGCGTGGTGCGCGACGCAGTGAACGTTCCGTCGTAGCCGACGTGCGTGCCGGGCTCGATCTCGCGGATCGCGATCACCTCGGTGCGGATCCGCATGGCGCCGCGGAGCTCACGCGCCTCGGGCACGCCCATCCCGATGCCGAAGAGGGCGCCTCCCGGTCGCACCATGTCGAAGCGAGAGGCGGGCGAGGAGAGCGTCGCGGCGGTGTTGGCGGCGTGCAGCGTTCCGGGGGTGTGGCCCGCAGCGAACACGAGCGCGCGCGCATCGTCGAAGAGCTTGAGCTGCGCCGCCGTCGCCTCGGCGTCGGTGTCCGCGCTCGAGAGGTGCGTCATCAGCCCCGAGAGGACACAGCGCGGAAAGCGCGCGAGCCCCTCGAGGAAGCGCGGCAGCTCGCGCAGCGTGACGCCCAGGCGCGTCATCCCCGTGTCCACCTTGAGGTGAACGCGATACGGACGATCGGGCACGGCGCGATCGAACGCCTCGACCTGCGCGATGTCGTAGACGACGGGAGTGAGCCCCGCTTCCAGGACGTCGCGGTGCGCGCGACCGAACACACCATTCAGTACGAGCACCGGCGCGCGCACGCCCGCCTCGCGCAGCTCGAGACCCTCTTCGGCGAGCGCGACACCGAAGCCGTCCACGCCCTCCTCTTCGAGACGGAGCGCAACGGGGACCACACCGTGTCCGTACGCGTCGGCCTTCACGACGGCGAGCACGCGCGCAGGCGCGGCGAAGCTACGGACCACCGCCAGGTTGTGAGCGATGGCGGCGAGGTCGATCTCCGCGCGTGTCGGCCTCATCGACTCGTCTGCGAGCTCGATGCGCGAGCGGAACGTCAGCGTGTGCTCGGGGCGCCGCAAGATGGCTTGGCTCATGCGTACCACATCAACGCCGGAGCGAAGGCGAAGGCTTCCCGTGTAACCTCCGTCGATGCGCGCGGTACTCCTCTTCTTCTGTTCCGTAGCGGGCCTGGCTGCGGTCGGCTGCAGCGGTGCGCCGCTCGGAGCCCGTGGCGACGGTGGACCGAACGAAGCGGGCGCGCGCGATACGGGCACCGGTGATGCGGGAACCGGTGATGCGGGAGCGCGCGATGCGGGAGCGCCCGATGCGGGAGCGGCCGCCGTCGACGCGAACGGTGTCGACGCCGGAACGCCCGATGACGCGTGGACCGCGACGCCCAACGACGCGTGGTCGCCAGCGCCGATCGATGCCGCGACCACGAGCGATGCGGGCACGACATGCCCGACGTATGCGGGACCCACGCGCCCTGCGACGTGTCCGCTCGCGGCCGAGGTGGTGATCTGGTCTCAGAACGGCTGGAACGCCCTGGCCGATGCGATCGCGGCCGAGCCCAGCGACTGTGCCGAGTACTGGATCGACATCGGCCCGGTGTCGGCGGACTCGACCATGCTCCGCGCCGGTGAAGCCGCTCGCATGCACGCACGCGGCGTCGCCAACGTTCACGCGATGGCGGAGTTCCACTGGGGCGACTGGAGCGCGTACCACGCGTCCACCGGCACCTCGTGGACGGACATCGGCCACCTCTTTCGTCAGCGCATGGTCGACGCGGGCTACTGCGTGGAGTCCGGGGACACATGGGGCATCAACGAGGCGCCGACCGGCGCGCGGCTCGACAGCGGCACCACGCGCGCCGATCTCATCGAGGTCGTGCGCGCGCTCGACCAAGGATTGCCCGGGATGCCGTCCACGCACGGCGCGGTGTTCGTGATCGACTTCGGACACGGCACGAGCACGGGCTCGCTCTACAAGGCGAACATCGAGAGCTGGCTCAGCGACGCGACCTTCTGGGCGCAGATGAACCTGCACGTTCGCTTCTGGGCGCAAGAGGTCTACACGGATCCGGATGTGACGTGCGTGGCGGGAAGCACGCTGGCGGCGCGCGCGACGCACATCGACGAGTTCACCGAGCATCCCGCGCGGCTCGCGGCGGCAGCCCCTAGCTCCGCGGGCGCCGACACCGCGCAGGCGTACTTCGGACGCGCGTACACACCTCTGCTGAATGCGTTCTGGGGATCGACCGGCGCCTACGGCCATACGGTGGTGCCGCTCGCGACGATGCAGATGCTGATCTCCGAGCAGGTGTACGCCACGCGATCCTGGGCCGACACGCACGCGTTCCCCGACGGCCGCATCGGCTTCGGCTTCGGCAGCGCGATGACGCCCGATCAGTGGACGATCCTCGGCCAGCGTATCGCGCGCGCGATCCGCGGCGCCTATGGCCGAAGCGCGACCGCGAACGGAGCGTGCTTCGAGGGCGGCACGAGCATGTGGTGCGGCTGCGCGGTGAGCGGGGCCGCGTTCTCGAGCGTGTGGACCGGCTTCGGAACCTGGTGACTGTTCACACGGACGGCCCCACCCGATACGCTCGATCGTGGTGGACGATGCTGAGCCAGCCAGAGGTTCGTAGACGCGAGGGACCTTCGAACTCACTACGCTCCGCGGGGCTGGTGTCGGCGATGTTGGCCACGCTCGCCGCCTGTCAGGCCCCGCCCGCGCCGGGAGCCACGTGCACCACGAGCGCACAGTGCGCCTCGCCGCTCTCCTGTCGCTTCGGCCGATGCCGGAGCGCGTGTGCCGCCGACCGCGACTGTGCGAGCGGCGCGAGCTGTCTCCTCGATGCCGACGGGATCGGTGCCTGCAGCGTCGACAACGATCTCGGGTGCGAGACCGGCGTCGGCCGCACGTGTCCGTCGGGCCTCGTGTGCGTGGCCGACCACTGCGCGCAGACGTGCTCCGTGTCGATGGGCTGCGCGACGGGCTCGGTCTGTGTGCCCTTCGGCAGTGTCTCGTTCTGCGCGCCTCAGGGATCGGACGCGAGCATCGCCATCGACGCAGGGCCCATCGACGCGACGAGCGCCACCGCCTGTGATGGCGTCGCCGATCTCAGCGTGCTCGATGCCGGCGTCGGCGCGCTCGCGTACCACACCGACACCAGCAGCACGCCGCTCCACGGGATCTTCTCGCTGCCCTGCGCGATCAGTCCAGGCCTCAGCGTCGTGCATCAGGTCGCGCTGCATTACCGCATGCGGCAGACGCGATTCCTCCGCGTCGACACCCGCGTCGGCGTCACCTCGCCCGTCTACGATACGGTCGCCGGCCTCTTCTTCTCGTGCGACGCGGCGGCGGTCGTCGACACGTGCAGCGACGACTACGACGGATCACACGTGCAACGCGACCCCACCGGATTGCTCGGGCCTCTCGTGCGGCGCTGCGCACAACGGAGTCGGCGGCCCCGATGCATGCGGCAGCTGCGATGCGAGCCACACGTGCAGCAGTGGCAGCTGCGTCGCGATGTCGCCCGACTGCTCCGGCCTCTCGTGCGGCGCCGCGCACAACGGGATCGGTGGCCCCGATGCATGCGGAGCGTGCGGAGCGACCTCGACGTGCAGCGGTGGCACCTGCGTCGCGAACCCACCCGATTGCTCCGGGCTCTCGTGCGGCGCCGCACACAACGGCATCGGCGGCCCCAACGCGTGCGGAACGTGCGGCGCGGGCTTCACGTGCGCGGGCGGCGCGTGTCAGTGCGGCGGAGGTGGCGCGGGCTGCGTCTCCGGCTCGTGCTGCGGCAGCTTGGTGTGCGCGAGCGGCACGTGCTGCGTCCCCGTCCAGATGCCTTGCGGCAGCGGTTGCTGCGCGGGTCGCATGTGCGACGCCAGCCGCGGCGTCTGCTGCGTCGTGCTCGGCGACGGCTGCTCGAGCGATGCGCAGTGCTGCGGATACCCGGGCCATCACTGCCTCGGCGGCGTGTGCTGCGTCGCGAACGGCTCGGGCTGCGGCCTGCCGTCGCAGTGCTGCAGCGGAACGTGCACGACCGGCGTCTGCCGCTGAGCTGCCGATCTCAGCAGCCAGGAAACGTTCCCGAGGGCACGCACACGAAGTTCGTGCCGTCGTTGCAGCACAAGAGCGATCCACAGCAGTGGCGCGAGTCGCCGTCGGCGCAGAGGGCACCGTCGTTGCCGCAGCAGATCGTGCCGACCGACGTTGGGCCGCACGCGTGGGGACCACCGCAGCAGGTCTCGCCGCTCGAGCAGTCGCTCGCATAGCCGACGCACGTGCACACGGCGCCGAGATAACAGACGAGTCCCGGCGTGCACCCGCCGCCGCCACAGCAGGCCTGATCCTGATTTCCGCAGAGCTGACAGGTACCGCTCGCGCAGACCTGGCCACCACCGCACGCACCGGAGCAGCAGGGCTGACTCGGATTGCCGCACGCGACGCACGATCCTCCCGAGCACGTGGCGCCGGCATCGCAGCCACCACCGGCGCAGCACGACTGGCTCACTGCACCGCACACCGCGGCGTCGTCGCGATGCGCATCGACCGCATGGCCGACATCGATCGGCTGGCTCGCGTCGATCGGCTGGCTCGCGTCGTGCGCGGCCGCGTCCACTCCGCAGCCGCCATCGCTCGCCTGGACCAGACAGGTCCCCGCCGCGCACACCGCGTGACCGCATCCGCCACCGCCGCTGCAGTCGGCGTCCGCCCTGCACTCCGCGAGGCCGCACGATCCGGCCGCCTCGGGGGAGCAATGCGGATCGACGCACTGCCCGCCGCTGCACTCGGTGGCGGTCGGACGATCCCCGGTTCGCGGACACACGATCCCGCGACACGCCTGCGCGAGGATCACCGTGAGCGAATAGCGTGAGACGAGCGTGAGAGCCGTCGTTCGCTGGAGCAGCGCCACGCCCGACGCGCTCAGCAGCGAGACACGAACGAAGTAGTCGCCTGGCGCGAGCGTCGGCAGCTCGTCGACGCGCATCCCGTGGAGAAAGTCATCGCCCGAGTGTGCGGCGTGCGGCGCAACCATGCCCATCGCAGACGCGCTGGTGAACGGCGTGTGCGAGACCTCGGTCTGCACGGCCGTGAAGTCGACGCCGGGCACGAGATCGGTGCGCACGTCGACGGTGAGCCCGGTGGCTGCCGGCGCGCACGAGACCGCGAGCACCACGACGACCCACGGCGCGCATCGAAGTGAACCGCCCCTCACGCCCCGAGGATCGAACATCGCCCGGAGCGAATCAACGTCGGCGTCGGGCGAGGACCATCGCGAACAGCGCGAGCGCCCAGACCGCGAGCCCGCCGCCCGTGTGCGACACCGAGCATCCGCCCGCGCTCGGTCGCATCCCGCCAGTCGCGTGGCTCGCGTCCCCCGTTCCCGTGCCCGTTCCGGCGTCCGTGCCCGTCCCCGCGTCCGTCAGGCGCCGAACACCCGCATCATCTGCTTGCGACGGTGTGCTGGCGTCCACGACCGAGGGCACGACGGGCGGCGGCGCATCGATCACGTAGACGGCGGGCCCGCTGCCCTGCACGAGGTAGGGCCGCGTGCTGATCTCGACGTCGGCCGCCGTGGCATCACGCGCTGCGAGATCGACCGCAGCGATCGCGCCCCAGTCGAGCCGCCAGCTCGCCATCGCCTCTGGGCTCGGCACGTGTCGTCGCGCCGCGACGCCGTTGCGCTGATCACGGAGGTACACCGCGGGATCTCCTGCGGCCGCGAAGAGCTGCGGTGCGGCGGGCCACGGATCACTCTCCGGATATCGCGCCAGCGTCGCGTCATCGACGATCACGACGTCCGAGCTCGCGAACATCCACGCCGCGTAGGAGGTCGGATCGGTGACGTGGCGTCGAACGCCGTTCGGAAACGGAGGAGCCGGCGCATCGCAGTGCAGCGTGGCGGGGGTTCCGCTCAGCGGCGCGCTGCCACCGCCCGACGCGCCCACGCCGTACACGAACACCGGATGGTCGCGTCCGTCCATGAAGCCGTAGGGCACGGGCAGCGAGTACCCGTGATCGCCGACGTCGTCGCGATGCACGCCCGCGTTCGTACGAAACACGACCGAGCCCGCCGCGAAGAGCGCTGCGTCGAGCGTGATGACGATGTCGATCGGCACGTCCGCGTCGGGATCGCGCGCCCAGCCGCGGATTCCATCGCAGGCGGCGGCGTCGAGCCAGCCCTCGGGCAGCCGATCGGTGACGGGGCATGCCGTGCCGGGAAGCGCGGCATACGCGCGTTGCTCGATCCACCGCGAGCCGGGATCGCTGCATCCACCGCCGCCGAAGGGCTCGAAGCCGCCCGGCGCGCGCGGCTCGAAGTGCACGTGTGGACCCGTCGACGAGCCGCTCGACGCGATGAAGCCGACGTGCTGGCCGCACGTCACGTGGTCACCGACACCGACCGCGATCGATCCCGTGCGCTGGTGTCCGTAGAACGTGATCACACCATCGGGATGTTGGATGGCGACGTAGTTTCCGAAGCCGCCGCCTCCGCTGCAGGCGCCGCTGGTGCAGCGATCGAACTCGCCGTCGTGGGCCTGGACCACCATGCCTTCGGCCGCCGCGAGCACCTCGCGACCCTCGTCCACCGCCGCGAAGCCTCCGTAGATCGCGAAGTCGGTGCCGCCGTGACCGTTGTACGTGATGCCTCCGCAATTCCAGTCCGTGTGACCGCCGTGATCGCGATAGGCGCTCACGGTCATGCAGCCGTCTTGGCAGCTCGAGGGATGGCGGTACTGCTGCGCGCTCGCGACGGACGCGTGGAGCGTGAGGGCGAGCAGCGAGACGAGCGCGCGCTTCATTGGCCCCTCGGAAGCGTCACGCGCTGCTCGCCGCGGCCATCGTCGTAGACGAGCGTGCTGCTCTCGACGCGCATGCTCGCGTGGTAGGCGGGAGGCGGAACGAAACGCGCGCCGAAGGGCCGACCGACGCGGAGCTCGGCGTTGGTCACCGGGATCGGAGCCGCGATGCCGCTCGGATCCGTAATCCAGATCCCGGAGATCCCCGAGGCGCGCGCACCGACCACGACGAGGCGAGCGTCGGGCAAGAAGAGCGGTCGGTCGGCGACCGCGAGGCCGCCGGTGACCACGCGCCGCTCGCCGCTCTGGAGATCGAGCACCACCACGCCGCCGCCGGCGCGCGTGTGTCGTGG
>JAYVCF010000191.1:0-4305 GCA_043750095.1 Deltaproteobacteria bacterium
TGCTGCTCGACGAGCCGACCAACCATCTCGACATGCCCTCGGTCGCCTGGTTCGCGGACTTCTTGAAGAGCTACACGCGCGCGTTCGTCCTCATCTCGCACGACCGCGAGTTCCTCAACGAGCAGATCGACAAGGTCGTCACCTTCGAGGTCGAGGGCGTTCGCCAGTACCCGGGCAACTACGAGCGCTATCTCGTGCAGCGCGCCGAGGAAGAAGAGATCCTCGAGAACAAGGCGAAGAACCTCGAGCGCGAGCGCGAGCACGCCGAGAAGTTCATCAACCGCTTCCGCGCACAAGCGACCAAAGCGCGCGCCGTGCAGAGCCGCATCAAGGCCCTCGACAAGATGGAGTCGGCCGAGACGTACCGGAAGCGCCGCACCATGGCGTTCACGTTCCCGGAGGTCGCCCGCGCGGGTCACGAGGTGATTCGGATCGATGGCGTCGCCAAGAGCTATGGCGAACACCGCGTACTGTCCGACGTCACGCTCCGCGTCTATCGCGACGATCGCATCGGCATCATCGGCCCCAACGGCGCAGGCAAGACGACGCTGCTCAAGATGATGGCGGGCGAGATCGAGACCACGGGCGGGAGCATCACGCTCGGCCACTCGGCGACACCGGGCTACTACGCGCAGCACCACGCGGAGCTGCTGACCGCGAAGAACACCGTGCTCAACGAGGTGGCCGCAGAGAACCGCGAGGTCGGCGGCGGTCGCGTGCGATCGGTGCTGGGCGCGTTCCTGTTCAGCGGTGACGACGTCGACAAGACCATCCAGGTGCTCAGCGGCGGCGAGCGCGCACGCGTCGCGTTGGCCAAGCTGCTCGTGCGCCCGGGCAACCTGCTCTTGCTCGACGAGCCGACGAACCATCTCGATCTCGACTCGTGCGAGAGCCTGATCGAGTCCCTCAAGGGCTTCGGCGGCACCATGGTGTTCGTCAGCCACAACCGCGCACTCATCCGCAAGCTCGCCAACAAGATCTGGGTGGTCGAGGGCGGCACGGTGACCGAGTACATGGGCACGCTCGACGACTACATGCTGCGCGAGCGCCAGAAGCTGCAGCAGGCCGCGAAGGACGCCGCGGCGCTGAAGAACCCGCCCGCGCCGACGAAGAAGTCCCAGACGCAGCCCCCGCCGGCAGCGCCGAGGATCAACCCGGCTGCGCCGATCACGCCGGTGGACGACAAGTCCCGCCGCCGCGACGAAGCCCAGAGGCGCGATCAGCGCCAGAAGTCCATCGGCCCTCTGAAGAAGAAGGTCGAGGAGCTCGAGGCGCGCATCGCCGAGATCGAGACGAAGCAGACGGAGCGCAACGAGAAGCTCTGCGACGCGACGGCCACGCTCACCGACAAGGAACGCTTCGCGCTCCTCGACGGGCTGCAGGTCGATCAGACCAAGCTCGACGAGCTCACCGAGCGCTGGGAGAAAACGCAGAAGGAACTGGACGAGAAAGAGCGCGCGCTCGCGGCGTCATAGCGACTGGCGCTGACCGCGCGGGGCGCGTAGAATGACCAAGATGACCAAATCGCGATCCGCCGGCCGTAGCTGGGCACTCGCCGACGCCAAGGCCCACCTCAGCGAGGTCGTGGAGCGTGCCGGGCGCGAAGGGCCGCAAGAGCTCACGCGCCACGGAAAGCCGACCGCGGTCGTCGTGTCGATCGAGCAGTGGAGGCAGTTCGCTGCGACGCGAAAGCCACTCGTGGACTTCCTGCGCGAGGGCCTTCGCGATCTCGACCTCACGCGCGACGACGACCGTGGTCGTGACGTCGATCTGTGAGCTACCTCGTCGATACATGCGTGCTCTCTGAGGTCGCAAAAACCAAGCCCGCCGACACGGTCCTCCGCTGGTTCGCGGCGACCGACGAAGCGTCGATGGCCATCTCGGCGCTCACGATCGGCGAGATCCGATTCGGAATTGCGCGCCTCCCCGCGAGCGCCAAGCGCCGCAGACTGACTGCCTGGCTGAGCGCGCTCGAAGCTCGGTTCGAGCCGCGCATCGTTCCCGTCGACGGAGCGGTTGCGGCGACCTGGGGTGAGCTTCGGGCCCAAGCGCTGGCACGGGGTCGACCGCTCGCGGCGGTCGACGGGCTCCTCGCCGCCACGGCGGCGACCCACGGGCTGACGTTCGTCACGCGGAACGTGGCAGACGTGCGCGCCACGGGCGTTCCGGTGCTCGACCCCTGGACGAGCTGACCGTGGGTCGCACCTTCGCGAACCACCGCGAGCGCTACGCGATCGAACGGGACGGGTTGCGCTTCCTCGTAGACGTTCGAGTCGCGCCCGGCGATCACGACGAGGATCGAGTCGGCATCGTCGTCGACGCGACTAGAGCACACATCTCGTTCGTGCTCGCGGACGGTGCCGGCAACTCGGGCCGCGGGCGGGGCGCCGCGGAGCTCGCCGCTGCGATGGCTGGGCGCGATGCCGGCCGAGATCCGATCGAGCGCCTGGACGGGCTCGACCGGAACCTCGCTCGCATGGGCGCCGAGGCAGCCGTCGTGCTCGCCGAGGTCGACTGCATCGACGGCCTCGACCTCGTCGGTGCGAGCGTCGGTGACGCGCGCATGTGGGCGCTCGCGCGCGGCGAGTGGCTCGAGCTGACCGCGCACGTTCCACGAAAGCCGCTCGTCGGCGCAGGCGCGTCCCCGACACCGCTCGGCATCCTCGGTGCCGACGCGTTGCTTTGCGCGAGCGACGGCCTCGTCGTGTGGGCGGGGCCCGACGCCACGACCGAGGGTGACGATCTCCTGGAACGCTTGGTCGCGCGCGCGCCTGCCTTCCGGCGAGCTGCCTGACGACGTCTCGATCGTCTGGATCCGGCGCGCTTAGCGAAGACCCTTTCCGACAATTGGCCGTCGGATCAGCTGCGCGGATACGATCGCGCCAGCCCATGAGCCGTTCGTCGAGCGCCTCCCTCCCTATCGCCGTGGATCGCTCGGGCTGGCTCGATCGTGTCTTGCGCCTAATTTCCGATGTGCGCGCGGGCGAGGCGCTCACCGCGCTCCTCTTCGCGTCGTCGCTCTTCGTCGGGCTCTTCGCGTACTACGTGCTGAAGACGCTGCGCGAGCCGCTGATCCTGGCGACGGGCGGAGCCGAGGTGCGCAGCTATGCGACAGGCGTGCAGGCCGTCGTGCTGATGGGGCTCATCCCCGTCTACGGCTGGGTCGCGCGGCGCGTGGATCGCAGCAAGCTCGTGCTCGGGACGAGCGCGTTCTTCATCGTCTGTCTCGAGGTCTTCGCGCTGCTCGCGCACTTCGAGGTGCCCTTCATCGGCGTCGCGTTCTACGTCTGGCTCGGCGTGTTCGTGCTGAGCTCGGTCGCGCAGGTCTGGTCGCTGGCGAACGACCTCTATCCTCGGCAGAAGGGCCAGCGTCTCTTTCCCATCGTGGCGCTCGGCGCACCGCTCGGCTCGGCGCTCGGCGCGCTCGCGGCGGGACACTTGTTCTCCGGTGGCATCGCCATCCCGCTCCTGATGCAGCTCGCCGCGGGCCTCCTTCTCATCCAGCTCGCGCTGCTCGCGATCATCGTACGGCGTCCCGAGGCGATGGCGGTTCCCTCCGAGCCGCTCGAGGGCCGCGGCGGCTTCGCGCTCGTGATGAGCGATGCGTACCTGCGCGAGATCGCGATCCTGCTCGTGGTGCTCAACCTCGTGAACACGACGGGTGAGTACTTGCTCTCGCGCGCGGTGCTCGGCGAAGCGGCGAGCGCGCTCGCGGCGGCCGGGCCCGTCGTGGACGCAGCGGCGTTCCGCGCCGACTTCCTTCGCCACACGTACGGTGATTTCTATTTCGTGGTGAACGTCGCGTCCGTGCTCATCCAAGCGCTGGTCGCGAGCCGCTTGGTCTCGCGCTTCGGTCTTCGCGGCGTGCTCTTCGCGCTCCCGCTCGTCGCGTTCGGCGCGTATGGCGCCATGGCCGCCTCGGTCTCGTTCGCGGCGATGCGCGCGCTCAAGATCGCGGAGAACGCCACCGACTACTCGCTCGAGAACACCGCCAAGGCCTTGCTCTGGCTCCCGACGTCGCGCGACGTGAAGTACAAAGCCAAGCAGACGGTCGATGCGTTCTTCGTTCGCCTGGGCGACGTGCTGGCGGCGCTGGTGGTGTTCGTGTTCGCGGACCGGCTCGCGCTCGCCACCACGAACATCGCGCTCGTGAACGCCGGCCTGGCCGTTCTAGCCATGTTCCTCGCCGTGCGCGTGGCCCGATCGCACGACCTCATCCCCGCGTAGCCGAGGCTCGCGCCGGGCGGTATCGTCCGCGCGTGCAAGTCGAGGTGAATGGCGTTGCGAAGACGCTCTCGGGGCCCG
>JAYVCF010000192.1:0-4174 GCA_043750095.1 Deltaproteobacteria bacterium
CGACCTCGTCTACTACGACCTCAGCCCTGAGCGGATCACCATCACCTGGTTCGACGTCGGCTACTACAACAGTCGCTACACCCGGCGCATGAGCTTCCAGATGATCTTGACGGCAGCGCCCGTCACGGTCTGCGGATCGCACGACTTCGACGTGGAGTTCCGATACAACGAGTGCGGCTGGGTCGCGGGGATGGCCAGCGGCGACCTCGACGGCGATGGACACTGCTCGGCCTCCGAGCTCGCCAGCACGCTCGAGGCCTGCACGCCGGCCCAGGTCGGCTTCGATGCCCACGACGGCAGCAACTTCATCGCGACGGCGGAGTCGCGCACGAACGAGATCGAGAACGTCTGCGTCACCTCCAACGTGAGCATCCCCGGTGTCTATCGCTTCCAGATCCGGGGCGGCGGCGTCGTGTGCACCGGCGGCGGCGACGCCTGCACGGTCCCGGGCGCGCAGGGCGCGTGCATTCCGGGCGTGAACGTCTGCCACGGCGCGGGCGTGCAATGTCAGTCGCTCGTCCCGAGCTCACCCGAGGTCTGCGACGACATCGACAACGACTGCAACGGCGTCGTCGATGGTGCGGGCCTCTGCGCGAGCGGCGAGCTCTGCGTGCATGGCTTCTGCGTCCAGGCGTGCGTCGACGGTGGCTGCCGGATGGGCTTCGCCTGCAACGCGGAGGGGCAGTGCGTGGAGAACGCATGCGCCACGACGACGTGCCCCGCGGGCCAGCACTGCGTCGGCGGGACATGCGGTGACTCGTGCACGGGGATCGTCTGCCCGCACGGCCAGCAGTGCGCGTCGGGCCGATGCGTCGACCCGTGCTCGATCGTGCGCTGCGCGGGCGACATGATCTGTGTCGCAGGGTCGTGCGTCGATCGATGCCCGTGCCACGCGTGCGGCGCCGGCTACACGTGCGAGTCGGATGGTACGTGCGCACCGCCGGGCTGTGCCGCGATGACCTGCGCGGCGGGCATGTTCTGCATGGGCGGCTCGTGCGTGGACGCGTGCACGGGTGTGGTGTGTCCGGCACGTCAGCACTGCGCGACGGGCGCGTGCGTCGCCGATCCGCCTCCCGACGCAGGCATGCGCGAGGACGCGGCGATCATCTTCAACGACGCGGCGTTCATCCTTCCCGACGGCGGTCCCATCCCCGAAGACTCCGGTCGTGTGTTCGTCCCTGACGCGGGCCGCGGTCCGCACGTCGATGCATCGACCTGCGGCTGCCGCGCTGGGTCGGAGGGGCCATCGGGCGTCGCCTGGCTCGCGCTCGCGCTCGGTGTGACGGGGCTCGCGAGACGTCGACGCGCGCGTCGCTGACACCCGCCTCGCGCACTTGAGCGCACACGCACCTCCGTTTCGCGATGTGAGTCACGACGCGAGGCCGATGTCGCGCGGGTAGGCGATTCTGTCAGGATACGCTCTTCATTCGATCGCGAGGTCCCATGCGTCGCTTGGCGTCTTTCTCGTTCTTGGTCGCCTCTTTCATCGTGCCCGTCTCCGCCGACGCGCAGTGCGCACCCTCGACCGGGTACAGCGGTGGCGCCCATGGCTGGCACCAGGATCCGGCGGGCACGACGCCCGGCTGCGTGAGCCTGAACGCCGGACTCGGAGGCCCCGCCGACTTCGGCCACTACATGCTGACGCAGAACGACGACTCTTGGGACGGCCCGGTCGACATCACCGGCGTGTTTCCCGGCGGCCTCAACTTCTACGGCGGCCCGTACTCCACCATGTGGGTCAACACGAACGGCAACATCACGTTCCATGCGGGCCTCTCGCAGTACACGCCGACCGCGTTCCCGCAGACGCTGACTACGCGCGCGCCGATGATCGCGCCCTACTGGGCCGACCTCGACACGCGCGGGCCGCTCGCGGGTCCGACGCCCGCCGCCGGACACAACCGCGTCTACTACGACATGGGCAACGTCGGCGTCCTGACCCTCACCTGGTTCGACGTGGGCTACTACTCGGAGCACTACGAGCACCGCGTCGCGTTCCAGCTCATCCTCACGAACGCGACCGGCACGTGCGGTAGCGGCGATTTCGACGTCGAGTTTCGCTACAACCGCTGCGAGTGGGTCGCCGGAATGGCGAGCGGATCGGACGCGCAGGGCCAGTGCACGGGCACGGGCTGCACTCCTGCGAACGTGGGCTTCGACGCCACCGACGGCACGAACTACGTCACGATCCCGCAGTCGCTCATGAACTCGGTCGTGGACGTGTGCACGCTGTCCAACGTGGGCGAGCCCGGCATCTTTCGCTTCAGCGTTCGCGGCGGCTCGATCCTCTGCGCGGGCGGCGGCACGCCATGCACGGTGCCGGGGATGCAGGGCGCCTGCAGCATCGGCGTGAACGTCTGCCACGCCGCGGGCTTGCAGTGCCAGCCGGTCGGGGGCGCCACGACGGAGACCTGCGACAACATCGACAACGACTGCAACGGCTCGGTGGACGACGGCTCCGGGCTCTGCCCGGCAACGCAGGTCTGTGTGCTCGGTAGCTGCATCGCGAACTGCCTCGACGGCGGCTGCGCCGCGGGCTTCACCTGCAACCCGGACGGGCGCTGCGTCGAGGACTCGTGCGTCGGTGTCTCTTGCCCCGCGAACCAGCGCTGCATTCACGGCGCGTGCATGGACTCGTGCACGGGCGTCGTCTGTCCGCACAACCAGCAGTGCGCCGCGGGGCGCTGCACGGATCTCTGCGCGGTCGTGACGTGCGACACCGGCTTCGTCTGCCAGAACGGCAACTGCGTCGGCGGATGTCCCTGCAATCCGTGCCCGACCGGCGCCGTGTGCAACGCGGACGGGACGTGCTCGGCGAGCGGATGCGACATCACCGTCTGCGATCCGGGCTTCTATTGCCAGGACGGCACCTGCCTCGACGGCTGCGCGGGCGCGATGTGTCCCGCGAACCAGCATTGCACGCTCGGCGGCTGCGTCCTCGACGGCCAGGACGGCGGAACGGGCAACTACGACGCGGGCATCTCGTTCCGCGACACCGGCATCCCACGTGGCGATGGCGCCGCGGGTGGCGATGCGGGGCCGCACGGTCCGCGACGCAGCGGCGGCTGCGGCTGTCGCGTCGAGTCGAGCGGCGAGAGCGGCGGCGGGTACCTGATGTTGCTGGCGCTCGGCGTCGTCGTGTCGCGTCGTCGCCGTCCTCGCGCCGTCGGCGCCATCTGCCGGGATCGGGGTGACGCGTGATGGCTCGCGCCGCGCTCACCCTCGCTTGCTCGCTCGCGATCGGCGCGCTCGGCTGCGGGGGCGGCAGCGGCGACGGTCACGATGCGGGTCACGTCGGACCGGGCTTCGACGGCGGCGGTGCGATCGACGCGTTCGTGGGCGGCCACCAAGACGCGGGCCCGGGCGTCGATGGCGGCTGCATCCCGATCTTCGAGATCTGTGGCGACCACATCGATCAGAACTGCGACGGGCACGACGAGAGCTGCGGTGACAACGACGGCGACCACTTCGACGCGTGCCGTCCGACGGACGTCGATCTGACGATGTGCGACTGCGACGACACCCGCGCCGACACGCACCCCGCGCGCGGCACCGTGCCCGGCGCGCCCGAGCTCTGCGACATGTACGACAACGACTGCGACGGTCGCATCGACGAGTCGGCGCAGTGCTGCGCGGGCTGCGCGAGCCTCGGGACCGAGCTGGGGCGCGCCGACACCTGCACCGTCGACGGTCAGTGCGATTGCCTGGGAGCGCCTGGCACTGGACCGTGCGCGAGCGGGGAGACTTGCTGCACGGACGGCTGCTTCGACACCACGTCCGACATCATGAACTGCGGTTCCTGCCACGCGCGCTGCGACGCCTCGAGCGATCGCTGCACGGCGAGCAGCTGCATGTGCGGTACGCGGACCCCCTGCGATGGCACGCAGACGTGCCCCGCCGGGTCCTGCGTCTGAACACGTCGCGCCTTCGACGACTCACGCCGACGACAGAGCCTGGGTCGCCTGGATTTTGCGCCCGTCGCGTGCGATCCAGCGGTCATGGCCATTCGTGAGGACGGGTTCACCTACCGGCTCGAGGACGGCGTCGCGCGGATCACGCTCGACCGTCCCGATCGCATCAACGCGCTGACGTTCGCGAGCTACCGCGCGCTGACGGATGCGTTCCGCGAGATGCACGAGACCGCCGACGTGCGCGCGGTCGTGCTCGCAGGCGA
>JAYVCF010000193.1:0-28520 GCA_043750095.1 Deltaproteobacteria bacterium
GGGGCGCTCCGACCGCGGCGGCCACCACCGGCTGGCGCGGCTTGGCCACGATGGCGATCACGGCTGGGACGATGAGCAGGATCGCGATGCCGACCCGCGGACTCACGTGCTCTCCGCCGAGCGCTGCGCCGATGAAGACCGCGAGGACGGGGTTCACGTACGCGTAGCTCATCGCCAGCGCCGGCCGCGCGTGCCGCAAGAGATAGTTGTACGCCGTGAGCCCGACGAGCGAGCCGAGCGTCGCGAGGTAGATGACCGCCGCGATCGCTTCCGTGGGCACGTGGGAGGGCATCGACTCGCCGCGCACCGCCGACACCAGCAGCGTGAGGCCGCCACCAGCGACCATCTGCATCGCGGTCCCCATGGCGCCGCGGCCCACGTCGAGCTTCTTCACGAGGATCGATCCGAAGGCCCAGCCGATGGGCGCGAGCATCAGGAGGCCAGCCGCCATGGGATCCGCGCGCAGGTCGTCGCCGAGCGCGAGCACGAGCACACCGATGAAGCCGACACCGAGCCCTGCCCACTCGCGCGGCGAGGTGCGCTCGCCGATCAAGGGCATCATGACGGCGCCCCAGAGCGGCATCATCGCGCAGACCACCGCGATCACGCCGGACCCGAGGTGCACCGACGCGAGCGCGACGAACCCGTTGCCCACGACGAAGAACAAGAGCGCGACGACGGCGGAGTGCATCCACGCCTTGCGCGCGGGGATCGTCTCACCGCGAAAGCGCGCCCACACCATCATCACGAGGCCTGCCGCGAGGTAGCGAATGCCTGCGGTCAGGAAGGGCGGCAGCGACTGCACCGCGACACGAATCGCGAAGTAGGTCGAGCTCCAGATCAGATAGACCGACGCGAGTGCGGCGATGATCGCGACAGGAGTGCCCGGCTCGCCGGGCCGACACAATTGTGTCGCGTCCGCTTTGCGGACGACTCCGGTCGAGATCTTCGGCGAGAGCGGCAGAGGCCTCGAGACGCCTTCGGTGCTCTCGTCCATGCGAGCAAAGCCTGCGTCGAAGCCTCCCATGCCGCCAGGGACCAATTCCGGAACGACGCTCGACCGAGCTGTGCCAATGTCCGAACGCGCCACGCCCGCGGCAGAACGGACGGGTTAGTATCGCGGTGCCGATGACCGAAGCCCAATCGCCCGAGGATCTCAGGAAGCGAATCGCCGAGCTCGAGCGCGAGGTCGGGATCCTGAAGGAGCGCTGGGCGCTGAACGACGAGGTCGACGACCTCGCAGAGACGGCGATCCGCGATCGACTCCCTGTGGATCACACGCTGCGCCTCGTGCTCCCGGCGCTCTGCGCGCACACGGGCGCGACCCTCGCGTTCATGCGCACGTACGACGAGTCGCTGGCGCTCCACGACTTCGTGCACGCGACGGGCGAGGACGCGCAGCTGCCCATCACGGCGGACGCGATCTGCGCGGCGGTGGACGAAACCGATCCTCTCGTGCGCGAGGTGATGCTGGCGGGGAGCGTGCGCGGAACGCTGGTCGCGCAGGGCCTGGACGTGGCGGGAGAGCCCTTCGGCGCCGTCGCGATCTTCGTACCCGTCGTCACGGACGAGTCCGAGCGCGAGCGCCTCTTGGGCTTGCTCCACACGTTCGCCGAGGAGATCGACAACCACCTCGCGTCGATCGCCGTCGCTCGGAAGAAGACCGTGCTCACCGCGGCCATGAGCGAAGCGCTGCGCGATCCCGTGCTCGACTCGGGCCTCTCGCGCGCGCTCGACGTCCTGCGCGACAACATCCCGTTCGAGGACATGATCCTCGTGTTCCGCCACGAAGACGATCTCTCGGGTGCCTCGCTCCGCTACAAGATCTTGAAGAACCGCGAGCTGCTGCACGACTCCAGCATCCGCGCGGGCATCACCTCGGACGCGGACGTCGACGCCTTCATGCGGAGCCACTCGTTCCGCCTGATGACCGGCGACGACGAAGACGTGCGCGAGCGCTTCGGGATCCGCCGCTTCCGCGAGGAGGTGATGATCACGGGCGTGCGAACGTCGCGGGTGATCGGGCGCGTGATCGTCACGAGCCACCGCGGCGAGTTCAACACCTTCGACCGCGACCTCCTCGATCGCTTCGCCGACTCGCTGCGGCAGCGCATCGTGGACTTCAACCGCGAGTGGAAGGGCCTCAGCACGGGTTTTCCGAAGAACATCTGCGAACGCCTGCTCCACGAAGAGGACTACACCGAGAAGTACCTCTCGCCGCGGCTCAAGACCTGCGCAGTCATGTTCGCCGACATCAGCGGCTTCACGCGCTTGTCCGAGCAGGTGCTCGTGCACCCCGAAGCGATCGGACGATTGGTCGACACGTGGAGCGCGCGCGTGGTGGAGATCCTCTGGGAGACCGGCGGCGTGTTCGACAAGATGGTCGGCGACTGCGTCATCGGGATCTGGGGCCCGCCCTTCTTCGAGGAAGCGCCCGACGAGCTCTGCCGACGGGCGGCGAGCGCCGCGAGGCAGATCCGCGAGTTCACCCGCTCACTCTCGGCGCACGAAGCGCTGCCCGAATTGGTGGGCGAGCCCGTCGACGTCGCGACCGGCCTGAACTACGCGCCGCTCTTCGTCGGCACGTTCGGCCCCGACGCGGACTTCACGGGCTTCTCGGCCGGCATGAACAACACCGCGCGCCTCCAGGGCCAGGCCAAGGGCGGCGAGATCCTCTGCATGGACGCGTTCGTGGAAGCGCTGGGCAAGAACGACGAGTTCGGCGAAGAGCGTGAGGCGGCCGTGAAGAACGTGCAGAAGCCGCTGAAGTTCCGCCCGCTGTTGTAGACACCTACTCGTCGAGCAGGCGCACGATCGCGGCCTGACGGCGCAGCTCTTCCATGAGCGCCGTCTCCTGATGCTGCATCGCCTCTTGCCGCATCTGGTTGTAGATCTCCATGCGCACGGTGTCGTAGACGGGGACCGAGTCCGACTCGTAGCGGCGCGCGCGGAGGAGAAAAACGAAGAAGCCGCGGGTGGCGCGGACGACGGGGCTGACCTCGCCCTCTTCGAGGTGCATCAGCGTGTCCTCGAGCTCGGCGTCGAGCGTGCCCTGGGCGAGGTTGTGGAGCTCGCGGCCGCCGTGGTCGGGCATCGCGGCTTCGAAGTCGCTCGGGTCTCGGATGTGGTCGCGCAGTGACTCGGCGGCATGGCGCGCACGATTGATCTCCGCCGCCGATGCGCCCGGCGCGATCGGAAACAGGATCTGCGCGGCGTCGAAGCGCGACTGGCGACGCGCCTGGGCGACGAGCTCGTCGTAGTGCTGCTGCACATCTTCTTCGGTGATGTTCACGCGGCTGCCCATCCGCGCGTTCAGCAGCCGGAAGTGCACGAGCTGCGAGCGGATGTCGGCGCGATAGTCGGCCTGCGTTCCGAAGCCCTGCTCCGCGACGGCGTCCCAGAACTCGTCTTCGGCGAGGCCCGATTGCTCGCGCACGTTGGCGATCGCGGTGTCGACGTCGGCGTCGGTGACGATGATCTCTTCTTCGACCGCCGCCTGCTCGACCAGGTGCTGATCGATGAGGTGATCGAGCACCTGCTGGTAGATCTGCTGGATCGCCTGCATGCGCTGCGCTTCGGTGGGCGCACCCATCGCGCGCGACATGTAGGGCGCGGCCTTGGTGCGCAGCTCCGACAGGAAGATCGCGTCGTCGTTCACGACCGCGACCACGCGCTCGATCACGTCGGCACGTCCATGCGAGACCGCGAGTGGCAGGGTGAAGCCGGAGGCGAGGAGCGCGAGCAACATGGCGACGCGGGCGCGCATCACGGAGCTCCCGGGGCGTGCGGCGGCGCATCGGGGATCGTCAGCGGCGCTTCCGGCACCGTCGGCACGCTGCCCGCGGGCACGTCGATGTGAATCTGATCGAGCAGGTCGAGGTGCTCCTCGACGTCGGCCTCGGCCGTGAGCCGCACGACCAGCGCCTCGATCTCGCTCTCGCGTCGCTCGCGCCAGAGCCGATTGCGAATGGGACGCGACGACTCTTCGAGCGAGCGAGCCAGCGCCGCGCGCCGACCGGTGAGCTTGAGGATCTCGTAGCCGCGCGTCGTGTGCACGACGGTCGGGAACACGGCGCCGATCGTCTCCATCGCGAACGCTGCCGTCGCGACCTCGGCGGGCACTTCGGGCTCGTCCGAGCGGTGCTCCTCGGGCCGCGAGAAGAAGCCCACGTCGCCGAAGCGATCGTGTGTCGCGGGATCGGTGTCGAACTGCTCGGCGAGCTGGCGGAACAAGCGCACGTCGGTTGGGCTCGCCTGGATCTGACGCAGGACGCGCGTGGCGTCGGACTCGCGCGCGAACACGATGTGGCTGATGCGGACCTGCTCCGGCTGATGGAACTCGGTCGGATGCGCCTCGTAGTACGCGCGCACCTGCTCGTCGGTGATGTCGGTGACCTGAATGCGGTCTTCGTACTCTTGCTTGAGGAAGCGCCGAATCAGGATCTGCTTCTGCGTGCGCTGCACCTCGGGGGCGTCGTCGAAGCCACGCGCGTCGGCCTCCTGCGCGAGCAGCTCGAAGCGCACCAGCTGGTCGAGCAGCTCACGACGACGCTCGGGACTGTTGTAGCGAGTGCGCAGGAAGGGGCCCTTGTTGGCGATCTCCTCGGCGAACTCGCCCACGGTGATCGTGTGGTCGCCGATCTTCGCGAGCGTCTGGGCGGCCTGCTCCTCGGTGAGCCCATGCACCCGCGGCCCGTCCCCTGAGCCGCCCGTTCCCGAGCCCGTCGACTCGCCCGAACATGCGAGCGCGATCGACCCGAGGGTCGAGAGCGCGAGAACGGCAGCGAGACGACGATTCATGCAGGAAACGATGGCTCGATTAGCACGCTCTCAGGAGGTGCGAAAGAAGGACGAGCGCGATGGAGCAGACCCGCGAGGAGCGTCGCGACGAGACGGAGGGGAGTGGGGCCCCGTGGCCGATTGACTCGGCACGGGGCGAGGGCCGCTCAGGCCCTCGGGGAAACACTGCGCACGCTAATGGCGGGCGCGGAAGAAGGTGCGGGCGCTCTCGCGTTGGGCGTCGGCGCGCGCCGCACAGAGCTCGATTTCTTCGACGGCCCCGTCGAGGTTTCGCGGCCCGCCGCTGGTCTCGGCCATGCGCGGTGCGAAGAACGTCCGCACGGCCTCGGCCTGCGCGTGCGAGCAGAACCCCGCCGTCACGAGCGGGAGATAGCCGGCGTACTCGGGGCCCATGCGCTCGCGCAGCGTGGCGTAGTTGGCCTGGAGCCAGGTCCACGCCGCGTCGCGCCCGGCCGGATCGCCGAACTGGCCGCCGAGCGGGCGGAAGACCTCGTTCACGCGGAGGTGCTCATCGAGCGCGAGAGCGAGCGCGCGCGGACGGAGCGCGTCGTCGTCCACGTTGGCGAGCGCGCGGAGCACGTTGCTGCGCACGACCGCGTCTTCGCTCGTGGCGAGGAACGCCGCGAGCGTGTCGAAGAACGCGGCGTCGCCCTCTTGCGCGGCGACGGTCAGCGCCATCTCGGCGAGATCGGTGGGGACCGCGTCGGCGTGGATCGTCCCGCCAGCAACGTACGCTTGCCCTCGACGCGTCGCCTCGCGGCGCACCGTCGCGTCGCGCGCATCGAGCGCGAGGAACGTCAGGATCGAGGCGCGAAGCAAGCGCGTGTCGCCATCCTCCGTGACGTGAGCCCGCGGCGCCCAGCCCAGCGTGCGAACCTGCGTGCGATAGAGCTCGCTCGCGTAGCGATCGAACGCGGCCTCATCGGACGCCTCGAGCAGATAGTCGTGCGCGAACGCGAGCAAGCCCGTCGGCGCGGTCGCGACGAAGCGATTGGTCGAGCTCGCGAGCGGCGCGAGCGTGGCGATCGCCGACGCGAAGGGAATGCGACCCGCCTGGAAGCCCGCGACGACCGAGTCGGCGATCGTCATGCGGTCGCGATCGGTCAAGAGCGCCGTGCCTCCACGCGGAACGCGCGCGCTCATCGCCTCGGCGAGGTGCGCGAGCCACTCGTCGGGGAGCGTGAAGCGCGCATACGACGCGCCGTCCGCGTTCGGGAGCACCCACGCAGGGCATGCGTTGCCTTCGAGCGTGATGCTGGGCGCCTCCGCGGTGACGAGACCGCACGCCGTCTGCGCCGTCGTCGTCGGATGCGCGCCCGCGCCGGTCACCCCGTAACGAATGCAGAGCGGGACCGGCCACGTCACCGCCGCGTCGGCGTGCGATCCGACCGGCACGTAGCGGCTCTGCGCGAAGCTCACCGACGTCGGCTGACCCTCGGTGCACGTCACCGTCGTCGCGAGCAGAGGAATCCCAGGTCGCAGTGTGAACGCGTCGAGCACGGGGCCGACCTCACGACCGCTCGCGGCGGACAGGGCCGTCACGAGATCGGCCGTCGTCGCGCTGCCGTGCGCATGCGCCGTCAGGTACTCGTGAATCCCATGCTGGAACGCTTCGGCGCCCAGCCAGTGCTGGATCGTCATGATGACGCTCGCGCCCTTGGAGTACGTGATCGCATCGAACGCGTTCGAGATGTCGTGACGCGTCTCGATCGGCTGACGAATCTGACGCGCGCTCGCGAGCGAGTCGGCTTCGAAGCCCTCGATCTCGGTGGTGAGCTCCGTGAGCTCCGCGTGGAACTCGGGGAACACGCGCTGCACGATCACGGTCTCCATCCAGCTCGCGAAGGCCTCGTTGAGCCAGAGATCGTCCCACCACGCCATGGTCACGAGGTCGCCGAACCACTGGTGCGCGAGCTCGTGCGCCATCACGAAGCCGAACGCGCGTTGCTGCGCGACGGGTGGATCGGCGGACAGGAGGAGGAGCGAGTCGCGGAACGTGACGAGGCCCGCGTTCTCCATCGCGCCCGCCGCGAAGTCGGGCACGGCCACGATGTCGAGCTTGTCGAAGGGATACGCGATGCCGAACCACTCCTCGAGCGCCTGCACGATGGCCGGGGTGTGCTCCATCGCGAACGCCATCTCGGGCCCGCGACCGCGCGGCGCGAGGCCGCGCAGAGCGATCGGCGTCGTACGAACGGAGGACGCAGGGATCGTTCCTTCGACGACGTCGAGCGGACCGACCGCCCAGGCGATAAGGTACGTCGGCAGCGCCTCGGTGGTGGCGAAGCGCATGCTCTGCATGCCGTTGCTGGCCGTGCCCTCTTCGATCATGCGCGTGTTCGCGAACGCACCGAGCTCCTCCGGGACCACGAGCGTCACGTCGTAAGGCGTCTTGAAGCGCGGCTCGTCGAAGCAGGGGAAGGCCTTGCGCGCTGCGACCGACTCGAACTGCGTGAACGCGTAGTGATCGTCGCCGACGTCGACGCGATAGAGGCCCTCGAGCGTCTCGTCGAAGGGCGCCGTGTAGCGAATGCGCAGGCGCACGTTTCCCGGACCGAGCGGCCGCGCGAGGGTGATGCGCGCGATGCCCTCTTCGTCGTCGACGCTGCGCCACTCACCCGTGATCGGATCGTGGCCCGGCTCGCTCGCGACGATCTCGGTGACCGTGAGGTGCTGCCCGTGGATCCAGATGCGCGACTGACGATGCTCGAGGCGCACGTCGATCTCGGCGACGCCGGTGAACACCGTCTGCGCGGGATCCATGGCGATCGTCAGCGCGTAGCGCGTCGGCGTCACGTCCGTGGGCAAGCGCAGCGGCGTGGGGTCTGCGTCGCTCGTCGCATCACCACCCGAGGTGTCCGTGACCGGCGGCGGCACGGTGTGCGGGGTCTCGGTCGCGCCACCCCCGCCGCATCCCATCAGCCCCGCAAGAACGAGCACCAGCAGATCGCGCGTCTTCGACATGGCCGCCGATCTAGCAGAGGAAGGGGGCCGAGCACGAGCGGCGAGACGGCGGAATCAGTGGCTCAGCTGGATCGGCAGCGCCTCGATCAGGCTCGGATCCGCGGGGCCGATCGTCACCGTGATCATCGCGGGCGCATACCCCGTGAGCACCGCGGCACCGCCGAAGCGACCCCGCGGCACGCCCGCGAGCGTGTAGTAGCCATCGGCGTCCGTCTGCGCCGTGGCGACGAGCTGACCGAGGAGCTGCGCCTGCGACATGCGGCCGATCGAGACGAGCGCGAGCATCGACGCGAGGTCGGCGCCCGGACGCGCGATCATCACGCTCGCCGACACCACGGGCGCACCCGTGCTCGCCTCGATCACGCGCCCGTGGACCGCAACGGGCGGCCCGGCGACGGTCGGCGGTGGCGGACGCGCGCCATAGCCAGGCGGATACGGCGAGGGCCCGCCGCCCCCATACCCCGGAGGATAAGAAGGTGAGCGTCCCATCGCGTACGCAGGTGGGTAGGCCGGTGGCGCAGGCGCGGTCGTCGGATCGAAGCGGAGGTGGAAGTCCACGGGCGCGCCGTCCGCGGCGCGCTCGACGAGCACCGCGAGCGTGAGCGACGTGGGGTCCTGCGGGTAGAGCTGGATCGTCCCGCGACCCTCGCGACCGATGTCACCGCTCGGACCGATCAAGCCGAGAGGGATCGAGGGCGTCACGGTGATCGTGCCCGGGCGATCCACGGGGACGCGATAGTAGAAGACCTCGGCCGCATCCAACCCGCCGCTATCGCCGACCGCGTGATCGACCAGCTCGGTCCCCGTCGTGAGCTCGCTGATCCCCGTCACCACGACGTCGTCGATCGGCCCGTGCTCGAGCGCCGCGCGCCACGCATCGGGCATGCGCTCGACAGGGCGCGCGAGCTCGATCGGCTCGAGCGTTTCGCCGCTCGATACGACGGCCGTGGGAACGGCGACGAGGTGTCCTTGTCGATCGACGAGCATGCCGCCGGAGTTGCCCGGGTTGAACTCCGCATCGGTGCGGATCCACGAGACGAGCTGCGCGCCGGCGCCCATGGCCGGGGAGCTCATCTGAAAGCCGGTCATGTGGCCGCCGGTGACGTTGATGGTGTGCACACCGAGCGGGAAGCCGAAGGCCCAGAGGCTCGCGCCGGGCTGGAGCGCGTCGGTCCCTGCCATCGCGACGGTCGGGAACACGGTGCCATCGGCGATCGGCGTTCCATCCGCGTTCGACACGATGCGAACGAGCGCGAGGTCGAGGCGCACGTCGCCGCGCACCACGCGGCCGATGTAGCGCGTGGTGGCGGTGTCGCGCGCGGAGGTGACGGTGGCGATCTGGATGTGCTCGGCGTCGTAGAACGTGCCCGGCCCGCCGTGCTCGCCATGACGCACGTGACCCACCACGTGGAAGTTCGTCAGTACGTAGCCGTCGGCGTCGATGATGCTGCCCGAGCCGATCGAGGTGCCGCCCGGCGTCTCGACTTGGATGCGCACGGCGGCGCGCGTGCAGCGATCGATCGCGCGGTCGCTCATCTCTTGGGCGCGCGCGGACGAGGCCATCAGCGGAAGGACCGCGAGGGCCGCGAGCGCGAGATGACGAGATACCGACGTCATGAGCAGAAGCGTACGCAGGGTGGACGACGGATCAACCCCGGAGCTTGGGGGAGATTCCGCCCGAGAGCGTGAGGGCCGTCATCGAGAGCGCGGCGACCCCGATCTGCGAGACGCGGGCGAAGAGCGCGATGGAGATCGCGCGGGCCGGGTCGTCCCCGAGCGAGAGGGCGTCGGCGAACACGCGATACGCGCCTTCGAGCACGCCGACTTGGTTGGGGACCACGTCGCCCAAGCCCGCACCGACGAGGTGCACGCCCAGCGCGAGCAGCGTCGCGAGGATCGTTGGATGAAGGCCCACCGCGACGAGCAGGCCGGCGTACATGCCGATCTGCACCACGCGCGCGAGGCACGTGAACGTGACCGCGCGCCGGAGCTCGGTCGGGGTCGCGCGCAGTCCCTCACCGAGCCCCTCGAAGCGCGCGGCGAGCTTGGGCCAGCGCGAGGCGATCGCGATCCCGAGCGCGCTGTGACGCACGAGCGCCCAGGTCAGCGCAGCGAGGAGCAGCGTGCCGAGCCCGTTCACCGCCAAGAGCAGCGTCAACGGATGCGTCGGCCCGATCACGGCGACGCAGGCCGCGAAACAGAGCGTGGAGATGAACGTGTTGCCGACGAAGGCCGCGACCTGCACGTTCGCGCCCGCCGCCGTCGCGCGGCCATTGCCGACGAAGGTCGCGAACGCCGTCGCGCGCGCGACCTCGGCGCCAGCACGACCGAGCGGAACCAGCGACGCGACGACGTACACGAGCATGGTGGCGCGCACGAAGACGCGCGCCGGGATCGCCTTGGCGCCGTCTCCGAGCACGGCGCGATGCGCGAGCGCCTCGCAGACGAAGTAGCCGGCGTCGAACACCATCACGAGAAACAGCATCCATGCGCCCGCGACGAGCGTGCTCCAGACGCGCTCGGGCCCGGTGTCGACGACCAGGATGGCGACGCCCGCGATACCCGCGACGAGCAGCAGCACGCGAAGCACGCGCGCAGCCGCGCTCGAAGGCGGATCGCGGCCGGAGTCGTCCGCGAAGCGGACGCGACACAATTGTGTCGGCCCGGCGCGCCGGGCACTCCGGTCGAGATCGCTGGACGCCTCGGTCACGGCCGCCTCTCTCGACCGCGAGGTCGCCTTCAGCTACCGGCGCGCGCGAGCTTGGGCGCGCGAAGCGGCACGACGCGCGAGCGATCGATCCGACGCACTCCGTCTTTGGCGGGCGCTTCCACCCGAGCGGCCTCGTCGTCGGCGCGCTGCGCCTCGACGCGCTGCGACTCGACTCGATGCGCCTCGATGCGCGGGATCGAGTGACGGCCCGTGACGGGCTCGCGCTCGCCGTTCGCGGTCTCTCCGTGCCAGTGCATCGCCTGCGCGGGCAGATCGCCGCGGCCCGAGAGCTGGAACGGGCTCTCGAGGTAGGCCTCGCGCTCGGAGAGCGACTCGAGCTGCGCCCACATCGCGCGATGCCGCGGGCGAGGGTCCATGCGCTTGTAGCAGAAGCCCTCGAACTGCATCGCGCGACGCAGCCCCTGCAGCACCACGGCGGGCGCGTGCTTCTGCGCGAGGTAGAGGAATCCGCGCTGCGCCTCGAGCCGGAGCTCGGGGCTCCGCGAGGTCGAGCCACCACCGACGTGCACGACCTCTTCCGGGACGAGCTCGAGGTGGTAGCCAGCGCGAAGCGCGCGCGCGCACCAGTCCCACTCCTCGTTGTAGAGGAAGAAGTTCTCGTCGAGCGCGCCGATCGCCTGCAGCACGTCGCGACGCGTCATCAGGCACGCGCCCGATACGAGCGGCACGCGCGTAGGCGTCTTGATGGGCAGCCAGTTCGGCAAGTAGAAGGCGCCGAACACGTGCTGGCGCGAGCCGTCCTCGTTGAGGAGGAGCGGGCCGACGCCGGCCAAGAGCTTGTCGCTGGCGAGGCGCGCCTGCATCGTCTCGAGCGCGCTGCGGCTCACGAACAGGTCCGAGTTGCAGAGCAGCAGGAACTCGCCGGTGGCCGCCTCGAGTCCGCGGTTGGTCGAGTGCCCGAAGCCGTGGTTCTGTAGCTCGAGGAGGATGGCGCTCGGAAACTCCGCGCGAACCATCTCGGGCGACCCATCGTGGGAGGCGCCGTCGACGACGATCACTTCGGCATCGGGCGCCGCCACGGCCAACGTGCGCAGCGTGCGTCGAAGCAGCGCGCAAGCGTTGTACGACGGGATGATGATGCTCAGACGCCGCATCTCGGTCATTCGCTTGCCATGGCCTCGAAGGAAGTGCCGACGACGACGGGTCGCCGAAGAAAAGAAAGGTCGAGCGGCCGAGCCTTAGCACGACGCATGTAGGTCGCCGCGTTTTCTTCTTTTCTAGGGCAGTGGATAACACGTTGCGTGCCACCCGAGTACGGCCGGAAGTCAGCGGGAACCGAGAAGAAACTTGCTCACTCGGTGGGCTCGACTGCGAAGCACGTTACACGGTACGTCGTGAAGATCTCGAGCGGCTCGTCGCTCGGTCCGTAGGGCAACCCTTGCCAGACCGCGTAGTAGCCCTGGCGTGACGTGATCGTGCGCGCGATCGCGCTCGCACCTGCCGGCACCGTCCACGCCTCGAGCGGGGCGAGGCATGCCTCGTCGCGCGGATCGATGGGCTGCCCATCCACGAGCCTCGGACGGACGAGAGTGTCGCCGGGGCTCAAGACCGAGACACCTGGATCGTACGCGGCGAGCCCTGCGTGCTCGGCGTACCACTGCCAGCCCCAGTGTCCGATGAACCAAGTGCGGGCCGAAGTGGCACCCCGTTCACGGTAGCGTTGCCCGGCTTCACGGTAGACACCGGCGTGGACGCGATCGGTCATGGCGACCGTGAGCCCGATCAGCGTGGCGAGCGCGCCGACGCCGATCGCGCGCGTGGCTCCGACCGCGCTACGACGAAGCACGAGCAGCGTCAGCGGTGGCAGGACGAGAAGCGCGTGTCGAACGGCGACGAAAGGCGAGAGCACCACCACGAACACCGTCACGAGCACCATCGCGGCCCCGAGCAGCACGTCGGTTCGATCGCGGCGATCGAGCGCACGCGCAGTGCTCGAGATGGCGAGGCCGCCCGCGACGAAGAACGCAGCGCGCAGCAGCGTCACGGCCCAGGGCTCGTCGCGCATCTCCATCGGACCGAAGCTCGCCACGATGCGCGTCGCGACCACGAGGACGACCCACGCGCTCGCGAGGATCACGCGCGCGCGCCGCGAGATCGAGAGCACCCAGGGCGCGAACGCGATCGATCCCAGCGTGAGAACGAAGAGCGCCGCGCGAGCGAACGTCACGCCTGCCCGCGCGAGCAAGCCGAAGTCGCCCACGCCACCCGGCTGCCGCTCGAGGACGTGCACGCCGCCGTAGTCGAACACGTTGAACGCGCCGTACGCGGCGAGGAACGAGGATGCGATCGCGAGCGGCAAGAGGCGCTTGCCGTCACGCGCGAGCCACGCGTCGATCACGAAGAGCGGCAGGAGCGCGATGGCCGTGTACTTCACGAGACACGCGAGCCCGAGCGCGACACCTGCGATCGCGAGGCGTGAGCGCGCGCGGTCCCCATCCGCCGTGACGAGCGCCCAGAGCGCGACGCAGACGAGCGAGACGAGCGGCGCATCGCACATCAGGTTCTGGCCCGGGAGAAAGCCCGGACCGAGAAAGACGAGCGCCGTGGCGAGCCGCGTCTTGGTCTGCGCGTCGTCGCCGAAGAGGTGCGCGGCGAGGGCATGGAACGCGAACAGGCCCGGCAGGATCGCCAACGCGAGCGCGATGTGCGCGACGATCAGCGATCCGCCCGACACGGCCAGCGCGGCCGCGAGCACATAGAAGAAGAGGTGTGGCTGATTCAGCGCGTGGATCGGCGCGGGGTGCGCACCCCAGAACACCGTCCCTCGCATCGGATGGAGCGGGCTCGTGAGGATGTGCTCGGCGATCGCCAGGTGCGCCGCGTCGTCGATGTGCGCGGCCTTGCCGACGTTCACCGCCGTCGCGAGCGCCCAGACCAGCAGCACGAACGCTCCGTCCGAGCGGCGCAGAAGACCGTTCGCCGGGACGATCGTCGACATCTCCGCGCGTTCTACTACAGACACGCTTTCGCGTTGGGGGCTCCCCCACTTGCCGCGAAGTTGACCCCCTGCCCCGCCTCGGAGAGAGGTCGGGGCCATGTCCAACGCCACCATGCCCGACGAGCTCGAGAACCCGATCGCAGGCCCCGCGAGCGAGCCTCCGCCCGCCGCGCCGGCAACCTCGCGCGGCAGCTCGCGCCGGTGGGTCTGGATCGGTGTGAAGGCGACGCTGAGCATCCTGATGCTCGCGTGGATCGTGCGCGTGGTGCTCGCGCAGCAAGGCGCCGCGGGGCTCGGGGCTGCACTCGCGTCCGTGCGCTGGCAGTGGCTCGCCGCGGCCCTGGCCGTTCACGTCTTCGGCGTCGCCTGCAACGTCGTTCGCTACCGCGCGCTCCTGATCGGCCAGGGCATCCACGCCAGCTGGCGCTTCTTGATCGGCTCGCTCCTCATCGGCCGCTTCTTCGGCGCGGTCACGCCAGGCGGGTTCACCGGCTTCGGCGGCTGGCGCATCTACGAGGTCGGGACGCACACCGGAAAGTTCGCGCGCGCGACGGCCGCGATCGGCGTCGAGACGATCGTGGGGCAGCTCGCGTTCGGATCCGTGGTGATGATCGGCTCGTTCTTCGGCGCGCGCTTCATCGGCACCGACGGCGTGCTGCTCGTGAACCTCGCCTTCGGTGCGATCCTGGCGGCCGGCGTCCTCTTCCTCGCGCGCCCCGGCCTGTTCGGGACGATCGCCACTCGGCTCCCGATCAAGATCCGCGCGCGCGTGCAGACCTTCGTCGATGCGATGCAGGCCTACCGCGGCAAGAGCCGGCTCGTGCTGCTCGCGCTCGTCTGCGCGGTCGGCGTGCACACCACGCACTTCTTGATCTACGTCTGCGCGGCGCAAGCGCTCGGCGCGACGCAGGTGGGCGCGGGCGAGGTGTTCTTCGGCTCGGCGCTCCAGATCCTCGCGACGATGGTGCCGGCGTCGATCAACGGCATCGGCCTGCGCGAGATGACGGCCGTCGCGCTCTATGCGTCGCCCGCGATCGGCGTACCGATGGCGGTCGCCGTGCTCATTCCCACGCTGGGCTTCGCCGTCGAGATGTGCGTCTCGATGCTGGGCGCTCCGATCTGGCTCGCGCGCCGCACTGGATATGCGCCCGGCATCGTCGTCGACGACCCCGATCGCGAGCAGCCCGCCCTCGCCGCGATCCCGCTCGCGCCCGAGAGCGCCTGGCCGAACGTGCGACGCGGCACCGAGATCGGCCTCGGTGCAGGCATGCTCGCGGGGCTGTTCGTCGGTCTGGTCGAGGGCGCCGTCGTGGTCGACGCCGCCGCGGGGCGCGCAGGTCCTTGGGTCATGGCGTACGGCGCGATCGCGTATGCGCTCTTCTGCGGTGCCGTGGGCGGGTCGTTGGGCTTCGGCCTCGCCTGGGCAGGCCGACGGATGAAGCGCGAGGCGGTGCCGGAGACCGATGCGTG
Organism: Deltaproteobacteria bacterium; assembly: GCA_043750095.1. GTDB lineage: Bacteria > Myxococcota_A > Polyangia > Polyangiales > Sandaracinaceae > JBBSAT01. The sequence goes on from JAYVCF010000193.1 coordinate 14,904, forward strand.
GTCGCGCATGATCGCCATGCTCTGCGCTGCGATCGGCTTCGGGCTCACGGCGTTCCGCATCCGGCGCGACGTCTTCCACGAGGAGCTCGCATGGCGCTCGCTTCGCGGCGTGGTCGTGCTGCTCGCCTGCGCGGTCGGAGCCGCGCTCGTCTACTTGCTGATGTTCGTGGTGCTGCGCTTCGTCGCGAAGCGCGTGAAGTTCGTGCTGCGTCCCATCGGCACGCCCGCGATCGTCATGCTGGTGCTCGCCGTGCTCGTGCCCACCACGCTCGCGGTGGGCGAGCCGACGACCAACGACCCGCACGTGGTGCACGGCGCCGCCGCCCCCGCGGGCGCAGGCAACGTCATCGTCATCGTCGTCGACACGCTCCGCGCCGATCACCTGCCCAGCTACGGCTATGCCGCGGGCACGACGCCGAACCTCGACGCGTTCGCGAGTGACTCGATCCGCTTCGAGCAGGCGTTCGCCAACGCGAGCTGGACGCGCCCGAGCTTCGCTTCGATCATGACGGGGCGCTACCCGTCGAGCCACGCGACGATGGCCAAGAGCGAGTCGCTCCCCGACGACGTCACCACGATGGCCGAAGCGTTCGCGGGCGGCGGCTACGCGACCCACGGGATCGTCACGAACTACAACGTGGGCCCCTATTACAACTTCCAGCAAGGGTTCGACGACTACGAGTACCTCTCACCGGACTTCGTGCTCGGCGCAGACGACACGGCCGCCAAGCTCCTGCTCGTCCAGTTTCTCCGGCAGCAGATCGAGGGCGTGCGCGACGCGGCCCTCGGCGTCTCGCCCGGCACCGCGTACCAAGACGCAGAGGTCGTGAACCGACACATCGGCTCGTTCCTCGACACCGTGTCCTCCGGCAGAGAGCCCAACGCTCGACCTTGGATGCTCTTCGTCGGCTACATGGATCCGCACGATCCCTATTTCCGTCATCCGTACGACGGCACCGCCTATGGGCGCGCCGCGCATCCGGCTCCCTCACCCGACGAGGCCGAAATGCTCACCGAGCTCTACGACGGAGAGATCACCTACTGGGATCAGCAGTTCGGCACGCTCATCGCCGACCTCCGACGGCGAGGCCTCTACGACACCACCACGATCGTGGTCACCGCCGACCACGGCGAGGAGCTCTGCGAGCACGGCGGCTTCTGGCATGGCACCACGCTCTACGACGAGCAGATCCACGTGCCGCTCTTCGTGCGCCTGCCGAGCGGACGCCGCGCGGGGACGACCGTGCGCCACTGGGTCCAGAGCATCGACATCCTCCCGACGCTTCTTCGCGAAGAGCACGTCGCGATCCCCGACGGCATCCAGGGCGGCGACCTCTTCGAAGGCAGCGACCACCTCTACGCGGAAGAGAGCCACGAGGGAAACATCCTCGAGGCCGTGCGCGAGCGGCGCGGGACCGACGAGCTGAAGCTGATCACGGCGAACCCGGGCAACCCGCGCCACCTCGCGGAGCACGAGCTCTATCGCGTCGATCTCGACGTGAGCGAGCGCCACGATCTGGCGGCGAGTGACCACGACGTGGTCGAAGCACTCGTTGCGGCCACCGCCGCCGCACGCGTGCGCGCGGCCGAGGGCGCCGTCGCTGGCCGAGAGGTTGCACTCACCGACGCCGACCATCGACGTCTGTGCGCCCTGGGCTACGAGGATCACGACGAGTGCTGCGCGAACGGCTGGCTGAACGCTGCCGCTTGCGCTCCCTGACGGAATCGGCCCTTCGGCAGCACACCAGCGGCCTCTTCGCAGAGGTCTCGGAATCGCGCGCCGATCGCGGTACGATGGCCACGACCATCCCGCTGCATCGGAGGACATCGATGGGTGAACGCAGTCTGTTCGGGCGCGGCGCGGTGCTCGCGGTCGTGATTTGTGGATTCGGCGCAGTGAGCGTCGGATGCGCGGACGGCAACACCACGGGCGGCCCGCACCGCGACACCGGGACGATGGACTCCGGCGTGGGCGACACGGGCGTGCGCGACACCGGGCCTGACACGAACGCGATGGACGCTGGCGGGCACGACGCGAACCCCGGCGACACCGGCTTCGACACGGGCCCGCACACGATCGTAGGCACGTGCGAGGCGTGCATGAGCGACCTCGACTGCAACCCGACGTCGTATTGCGCCATGCTCGTCACGGGCGGACGCGCGTGCCTGCCGGGCTGCGACAGCGAGTTCCCGTCCTGTCCGCGCGGCTTCACGTGCATCTTCGATGCGACGGGAACCGGCGTCCACGCGAACATCTGCGCGCCCGTCGGCGGACCCTGCTGCGTCGACGAAGACCACGACATGTACGGCGTCGGCGTCGGCTGCATGGGCGCGGACTGCAACGACGTTCGCCCCGACATTCATCCGGGTCGAGACGAGATCTGCGATGGCATCGACACGAACTGCAACGCGCACGTCGACGAGGATCCCAACGACTGCATGAGCGGTCGCTGCTCGGCCGACGGTGACGGCACCTACTCCGCGATCGTCGGCGCGATGTGTCAACTCGCGTCTTGCACGAGCGGGACGACCTCCGACTGCGCGCTCTATACCTGCCACGACGGCCGCGCGATGGGGACCACGTGCGCGACGATGTGCGCACCGGCGGGCACCGACGACGACATGTTCTGTATCCTCACGGCCCACTGCGATGCGGCCGCGTGCGTCCTCGACGTCTCGAACGGCGGCGTGTGCAACGAGGACAGCGACTGCACCTCGGCGCACTGCGACAACGGCTTCTGCTGTGGCTCGGGCGCATGCTGCGCCACGACGGCGGACTGCCCAGCCGGCGGTACGCTCACCCGCGTCTGTGACGACCCGACGAACTGCCAGGGTCACCACGGCGTCGTGACCTGCGTCAGCAACACGTGCAGCGCGATGAGCGGGATCGACGACGACACCGCGTGCAACGCGTCGATCACCGCGCATGACTGCGGGACGTACAACCCCATCGTCTGCAGCGGCACCGATCCGCAGACCGCACGGAGCTGCCCCACGAGCTGCATCGGTGACACCGACTGCATCGCGGCCGCCCACTGCTCGGTCGGGTTCTGCCTCCCGGATCTCCCGCCGGGCGGACCCTGCGGGCGCCCCCAGGACTGCATGGCCGGCCTCTCGTGCGTCGACGGCGTCTGCTGCACGAGCGCCTGCAGCGGCACGTGCCAGGCGTGCAACCTGGTCGGCACCGAGGGCATGTGCATGCCGATCATGGCCGGCGGTGACCCGGCGGGCGAGTGCCCGGGCATGACGTGCACGAACTTCTACACGGGCTTCAGCGGAAACGACATCTGCTACTCGCGGCAACCCGTCAGCGATTCGGCCGCGACGTGCGATGGCGCCGGCCGCTGCCGAACCGCCGCGATGCTCTGCCCGCTCGAGCCGCAAGGCGCCGTGCAGATCGACTGCAACGATACCTGCCAGACACCGCACGGCGGCACCTGCGTCGCGAGCACGGCCGGCACGTGCGACAACCTCGACGCGACCGCCGGCACGCGCACCTGCGGCTCGGGCGCGTGCACGGCCACCGTTCAAGCCTGCATCGGCGGTCTGCCGCAGATGTGCACGGCTGGAACCTCACAGCCCGAAGTCTGCGACGGTGTGGACAACAACTGCAACGGGACCGTCGACGACGGCGGTGCGTTGCTCTGTCCGAGCCGCACCCACGTCGACACGCAGGTGTGCAACGGCGCGACCGGATGCGCGATCGCCAGCATGGGCTGCACCGCGGGCTACTGGGACTACGACGCGACGCTGAGCAACGGCTGCGAGTGCGACCTCACGGGCGGCGGCCAGTCATGCTTGTCGGCTCACTCGCTCGGATCGCTCGCGGTCGGCGGCTCCGCGGCGGCGAACGCGGCCCTCGCGCCAGGCGGGAGCTCGTGGTTCTTGGTCACGTTCACGCCCAATGGCGGGGTGGGCGGGCGCGGAGGCACGCCGACCATCAGCGTCAGCCCCACGGCCGACTTCAGCATCGCCGTGTTCAGCAACTGCACGAGCTCCACCTATTCGTGCACCGCGTCCGGCGATGCGGCGAACTCGGGCGCGCCCGGGATCACGTCGTTCCAGTTCAACGACACCCTGCCCAACGGGCCCTCTGGCTACACCGCGGCGAACGTCACCTGGCCCACCACCGCGTACATCCAGGTCACGCGCAACAGCACGCCGACGACGTGCGGGCAGGCGGCCTTCAGCCTCAGCGTCACCCGCGGACCTTAACCGTCAGGTCGGTCTTGGGGCGTGCGGCCCAGCGCCGGACCGCGCGCTCGCGCTCGTCCGGCGTCGCGAGCTCGAGCCACGCTCGAAAGCTCTCTTCCGAGATCGCGACATCGGCGCGGCCCGCGCTCGACGCCCGCGCCTGGCAGCCGAGTCGGCTCTCGGGGCGTGGCTCCTCGCAAGCCAGCTCGATCACGTCGCGCTCGTCGTCCTCGGCGGCGCTCAGGTGCTCGGTGCCGCCCGTGACGTAGACGTGGCACGTGGAGCAGGCGCAGACCCCGCGGCAGCGGCTGCCCACGGGTGCGCCGACGCGCTGGGCCGCGTCGAGGATGCGTTCCCCGATCGGGAGGTCGCACTCGAGATCGAGGCCCACGAACACGACGCGCAGCACCGTCACGACCGGCCTTCAGGCAATGGGCCTCACTCGCGATCGAGCACGACGAGGCGAATCTTCGCAGTACCGCGCTTCGCGCTCGCCTTCGGGGACGGCGCGGCGTTCGCGCGCGGATCGCGCCGGTGTGCGGCGTCCTTCTCCCAGACCAGCGGTGCGAACTCTGCGTCTCCGTAGATGTCGAGATAGCCGCGCCAGACACCTTCGCAGACGTCCGTGAGCGCACAGCGCGAGCACGCGTCCATGTGATGCTTGAGGTCGTAGCGCTTGCGGTCCTGCCAGTTGAAGCGCGCGCGCCCGCCTTCCAACGACGCCACGCCATACTCGCTCTCCGCGCGGATCGAGCAGTCGGTGGAGAGGTCGCGGAAGATGTCCCCGCAGTACTTCGCCAAGAGGTGCTTGCTGCGGAGCAGCTCCTCGGGGAGCACGCAGAGCGGAAAACCTCCGAAGGTGAACGTCTTCTTGAAGTGGAACTCGTTCAAGAGGATCGCCTTGGTGAGCAAGGGGACGATCGCGGTGTAGGTCGGGACCAGATCGGCGTTGCCCTCCGCATAGCCCTCGGGGCGCACGAAGTTCACGCGAAGGTCGTCGAGGCCCATCGTGTCGAAGAAGAACTTCATCATCGGAAGGAGATGAGGACCGTTCTTCGCGTTGAGGACGATGTTCACCGAGACGCCGTCTGCGAGGTGCCCTTCGCTCTTTCGCAAGAGCAGATTTCGGATCGCCTGGCACTTTTTCTCGTACGCACCGGGCACCATGACCAACTCGTCCTCGAGCTGCTTGGTGTGACCGTGCATCGAGATGGTCGTGCGCGTGAGGCCCGCTGCGAGGAGCTTGTCGGTGAACTCCATCCGGCGGAGCATCATCGCGTTGGTCGCGAGCGCGATCCGCGTGTACCCGAGCTCTTTCGCGTAGGCCACCGACTCGACGATCTTCAGATACGTCGTCGGCTCGCCGCCGAGGAAGCCGACCGAGAGGTGCCCTTCGGCGCGCCAGCGCTCGAGCTCGCGCTTCATCACGTCGAAGTCGATGAACGCGAGCTCTTCCTTCGTCGGCATCCCGTCGAGGCAGAAGACGCACTTGTTGTTGCAGACCTTGCCGACGTTGATCTCCACGTTCTTGCGGAGATCGCGGTATGTACTGCTCACCTGGTTGAGGTTCGGCGCCAGAGCCGAGGAGGCCAGCGCGGGGGCGTCGCCGTCCGCGCTCACACTCGACCCGCCTTCAGGCAATTCACCGTCCACCATCCTTGTGTCGCGCGTGCAGCGCGTCCGTCGGGAAGAGCTCGGCGTAGCGATCGAAGACGCCCATGCACACGTCGTTCAGAGAGCAGCGCTTGCACTCGTCCGTGTGAACGCGCTTTCGATCGGGCGCCCACGAGTACAGGCCATCGAACACGACCTTGCCAGGCGCGCTGCCCCACTCGACGGTGACGCGCGGATCCCAATGGAGATCGTTCGAGAGAAACGCGTGATCGCCCAGAAGACACATGGGGGTACCGAAGAAGCGTACCACCGCGCGCGGGGCCCGCGCCGGAACAAGCGGAAGCACGCGTGCCAGGGTCTCGAGAGGCACGGCCAGCCGCTCGTAGGCGTCGAGGCCCTTTCCTTCCGGCGTGCAGTTCGAGATCACGATCAGCTCGGCGCCCAGGGCATCGGCGAGCGCCGCCGTGTCGGGCAGTGCCTCGACGTTCTCCTGGGTCACCACCGTGTTCACGTAGGCGTGGAAGTCTTTCCGCAGCTCGCGCGCGTGGGTGATCGCCGCGCACACTTGCTCGAAGCTGCCCTCACGTCCGGCCATGGCGTCGTGGATGGCCGCGTCGGGGCCGTGGAGCGAGAACAACGCCTCGTCGAGGTAAGGCATGGCGCGCTCGGCGAAATCTCGGCGCGCGATCATCGTCCCGATCGTCCCGATCGAGGTCCGCATGCCCAGCTTCTTCGCCAGTGCGAGCACCTCGATGAACTGTGGATGGATCGTCGGCTCGCCGCCGGTGAAGTGAACGTTCTTCACGCCGCGCGATGCCTGCTGGCGCAGCACCGTGGCGACGCGCGCCCACGTCACCGCGTACGGCTTGTAGGCGGTCATGCGGTGATCTTCGGAACAGAACGAGCAGCGCTCCGGGCAGGTATAGGTGAGGTGCAGCTCGAGCCGCTCCATCACACGGCCGTTGGGGCCGATCCAGGGCGTCGCGCTCGGCTCGCTCGCGGTCTGACCGAGCACCGGCAGAGAAATACCACTCATGCCGCGCTCCGTTTTCCGCGCGGCCCTGCCAGGGAAGCGCGACGCGACTCGATCCAGCGCGGCAAGAGGCGTCGACAGAAACGCGTCAGCGCCGCATCCGCAGCGAGCGTCGAGCTCCACACGCGCGCCGGCAGTGCGCGCTCGAGCAATGCGTTCACCTCGCGCTGCTTCTGCTCGAGCTCGTCCAACGTCGGTGGCGCATCGAGATCCCCGCAGCGCGTCTCGTCGAGCAGCTCTTCGAGCGCACCCGAGAGCCCGACGTTCGACGGATGAATCGCGCGGTCCGCATCGACGACGAAGCCCGTGTTGAAGAAGGGCGTCGGCGCCCGCGTCGTGAGGTTGCGGATGTAGATCCGCTCACCCGACGCCCACATCGCCTCGATGCGCGCGGCCATCGCCTGGAACGACCGATCGAGTGCGGCGAGCTGCTCTTCGGTCCACGGGATGTAGTAGCCGGGCAGGAAGTTGAAGCGGCGGAACCCGAGGCCGAGGAGGTGCTCGAAGTTCTCCGCGGCCGCGGCCGCCGTCGCGGGCGGGATGGTCTGCGTCACCACCACGCGCGGCATCGTGGTGAGCCGCGACCTCATCGACACCACGCGGTCGTAGGTGTCGCCGACGCGAGGCAACGAGCGCCGATGGCGCCGGTGATCCTCGGGGCGACCATCCATGGAGATCTGCAGGATCGCCTTCGGATGCTCGCCCAGGAAATCGAGCCACGCGTCATCGAGCATCAATCCGTTGGTGGAGAGCTGGATCGAGCGCACGGCCTCGAGCGTCTCCGCATGCGCGATCGCGGCGCGCACCACGTGTGGAACGAGCAACGGCTCACCGCCGAAGATCTTCACCGCACCGCCGCCGAAGCCCCCTTCGTGCGGAGGCCGCGCGAAGAGATCGAGCGAACGCAGCGCGTCCGCTTCGCTCAGCGAGGGCCAACCGTCCTTCGCGGTCGGACAGTAGGTGCAGCGGAGATTGCACTCACGCGTGACGGTGAGCACGAGCAGCGATGTGCCGACCATGTCGGCCACGGATCATCCAGCCCGACGCTCTCGCGTCGTGGCCGAGGCACGAGCCGACGAGGGCGCGTTGATCACCACTGGCCGTGGCTGCCGTGCGATCCGTGCGATCCGTGCGAGCCGTGCGAGCCGTGCGAGCCGTGCGAGCCGTGGCTGCCGTGGCTGCCGTGCGAGCCGTGCGAGCCATGCGATGCGTGCGAGCAGTGCTGCGCGAGGATCAGACCGCGGCTCGCAGGGTCGGCGAGCAGATCATCGGCGGCGATCAACAGGTCCGTCGTCCGGTCGGGCCGAGTCGCCTGCTCGATCTCGCGAGGCTGCATGAACAACGCGGGCGAGCGCCGACGCTGAGGCAGAACGGGAGGAGCGGCGCCTTCTGGCCTGCGCCCGAGCTGGACGAGCCCCGCGCTCGCATCCGGGGTCCCGTTGTCGTCCCTTTTTTCGCCTTCGGCCATGGTCGCTCCTTAACTTCTAGCACGGGCACCGAGGTCGGGGATAGAGGTCGGGGATAGAGGTCGAGGTAGAGGTCGGGCCGAACGCCCCGCGACCGCGCTCAGACTGCGCAGCTCTGACCCTGTTCGCGCGGCCGCGTCAGGATCCAGCGACGGAACATCGCTTCGATCTCGCCGCTGGGATCGTTGGCCAGTCGTTCGAAGAGCAGCGACGCGATGGTGTAGTGCTCTTTGCACTTGGGCGAGTTGGGGCGTTGCCCAAAAATGTCGCCGCTCTTCATGTAGTTGTGCATGGGACACACACCACAGAAGGGCTTGTTCCAGCACGTGTTGCAGCCCGGCAGCGAGTCCTGGAGCGAGGCGACCGCCATGGCTCGCACCGTGGGGTGCTGGATCATCTCCGGGTACGTCGTGGTCCCGACGTCGCCGATCTGAAAGAGATCGTTCCCCATGGCCGAGGTCATGCGCCCCTCGTCGCACGTGAACAGCTTCCCATCGTAGTTGTAGGCCACCTGGCCCGTTCCCGCGCCACAAGGCGATCGGATGTCCACGAAGTTCGGGTCATCCGCGGTGAGGATCTTCGCGAGGAACGTGGACGACGTCCCTTCGACGATGGTGATGTTCTTCTCGAGGTTGAGCGAGATGATGTAGTCGAGCGCCTTGGCGTAGAAGTCGAGGTACTCGAGCGTCGTGTAGCCGATGGCCTTCCAGGTCGCGAGCGCGAACCCGTACGGATTCAGCGGGCGCAGATGGATCGTGTGCATGCCGAGCTCGGCGTAGAGATCGACGACCTCCTTGAAGTGCTCGAGCGTCTTCTTGGTCGTCGTCATCAGCGCATCGACGTGCCAGAGCTGCGGATCGCGCCCGAGCTCGATGTAGCGACGGTTGAAGTACGCGATCCATTGCCGGACGGTGGCGTACGCGCCCGCCTTCCCCGGATCTTTGCCGGGGGGCATGTTGTCGAGCGACTGCTTCCAGGCGCGGTTCCAGTCGTGCACGTGCGAAGGGCCGTCGAGCGACGTGCAGATGAGCACCTCGTTCGCGATCAGCCACTCGGCCTTCTCCTCGGTCATGAACGTCATGTTCGTGACGAGCGAGTGCACGAGCTCTTTCTTCTCGTACTTGTTCCTCTCACGGCTGTACTCCACGACGAACTTGATGGCGTCGAAGTTCGCCGTGGGCTCGCCGCCCTGGAACTCGAAGTTGATCGTGGGCGACGTCGACTGCATCGCGAGGTCGACGACCTTCTTGGCCGTCGCGAGGGACATGTCCGTGTCGACGCGATCCATGTCGGTGCGCGAGGCGTGGCAGTACTTGCAGCTCTGGTTGCAGCGCAGCGTCGTGATGACGATGTGGAGGTGCGGTCCGTAGCTGAGGAAGGCCTTCTTGCGGCGCACGCGCGAGGCGAGATCGTCGATGTCGAGCCCGTCGCGGAGGAACCCTTTCGCCCGCAGCGCGGCGTGCTCGGGATGGCCTTCGACGATCTGCCCGGCGAGCAGCTGCTCGAACGCAGGCTTGTCGAGCAGGTGCCACTGCCCAGCGTCGTTCGTCACGATCATCCGGCCCGCGACCTCGCCCCAGCGAAAGAATGCGAGCTTGTCGACGACGAGCGGCAAGCGCCGCGCGCTCACCGTGCGCTTGACGGCCGGGGACTTCGTCGGGGTAGCAGTCGTCACTGGGTCACCTCACGTGAGCGCGCAACCGTCTCCGAGAGCGCGAAGTTGGCGAGCTCGTCGGCGATGATCGCGCTCACGCTCGGATGCGCGTGCTCGATCACCACCAGCGTGTCCTCGGCGTTCTTGAGCACGTTGACCTTCGCGAGGTCGGCGAACGCGCGCACGGCTTCCTCTACTGCCTCCGGCGCATAGAGCGACCGATGGAAGGTGATCTGCTGAGGCTCCGACACGGGCGGAGGCGAAACGGCCGGACGCGTGTCGGCCACTATGGCTTCTCCTCGACCGACTTCTGCGTCTCTCGGCCCGCAGGGGGACCCTTCTTCTCCCAGGGCACGGCCACCTCGAGCGGCGCCTCGGCCATCTCCTCGGCGTCGAGCTCGGCGAGCAGCTGATCGATCGTGCTCTTGCCGTCCGACGCGAAGAACGCGCGGGCCATGTAGTACTCGCGAATCCGCGCCGTGGACTCGCCGACGCGCAGGCGCAGCACCTGATTCAAGAGCTCGTTCGCGAGCTCTCCCGCGAGCGCTTCGAGATCCGCCTCGGTCGCCGCGGCTTTCGTGCGCAGTCGAACCGACACCTTCTGATCGCCCGCCCGATCGAGGAACACGTAGCAGCGATCGATGAAGATGTAGACCGCGCCGAAGATCGCGTCGCGCGGGTAGATCTGCTCGTCGATCACGAACCGGATCTGCCGTTCCGAGAGCTCGTACTCGAAGTCGGCGTTCTCGGCAGGAGCCGACTCGGTCCCGACGAGAGGCGTCGAAGACGCCATGTCCGAGCTCATGCCAACTCCGACGCGCCTTCGAAGCCGCCGTGGAAGGTCGTCCGCTGTTCGTGCGTGTGGAGTGAGCGCAGCGACGCGCGCTGCTCCGCCATGAGGCCCGCTCGAAGCGTGGCCGCCTCGATTCGGCGAAGACGCGAGGCGAGGGTCATGACGGCGACGCCACCGGCCTCGTGCGTCGCGCGGTCACCGTTGCCACCGTTCATCCAGCGGAGGTCGAGCAAGCGCGTCGTCGCCAGCCCCGTCGAGACCGGGGAGCGGCGGAAGACCTGCACCAACGAGCGCGCACCGTCGTGCCGCGCGAGCGTGATCGTCACGGAACCACGCTCGATGTCCGACACCGAGGCGACGCGAAAGCCGCCCGCGAGCGAGCGTCCGAGCAGCGGTGCCAAGAGGAAGTCCAAGCTCGGGACCCGGCTCACCGCCCGCTCACTATGGCCGCGAGGGGAGAGGCTCGGTCGTACCAGAGCGGAGACCGGCAGCGCCGCCACGGCACCTGCACCCACGATCCCGAAGAACGTCCGTCGTTGCATTGGTGTACTCCGTGGCCTCGTCCAGGTGGAACCGAGGCGGCATCTGCAGGATACGCCCAGCGTGGCCGCGGGTGAAGAGGAACCGCGCGGGCTAAAGAGCCAGGGGCCCATCGTACCCGGCGACCAGGGCGTTGGCCATGACCTCGCCGAGCCGAGCGTACCCGCGCGCCGTGTAGTGAATGTGGTCCGACTGAGCCCAGGCCGGGTCGGCCGACGCCCATTCCATCATGTGGAGCGGTCCGCCGCCGAACGCGACCATGTCGAAAAATCCGCAGCCGTAGTCGCGGGCCACTCGACGCTGGGCCTCGACGACCTCCGCGGTCCGCGGCCGAGGCTCGAACGACCCGTCTCGATGCACGATCGGGCGATCCGAAGGTCCGACGAGGAGGCACGATGCGCCGGGGACCGCGGTCTGTGTACGAGCGAGCACGGCCCGCAGCGCGGTCTCGTAGTCGGCGATCGGTTGATCGTCGTCGCCGCTCTCGTTCGTCCCGTAAGCGAGCACCACGAGATCGGGCATGCGGCGGCGCAGCTGCTCGGCCTGGAGCTCGGTGTTCCAGAGAAGCTGCGCTGCGGCGCGCGCACCGTTGATGCCCATCGTGTCGACGATCACGCCCGGACGCTCGCGCTCGACGGTCGCGCCGTAGATCGTGACCGCGCCATCGCCGCGCGTGCGCACCTCGAAGGTATGCGGCCGATCTTCGGTGGTGATGACCGCGTAGGCGGCCGTCGGGCGATCCGAGCGCGTGTTGAGGCGGCGATCGAGGTGACCGTCGACGAGCACGTCGATCGTGCCGCCATCGGGACGCTCCGCGTACCAGAGCTCGAAGCGGCTCGCCGGTTGTTCCTCGGTGTCGATGCGGCCCCACGCATGCGGCTCTTCGGTGGTGAGCGTCACACCCATCACGCCGTAGAGCTGCGGCTCGGTCTGCCCGACGTGAACGCGCAGGATGTCCCAGCGTCGATAGTTCGACGTGATGTCGATGTCCTGCGCGCGATAGCTCGGCCATGGCTCGACCGGCAGCACGAAGCCGTGCCCCGCATCACCGAAGTGCCCCTGGAGCAGATGCCGAACCGCGCCGGTATAGATGTCGGCCGCGACGTGCGATGCGCCGTAGAAGACGATGCGCGACTGGCCCGCGCCCGTCGCAGCACGACGAAGCGACTCATGAAACGCGTGCAGCGCGGAGCCACTCGGATCTTCGATCGCGACGTCGAGCCCGTAGATCGGATGGCCGCGCTCGTCGATGGGCCAGACGATCGGCGCCGGCGAGGCGTCGACTGGAGTCGGCTCGACCGTCATCAGCGATGCCGAGGGCACCTCGTCGAGCGCCGCGATCACCATCGGCGTCTCTTGCGCGACCGCGGGTCGCGAGGGCACATGCGCGACGATTCCGACCGCGACGACCGCGAGGCCCAGCAAGAGGGCGCGCAGTCCGAAGCGACGGGCAGTGTTCACTCCTAAAACGTGCGGACAGATCGGCCTCTCGTCAACTTCCCTGCGCTGCGTGGGGATGCGAACGCGACGTTCTGGCCTTACAGTTCGGGCTCGTGACGCGCATCGGACGACGCAACCTACTCGTGGGCGCGACGGCGACACTGTCCCTGGGCGCACTCGGGTGCGCGTCGGAGACTACGCATCTGCGCGCGAGCGGTCGGCGCTCCCTCGTGTCGCGTGGGATCGAGCGCCTGATCGGCGCGCATCACTCGGTGGATGGCGCCGGCGTCTCGCTCACGCGCCATCTCCAGGAGGCCGCGCTCGAGACGCTCGATCCGTTCGTGCTGCTCGACGAGATCCACTCGAGCAACCCCGCCGACTACGAGCGCGGGTTTCCCAGCCATCCGCATCGCGGCTTCGAGACCGTCTCGATCATGCTCGCCGGTCGCTTTCGGCATCGCGACAGCCGCGGTGGAGGCGGCGTGGTCGTCCCTGGTGGCGCGCAGTGGATGACGGCCGGAAGCGGCATCGTGCACAGCGAGATGCCCGAGCCCGCCGAGAGCCCGGAGCTCTGGGGCTTTCAGCTCTGGGTGAACCTCCCGCGCGCCGACAAGTGGAGCGCACCCGGGTACCAAGAGCTCGGCGCCGAGCGCATGGGCGAGGTCGCGCTCGATCGCGGCGGCGTGCTGCGCGTCATCGCGGGCGAGCTGCTCGGAGCACGCGGTCCCGTCACGCCGCGCGCGACCCAGCCCGTGCTCGCGACGCTGCGACTCGACGCAGGCGACGACGTCGAGCTCCGACTTCCGCGCGAGCATTCCGCGTTCGTGCTCGCGGCCGAAGGCTCACCGGGGATCGGTCCGCGGCAAGAGCGCATTCCGGAAGG
>JAYVCF010000194.1:0-11173 GCA_043750095.1 Deltaproteobacteria bacterium
GCCTCGGGCTCCACGTGAACGCGCGCCAGCGCGGCCAGCACGCTCGCCAGCGCATCGAAGGACGCCGCGCGACGAAAGAGCGGCTCGGCGACCAGGAGCGACGCGAGGTTCGCGGGATCCCGCGCGAGCGCTTCCTCGGCGAACACGAGCGCGCGCTTGGGATCGCCGACGTGGTCGGTCGCGATCTCACACGCACGCAGGAGCGCCGTGATCGCGGCGGCGTCGTCGGTCGCGGCCTTCGCTTCGCGATCGAGCTCGTCGAGCAGCTTGCGATACGAGCCGTCCGCCGCGCGCAGTCGCGCGATGGCGTCGATCGCGGGGCGATACGTGGGATCCGCATCGCGCGCGGCCTCGTAGAGCGCGAGCGCCTTGCCGGACTCGTTCAGCCGCTCCTCGCGCACCTCGGCCGCGCGATGCGCCGCACGCGCCCGCGCGATGGGATTGCCGGGAGCGGCCGGAGCCGACGAAGGCGCTGCGACTTGCGCGTCGGCCTTCGGCGCTTTGGGCGGATCGAGGGCGACGAGCTCGCGCTCGAGCACGCGGACCAGTTCCTCCCACGCGCCGCGATCGCGCAGCTTGCGTGCGAGCATGCGAAGCGCGCGGACGTTCTTCGGATCCGCGTCGGTCGCGGCGCGATAGTGAACGAGCGCCTCGTCGTCGCGCCCCGTCCGCTCCTCGCAGATCTCGCCCATCTTCAAGCGCAGACCGACGATCGTGTCCGGCTCCTTCGCGATCTCGAGCTCGCGCTTGTAGAGATCGAGCAGTTCCTCCCAGCGCCCGGCGCGCGAGAGCAGCCGCCCGAGGCTCGTCAGCGCGGGCGCGTAGGTGGGATCGATGACGAGCACGCGGCGATAGCGCGCGATCGCACCCTCGCGGTCTCCCGCCATCTCGTCGAGGACCTCACCCGCGCGATGCACGATCCCGATCGTCGCGCGCGGGTCTCGGCTGAGCGCGGCCTCGCGCTCGAGCGCGTCCACCAGCTCGACGGGACGCTTCGCGCGCTCGGCGGCGCGCTGCATCGCGTGGATGGCGCCGAGGTGCTTGCCGTCGATGGCGACGATGCGCTGATACGCAGCGAGGGCCTGCGCGGGCTCGTCGAGCGCGTCCTCGTACACGCCGCCGAGCTTCATGAGGTAGGCGATCGCGGTCTCGCCCGTCGCGCCGTCGGCCGCACGCGCGTAGAGCAGCGTGAGCTCGCGCCACTTGTGCAGCATCGCGAACAGGCGCGTGAGCGCCTTGAACGAGGGCGCGTAGCTCGGCACCAGCGTGAGCGCGCGCGCGTGATGATCGATCGCCGCTTCAGGCGCCTGCTGCGTGTTCTCGAAGAGGTCGGCCATGCGCGCGTGCGCCGCCGCTCGGCGTCGCGGGTCGGGGCTCGCCTCGGCCTCGGCGGCGAGGATGCGCAAGAGAGAAGAGTAGTCCTGTCGCGCCTCGTAGATCCGCGTCAGCGCTTGGAGCGTGGGCAGGTGCAGCGCATCGACCGCGAGCACTTGCTCGTACGCGGTCACGGCTCCGTCGAGGTCGTCGAGCTTGTCCTCGCGAAGCGTGCCGATCCGATGGAGCAGCGACACGCGATCGAATCGCGACGCCGAGGGCAGCGATGCGAGCGTCTCGAGAACGCGCGAGAGAGGCTCGTGACGACCTGCCGCGTCGTAGAGCCGCGCCAGATCCTCGAGGACCACCGGCTCGTGAGGGGCCTCGATCGCGGCGCGCTCGAGCGCGGTGATCGCCTCGTCGCGATTTCCCAGGCGCTCCGCCGAGAGATGCGCGATTCGGTGCAGCGCCATCGCGCGGGTCGATGCATCCGCGGCGCGCACGACCTTGCGCTCGAGGAGCGCGGCGAGATCGCGCCAGCGCTTCTGGCCATGGAGCAGTCGCTCGAGCGCCTCGAGCGCGAACGCGGCGTCGGGATCGAGGCGCAGCGCGGTCTGGAAGAGCTCGATCGCGCCGTCGATGTCCTTCTGCCGCACCTCGACGATGCGCGCGCGCATGGCGACGAGGGCGGCGCGATGACGCGGGTCGCCCGACGCCGCGTTCGCCGCTTTCTCGTAGGTGCGGGCCAGCTCGGGCCAGGCCGAGGACTCGAGATCCGACTGCTCGATGGCGCGCAGCGCGGAGCGATCACCGCGATCGAGATCGAGCGCGATGGCGTACTGCGCGCGCGCCTCGAGCTTCTGTCCCAGCAGATCCTCGAGCAGGCGTCCCTTCGCGACGTGCAGCGCAGCGCGGCGCTTGGGATCGCGCGTGATGCGCGCTTCCGCGTCGAAGAGCGGGAGAGCTTCCTTGTAGGCCTTCTGCGTGAGGAGCGCGCGGCGTGCTCCCTGCAAGCTCGGAACGTGCTCGGGCATCTTCGCGAGCGCCTCGAGGTAGTGCTGGCTCGCCTTGCGAAAGTCGCCCGTCGCGAGCTCGTGCTGGCGGGCGATCTCGAAGTGCAGGCGCGCGCGACGAAGCGGGTCGGTCAGCTCGAGCAGCTCGCGCTCCCACGCGTCGACGCCGGCTTCGGGGGCGCGCGGAGCTGCCGCGCGAACCGAACCGGTAGCTGGCGCGGCCACGGAGCCGGCGACGGAACCGGAAGCGGGATCGGGCAACGCCGCTCGGGCTCGGAGCGGCTCGCGCATGGACGGCGGAGCAGGAGCCCGCGGAGGCGGCGCCGCGCGCGGAGCGGCGGGTGGACCCGGGATCGCCGGCTTGGGCGGTCGAGCAGATTGCCCCGCGCGCGCGACGGGCGAAGGCGGCGGGACCGATCGACGGGCGCCGGGCGCGACGATCTGGCCCGTGGACGACGCGCTCGGTGGTCGTGGAACGCTCGGGTCGCGACGCTTGCCGCCCGTCGCGACGTCGCCCTCGAGATCGCTCAGCATCACGTCGAGGCTGTCGTTCGCGCGCGTGCGGGGTGCCGTGCCCTCCCGCTCGTCGACGACCTCGTCGAGCGCGACCTCCATCGTCGAGTCGGCGCGCTCGGCGCCCGGCGGGCGGGGCTTGTCGATCTTCGGCTTGTCGGGCGGGTCGGCCATGCTTGCGATCTCAGCGAATACGAACGATGGGACGAACGGGGACGACGACGACCGCCGTGGTGCTGGAGCTCGTCCTCGCCGCGGCGGCGGGTGCGGGGGCGCGCCATTGCTCCACCGAGGTCGGATCGTCGAGGACGAACTCGCCACCGTCTCTCGGCGGGGGCCCGGGGCGATCCGTGTCGCTCGTCTCGGCGGCGAACGACCTGGGCGCGCGCGCCGCTGCGACCAGACCGCGGAGCTCGCGAAGTCGCGTCTGGAAGCGCGGCTTGTCGGGAAAGCGCTGCACGAGCGTCTCGTAGAGCGGGATGGCGCGCTCCGGATGGCCTGCCTTCACGTGGAGCTCGGCCTCTTCGTCAGGGCGAATGACGGAGGTCGATCCTTCTTCGTCGTCGTCCCAGCTCGTCATCGGCGATCGCGACGCCGCTTTCTGCGGGGCGGCCCAGCCCTCGACGCTCGCGCGCGGTCCGCGCTTGTTCAACCAGTCGGGCGCAGGCGTCTTGGCGAGCTCGAGCGGCTCGTGCTCGTCTTCGCCGCCGACGTCCTCGATCGCGCGACGCAGCACGAGCACGTCGGAGAGGCGGTCGCGGGCGATGTGATCGGCCGGCTGCTTCACGACGACCGCGCGCAGGAGACGCTCGGCGTCCTGGAAGTTGCCCATGCGCAGCTGCAAGAGCGCGAGCCCCGCACCCTCGAGCGGAACCGTGCTGTTCTTGCTGGGCGACTCTTCGTCGATCGCGCGCTCGGCCGCGGACAAGAGCCGTGCGAGCGCCATCGCGACGGGGAGGGCGGCAGGCGATGCCTCCGCGGCGGCCCGGAGCAGGGAGAGTGCACCCGGCAGATCGTGGACCGCGATGCGCGCCGCGACCTTGGCGCGCAGCTCCGGCTCGAGGCCGCCGCGCGGCGAGCTCTCGTTCGCGGCCGCCGACCAGAAGCCCTTGAGCAAGCGCCAGGCGACGCGCATCCGTTCCAGCATCGCGGCGGGCACCGGGTGTCCGGCGATCACTTCGCGCTCGATGGCCGCGATGTCGGCGAGGTCTCCCGCGATCACGATGCTCGTCCAGCGCGTGAGCCAGGGCTCTGCGAGGCCGCCCGGCTCCATCACGAGCGAGAGCGCGTGCGCGATCTCCACGCCTGCGGCGCTGTGCTCGACGCGCGCACCACGGGTCACGGCCCAGGCCTCGATCAGCCGGCCCTGTGCTGCCAGCGCTTCCACCAGACCCGCGTCGAGCGCGATGGGCGTGCCGCTGACGCGATCTCCGGGACGGGCGCGCACCGCCGCGAGCAGCGCCTGACAGCGCGGCCTCTCTTCACCGCCGCGCGCAACGACCGCCTCCATCAGATCCACCGCAGCGTCGCGCGCCCCGTGCACCAAGAGCGCACGCGCGACCTGATCGAGCGACGGGACGGAGCGCCTCACGGTCGGCGATCATACAGGTGCGCCGTGCGCGCGCGTCAGCAAAACCCCGACGTCACGTGGCGGCTGGATCGACGGGGCGAAACCAGCGCACGATGAGCATCAGGTCCAGGAGCACGAAGAGCGCGGCGAGGATGGCGAGGCCGACGGCCCACCAGCACGAGGCCGGCGTCTCGTCGACGAGCAGAACGTACGAGTCGCTCGTGACGGGCATGTCCATCGTCGAGGCGAGGTACTCGCGCACCGACGAGAGACGTCCACCGAGATCGGCGAAGCGCACGAGCCGCCCGCTGTAGGTCGTTCGCGGAGACGCAGCGGCCTCTTCGCTCAAGTGTACGAACACCGTTCGCTGCCCCGCGAGCGGGAACACGACGTACGAGTCGCCCGTCAGCACGCGTCGGTAGCGCACCGCGCCCGCGCTGAGCGGAGTGCCTTCGACCGTGACGAGCGTGTTGGGCGTCAGCGAAGAGGCCGCGACCGTGGTCACGTCGCCCAGATCGCGGACGGCGTCACGCACGAAGAAGAAGGTCAGATCGCTCCGGAGTGAGGCGACGAGCGCGAAGGCCACCACGACGACCAGCGCCATGAGCGCCATGGTCGCGAAGCGCCGCCCCGGAGGCGGCGCGGGGAGCGCCAAGAGCTCCGGATCGACTTCGTCCTGGCCCCCATGAGGGAGCGTGGTGCTCGAAGGTTGGGGATTTGCGACTGCCACGAGCCTCTAGACAACGGGGTAATGGAAAGGTTCGCGAGACACAAGCCCTCAGCCTGCCCGAGTGTTCAGGGAGGCGCAGGGTCCGCGGGCGCCGTGATCCCCAGCCGCTCGCGCTCTTGGTCCCAGAAGCGCCGCATCCGGGGCATCAGGGGTGGATGCGACATCCGACCGATGTAGAAGCGCGCGAGCCACTCGTGGTCGAGGCGCAGCTGCACATCGGCCGCGTGCTCGAGGCGCTCGTCGGACACCGGCGCGATGTCGAGCTGCCGAGACAGAAAGAACAGCGCGGCCCAGCGGTAGCCCCAGAGCGCCGCATCGCCCGCGTCCGAGCTCAGCTCGTCGGCGTCGTCGACGTCGCGCAGGTACATGCTCACCAGCTCCTCTGCGTGAGACGGCGGCAAGAGCTCTTCGTCACGCTCGTCGCGCCGCGCGAGGGTCACCAGGAGCGCGGCGTACGCGAGCTGCTGGCCCGGTCGGATCTGGATCGCACGGCTGTACGCGTCGATCGCGCCGTCGAAGCGGCCTTCGTCGCGGCGCACCTCCCCGAGCTTCATCCACGCGTAGAACGCGCGCGGGTGCGTCGACGTCGCGTGAGCCCAGAGGCGCGCGTCGGACGACCAGACCATCTCGTATTGCATCGTGCGCACCGCGAGCGGGAGCACGCAGACGAGGCCGAGCACCAGCACTGCCATCGTCGGCCTGCGCTCGACGTCGCTCGCCCGATCGCGATCGAGCACGGCCGCGAGGGCGAGGGCGAGCCCGAGCAGCGGCATGCTGAGGTGGCGATCCTGGAACTCGTAGTACGTCGGGATCACGTTCGAGACGGGCGCGTAGAGCACGAGGAACGTCGTGATCGCGGCGCCGAGCAGCTGTCCGACGCGCGTCGCACGCTCGCGCCAGGCGATCACCACGAGGACTCCGACGACGACGAGTCCGAGCAGCACGAACGGCGTGCTGGGCGGGTCGTCCTCGACGAGCGCATAGATCGGCGCGACGGTCGCGGGCATCACCAGCGTCGCGACCGCGTGCGAGAGCGACGCGAGGACGAGCGTCACCGTTCCGCGCGCCTCGACGACCGGACGGATCATCTCGTGCCCGCTCCAGATCTCGATGGTGAGCAAGCCGAGCATCGCCGCCAAGATCGCGGATGGCACCTGGAAGATCGCGGCCTCGCGGGCTCCTCGCCGTGCGAGCCAGAGATCCGTCGCGAACATCGCGAGCGGCAGCGTGACCGCGCTCGTCTTGGACAGACACGCACAGACGAAGAGGACGCGCGCGATCCACGCGTCGCGATCGAGGGGCCGTGTCGAGCGCAGATGCGCGAGCCACGCGAGCAGCCCGAAGAGCTCGGCCAGCACGTCCTTTCGCCCCGTGCCCCAGACGACGAGCTCGACCTGCACGGGATGCACGACGAACGCGAGCGTCGCGAGGAGCGCGGCGAAGCGACCGATGCCGAGCGCGCGGAGCCACGCGAGCATCGCGCAGCCGACGGCGATGAACAGCAAGAGGCTCGTCGCGCGCACCGACCAGCCCACCGCGCCTAGCCAGGGCACGTCGAGCCAGTACGACATCAGATGGAGCGGGTGGTAGGCCTCGAAGTTCGGCTCGCTCCAGATCGATCGCAGCGCGGACCAGCTCGGGTGCGTGACGAGCTCGTCGTCGATCAAGAAGCGTCCGTCGTCCCAGGAGCGAACCAGCGGGAAGGGCAGCGCTCGGCCGAACGCGAAGAGCGCGGCGAGCGCCACGATCGCGCGATCGGTCCAGGCGTCGTTGGCGCTCAGCGCGGGAAGGGCGCGCGTGGCCTCGCGACGCGGCGCCGCCGGTCCCACCTGGCCCTCCAGTTCCGTGATCTTCTGCTCGCTGGGCAATCGACTACTCGAGCGTCACAGGATAGCGGGCGACCATCTCGGGCCCGTCGAAGGTGGGGAACTGCATGCCGCGTGCAGTCGTTCGGAGGCACTCACCGCAGTCACCCGTGGTGAGCACGGCCGGGCCCGACAAGTTCGCCGCGTGGACGTGCCCATCGCCGCCGATGCGCAGGCCGAACGTCAGCGTGCCCGTGATCTCGCGGTCACCCGCAGCCAAGATGAAGCAGCGCCGAATCCGCGGCATCGCGCCGTCGAAGGCGTGGTCGATCTCGGCGCCGGTCAGCTGCTCCTCGCCCCCCGAGCCGGCGCCATCGATGACGCGCAGATCGCCCAGGTCGAGGTCGTCGCCCGTGATGGCATCTCCCGTCGGTGCCCGCGCCACGCTCATGCCGTCGTCCGGGGTCGCGGCGCTCGCCCCGCGCGATCCACGACGCCGTGGCCTGCGGGAGCGCGCGGTGCCGGTGCTGTCCTCGACGGGTGCGTCGGCCGCGGCGACCTCGACCACGTCGTCCGATTCTTCGGGCGGAGGCCCGTAACCGGCCTCGATGACGAGGTACGCCCCGAGGCCTCCCCAGACCAGCGAAGCGAGCGCGAAGCCCGAGAGGAACCGCGACACGCGGCGCGTTATATCACGGTGCTCACGCTTGACCGGCTCTCGCGCCTCTTCTACGGTCGCGAGCCGTGTTTCGCCATGTTCTCCGCTTCATCGCCGCGTGCGCGCTCGTCGCGCCCGCATGGTCTTCATCGCTCGCCGCCGCGCAGTCGCCCGACGCGGAGCAAGCCGGGCACTCGCGCGGCGGATACGCGTGGGGCGAGGAGCACCAAGAAGAAGAGTCCGGGCCTTCCGTCCATCGCTACGGCCGCATCTTCGTGAGTCTGGGCGCCGGCGGATCGGTGCGCATCATCCAGTACGAGAACCTCGTGCAGAATCGCCTGGCGCCGTCGTATCTGCAGCTGCGCGGTGGCTACTTCTTCGAAGGCGAGGGCATGTTCCAGCACGGCGTCGTGCTCGGCCTGGCCGCGCCACTCACGGGTGATGGAACGGATCTCTACGGCGTGAGCCCGTTTGGCCAGCTCTCGCTGGCTCCGAGCTACATGGTCCGCTTCATCCCCGACGACCTCGGCCGCTTCATCAACGCGACGGGCCGCATCGGCATCCCGCTCTCGCTGGGTGAGCAGTTCAGCTGGGGCTGGGAGGCTGGTCTCGGGCTCTTGGTCAAGCCGCTCGCCGGGTTGGCCCTCTACGGCGAGATCGATTTCTCGATGTACTTCGCGACCGACTATCACCCGTTGCTCAGCTTCGAGATCGGCGTGGCCGTGGACTTCGAGGTGCTGCCATGACGGCGCGGAAAATCACGCTTCGACTCGGCGCACTGGTCATCGTGGGCCTCGCGCTCGGCGGTCCGACACCGGGCTACGTCGGCACCTGCGATCCCGGCGGCTCCGCGGGCACCGTCGATCGCGTTCAGTTCTGCACCGACAAAGAGACGTACCAGTGTGCGCGCGACCTCGCGGCCGGGCGCATCGACATGACGCAGTACAACGTCTGCGCCGGCCACATCGACACCGACTGTCACGGCTTCAACTTCCCGGCCGGCTGCGCCCCGTCCCATCCGCTGGCGGACGCCTGCATCTCGGCGCTCTCGGACTCGAGCCGCATCAGCACGCGCAGTGAAATGATCGTGGAATGCCAGAGCAACACGCTCTGCGGCGCGGCCCCTCTGACTTCGGGGGGCATCTGATGAGCTCTCCGAGCTTCACCCAAAGCCGAAAGGCGAGCCGCGCGTCTGAACCCCACGTGGCCGGCGGCCGCGGGAGGCGAACCATGCGCGGTGGGCTTGCGACCTTGGTAGTGCTCACGATGACGGGCTGCGCGGTGTTCGCGACGCACGACGAGTACGAGTCGTATCGGCGCGTGCGCCTGGCACAGAACGACGACGACCGGCTCGCTGCGATGGCGGGTTACGCGACCGCATACCCGAACGGGTACTGGTCTGCCGAGATCGCGACGCAGCGCGGGGACCGCGAGCAGGGCATCTGGCTCTCAGGCAACGCGACGCAGCCGGGCCTCGAGCACTACCTCGCGCTCTATCCCGATGGCACCTACGCCGAGCAAGCCCACGCGCGGCTCGCCGCCGTCAGCCACGTCGAAGAGCACCGTGAGGTCGAGCAGGCGCACGTCGAAGAGGTACAGCACGTCGACGCCGCCGCTCAGGCGGAACAGCGCCGACTCTGGGTCACGCAGGCGACCACCTTCTGGGCCCGCACGCTCCTCGGCATCCGCAACTACGGGCAGCCGATCGCCACCGTCGCGCGCGTGAACCCGGAGTTCTCCGCCGCGTTCGGCCAGCCGCCCGCGCCGATGTGCACGGCGACGCACTGCCTCAAGCACTATCACGCGCACTATGCGATTCCGGTTCCGGGTGCGACGCGCATCGAGCGCGAGATGCAGATGTTCCTGCGCATCCGGCTGGAGAACGGCCGCGTCGAGCGCGTCGAGGTGCTGCTGCCGAACATGGGCTTCTCGCGCTGGTACGAGCTCGAGAACCGCACGCTCGTCACCGACGAGGATCCGCAGCAGCGCCAGCAGGCCATGGAGTGGGCGCTGAACCAGCTCCTGCCCGTGATCCGCGAGGCCTCCGCCGGCGCGCACTCGGTCGATGTGATTCCGGAGCCCATCGATCCCATCACCGCCACGGAGAGCGCGGCGAGCGAGACGGCCGAAGAGGCCGACGTCGAGGTCGCTCAGGAGACCGGCCAATCGAGCCCGGAGACGACGTCCACGGCGAGGGTCGACGATGGTGCGGCCGCCGAGAGCGGCGAGGCGAGCCTCGAAGAGCTTCTTGCTGCCGCGGCCGGGACCGAGACGCAGACCGAGGAGCAGGTCGAGGTCGCGCCGGAAGACACGGGCGAGACGATGGTGCTCCCTGTGGGCCTTCACGCGATCCAGCTGCGCAACGTTCGTCTCGTGGTGTTCGCCGCGGGCGAGGGCGACTACGGCGATGGCTTCGACGGCTTCTACATCGAGCGCGTCCGCGACTGATGGCCGCGGCTCCCCCGGGCGCTGGGGGCCTGACCCCGGCCGAGCGAGTCGTCAGTGACGCTCTCGGGCGGCTGATCGAGTTCTGGGGCTTCAAGCGCAACATGGGCCGGATCTGGGCGGTGCTGTACCTCGCGCCGGAGCCAGTCTCGGCGCGCACGCTGCGGACGCGGCTCAAGGTCTCGGTGGGGTCGGTCTCCATGACGCTCAACGAGCTGCAGCGCTGGGGTGTGGTGCGGCGCGTGTTCCTCGATGGCAATCGACAGGAGCACTTCGTCGCCGAGAACAACGTGTGGAAGATGGTCTCGCGTGTGTTCCGCGAGCGCGAGCTCGTGGAGATCGTCGAGGCCATCAGCGCGTTCGAAGAAGCGCTGCGCGAGACGCCGGAGTCCGACACGGTTCGGCGCGAGCGAATCAACTCGCTGCTGGAGATCTCGCGGCTCGGTCGCGCCGTGGTGGAAGCGCTCGTGGGCGCCGGTCAGGTCGACGTCTCCGAGCTCGCGAAGCGCCTGTTTCTGGGCTCGGACCGTAAGTAAGCCGCTCAGCGAGGCGACTTTACATAATCCATCTTCTGCGAAGCCGAGGCCGGGCGCGAAGCCTGATGCGCTTCTGCAACGCCTCGCGTGCGCATTGACGCGCTGATGCGCATCGATATGCTCACGCGTATGCGTACGACGCTCGTGATCGAGGATGCGGTTCTGCGACGCGCGAAGGCGCTCGCGGCCCGAAACGGCACGACGCTCAGTGCCGTTGTCGAGGGCGCATTGCGCGATGCGCTTCGCGAGTCGCCGCGTGAGGAACGGCAGCCGTTCGTGTTCCCGACGTTCGGGGGCGGAGCGAAGCACAAGCGCGTCGATCACTCACCCGTGGACCTGTACGCCGCGCTCGAAGCGGACGAAGCGCCGACTCGGCGCGCGCGCTGATGGACGCCCCCGATGTGAACGTGCTCGTGTACGCGCATCGCGCGGACGAGGCCACGCACGCCACGTACCGCGCCTGGCTCGATTCCGTCGCGGGGGGGAGCGGCCTCATGATTGATCGGATCTCCGGATTAGGCTGAGAACGCGGGCGGCTTCGAGCAGGCGCTCGTGGCCGCGGCCGAGCGTCATCCATCCGGGGTCGCCG
>JAYVCF010000195.1:0-7243 GCA_043750095.1 Deltaproteobacteria bacterium
CGTCGTCGGGTCGTAGATCTCGGCGGAGGCCAGGGAGCCACCATTGTAGCCCCCCGTCACGAGCACGTTCCCGCTCGAAAGTAGCGTCGACGTGTGAAAATAACGGGCAGCAATCAGCGACGCGGCGCTCGACCACGTGTTCGTCGTCGGGTCGTACAACTGGGCGGTCGCGATCGGGCCGGCCCCGTTGTTGCCGGCTGACACCAGCGCTCGACCGGACGGCAGCATGGTGGTCCCGTGGTAGGCACGGATGCCGCCCATGGAGGCCGTGCTCGACCAGACCCCCGTCGTCGGCGAGTACGTCTCGGCCGACGCGAGATAGCCCACGCTATCGTTGTATCCGCCGGCGATGAGAACGCGGCCGTCGGCCAGGAGCATCGCGCCGTTGCCCTGGTAAAACTCACGGCGCGCCTGGATGAGAGACCCCGTGGCGACCCACATTGGATCGACCAGCACGGCGGCGCCGTTCGCGTCGACGAAGAGCGCGATGCGATCACCCTCGACCGCGAGCCGCGCCCGCACCGCTGCGCCGGCCGCGTCGAACGCTCGAGGCGCGCTGACGTACGCGACCGGCTGCCCGTCGGCGCCGAGCACGTGTACGCCGCCCGTCGCGCTCACCTCACGAAGACGCGCGCCCTCGACGCGCCAGTACGCCGCCGCCCGATCGGCGTAGGCGCGACCGGCCTCGAGCTCGAGCCATTCCTCGAAGCCATGCCCATCGGCGAGAGTCCAGTAGCTGCGTCCGCCTTCGCGTGCATAGCTCGCGGCGCCTTCGAGTCGCTCGATCGCGCCATGCGCCCCCTCTTCACGGACGATCAGCGGGGCGCGACCGGCGAGGCGCAGCACGTGCGCGCCGCTCGCGTCCGGGGAGAGGCGCAGCTCTTCGTGAAGCGTCGCTGCGTCCGGCGCGACGCCTGGAGCAACGGCGCCAGGCGCAGGAAGAGAGGCAGCACCGGGGAGCAGGCCCGGACCACCCGGAAGCTGAAGCAGCCCGAGCGGCAGAGGCGAATCGGCCTCGTCCAGGTGCCCGACGGGACGCGTCAGCTGAACCGCACCGTCCGGAGCCATCGTCAGCGTCACGTCCCGCGCGAGTACCTCTTGCCCGCGGGCCCCGTACACCGCGAGGCGCGGCGTCTGCCCGGTCTCGCTCGGCGCGCTGGGCTCCTCGCTCCGCCCGCAGCCCGCGAGCGCCAGAGTCAAGAACGCAACCAGACATCCCGTCGCGTTCCGCATGGTGCTCGCCCCTCGCCCTCGATCGGTCCGAGCGGCAACGGCAGTATCCATTGAATGGATAAATACACAATCGCGCAATCCAGGACGCGGAGAGGGCCCGTCGCGGGACACTCAGCGGCGGTACACGGCGAGCCGATCATGGAGGAGCGCGGCACGGCCCGACGCTACACGAGGTCGCCTGCGCCGGAGCGCTCGCCGGCGATCGCCCGAGGAGCGCCTGGGGCCCGCGCGATCTCTCACTCCGCCGCGTCGGCGAGCGGATAGAGCGTCTTGTTCTCGACGCCCATCCGGCGACCGAGCTGCTCGAAGCAACCGAGCACGTCGAGGATGAACTCGCCGCGCCTGCTTGGCGAGATCACCGCGACGAACGACGAGCACGGCCGCTCGAGACGCTTGCACCCAGCCGTGTAAGACGACATCTTACCTCCATGCGCACCAGCGTCTCCACCAAGGGGCAGATCATCCTCCCGGCGGAGCTCCGTCGCCGGGATCACGTCGCGCCGGGTGACGCATTCGAGGTCGAGCGCATCGACCGCGGCGAGTATCGGCTCGTGCGGATCGCCTCCGCGCACGGCAAGGGCGTCGTGGACTGGCTGCTCTCGTGTCCCGAGAAGGGCTACTTCGTGCCGATCGAGTCGGAGTCGACCGACGATCTATGACGACTCTCGTCGACGCGAACGTGCTCTCCGAGGCGACGAAGCGCACGCCCGATGCGCGCGTGGTGACTTGGCTTCGAACGCACGAAGCCGAAATCGTCGTCGACCCGATCATCCTCGGGGAGATCCGCTTCGGCATTCTCCTGCTGCGCCGCAGCCAGAAGCGGAGCCGCTTGGAGGCGTGGTTCGACCTGGGCATCCGCCGTTTGCGTTGTCTGCCGTGGGACGCGGCGACCGGAATGCGTTGGGCGCAGCTCGTCGCCGAGCTTCGGACCGGAGGCCACGCGATGCCGGTGAAGGACAGCATGATCGCTGCGACGGCGCTCGTGCACGAGATCGCGATCGCGACGTTCAACCGGCGCGACTTCGAGCCAGCGAAGGTCTCGCTCGTCGATCCCCGCGCGTAGCGGCTCTACCGAGAGCGCCACGGCGCAGGATCTCGAGCGGCGCGCTCGTGAGGCTCGATGCGAGCCCAACGACCCGCCGTGATCTCGACCGGAGTCGTTCGCGGAGCGGACGCGACACAATTGTGTCGGCCCGGCTGGCCGGGCACTCCTGTCGAGGTCACTCCGCCGCGTCGGCGAGCGGATACAGCGTCTTGTTCTCGACGCCCATCCGGCGACCGAGCTGCTCGAAGCAACCGAGCACGTCGAGGATGAACTCGCGCGGCTGCTTGGTGAGATCGTCGGCCCCGGGCCATCGCGCTTCCAGTCGATCGAACATCGCGTACAAGGTCCCGACCTCGTCGAGCAAGCGGCCCGCCTCGCGGCGCACGCGCTCGTCGGCGTGCGTCATCAGATCGGGATAGAGCGCCTCGTTCTCCATCCGCGCGTGCACCCGGAGCTTGCCGCCGAAGCGGGCGAGCGCGGTGCGGATGCCGCGCGCGTCGCGCTCGATCTCCTCGACCGAGAGCCGGCTGCGAATGCCATGGGCTAGCGTGGCGAGCTCGGCGTGTTGCCTGCGGAACGAGTCGGAGCGGGCCATGAAAATAGGTACGGACGCGGACCGACTTCGGATCGCCGCGCGGCACGGTTTTCTGCGACTCTCCGGGGCCCATGGCGTCCTCGATCCTCGCCCGACTCGTCGCTCGCAAGCCCATCGCCGATCTCGATCCCGAGGGGGACGAGAAGAGCGGGATGAAGCGCTCGCTCGGCGCGTGGGACCTCATCTTCTTGGCCATCGGCGCCGTCATCGGAGCCGGGATCTTCGGCTCGATCGGCACGGCGGCGGCGGGCGAGATCCGCGACGGCGTGGTCATCCGCTATGGGGCCGGCCCCGCGCTGATCGTGTCGTTCCTCATTCTCGGCGTCGTCTGCGGCCTCTGCGCGCTCTGCTACGCGGAGCTCGCCTCGATGATCCCGCAGGCGGGCAGCGCGTACGCGTACTCCTACGCGACGCTCGGCGAGCTGGTCGCGTGGATGATCGGCTGGGACCTGATCCTCGAGTACGCGGTCGGCAACGTGGCCGTCGCCATCGCGTGGGGAAACTATTTCCAGTCTTTGCTTCAAGCGGCCGGGCTCGGCCTGCCTGCCTACCTGGTGCACGGCTATTGGAACTGCGCCTGGTCGAGCAACCCCGAGGTGCACGCGCTGATGGAGACCGCGCCGCGCGTCTTCGGGATCCCGTTTCTGGTGAACCTGCCGGCGTTCGTGATCGTCGCGCTCATCACCTGCCTCTTGCTCGTCGGCGTGAAGGAGAGCGCGCGCGCCAACAACGTGATGGTGATGATCAAGCTCGCCGTGCTCGCGCTCTTCTGCGCGATGGGCGCGACGCGCATCGACACCTCGCTCTATCACCCCTTCGCCCCCAACGGCTGGACCGGCATCCACCAGGGCGCGGCCGTGGTGTTCTTCGCGTACATCGGGTTCGACGCGATCTCGACGGCCGCCGAAGAGACGCGCAACCCGCAGCGCAACTTGCCGATCGGCATCCTCGGGGGGCTGGCGATCTGCACGGTCGTCTACGTCATGGTCGGGCTCGTGCTCACCGGCATCGCGCCCTGGCAGCAGCTGAACGATCACGGCGACCCGCTCGCGTTCGCGCTTCAGTACGCGGGGCTTCCCGTGGTCGGCTGGGTGGTGTCGTTCGGCGCGGTGGTCTCGATGACGGCGGTGCTGCTCGTCTTTCAGTACGGCCAGCCGCGCATCCTCTACGCGATGGCGCGCGATGGGCTCTTGCCGAAGAAGGCGGCCGAGCTGCATCCGAAGTACCGCACGCCCTGGTCGATGACGATCCTGACGGGCGTGCTGGTGGCGCTCGGCTCGCTCGTGGGCGACGACGCTGCGACCTACGACCTCACGAACATCGGGACGCTCTTCGCGTTCTTCCTCGTCGCGATCGGCGTGATGGTGCTGCGCGTGAAGGACCCCTCGCGTCCGCGCCCCTTCCGCGTTCCCTTCGTCTGGATCGTCGCGCCGCTCGGCGCCGCGGCCTGCATCTGGACGATGGCCGGGCTGCCCACGGAGACGTGGATCCGCTTCTTCGTCTGGCTCGCGATCGGCCTCGCGATCTACGTGGGCTACGGCTACCGCAACTCACGCCTTCGCCCGACGGCGAGCTGACCGCAGCGAGAGGCGCCGAGGCCGGCTGGTCGCGCGCGCTCAGATCGGAAAGCAGGCGCGCGTGAGCGGGTTGCACGCGACGAGGCACGCGGGATTCATCCCGCACATGCACGTCCCGGCGACGCAGTGATTCGCGAGGCTGGTGTTGCACGCCGTGGTGCAGTTGCCGCAGTGGTCGATCGTCGTCTGCGTGTTGATGCACATGCCACCGCAGCAGTCTTGCGCGGCCGTGCAGCTGCGCCCGCAAGCGCCGCAGTTCGCGACCGTGTCGAGCGCGGAGCAGCTACCACCGCAGCACATCTGGGTGCCGCTGCACGTGGGATGAGTCCCGCACTGACAGATGCCTGCGACGCACGTCTCGCCGGTCGCGCACGTCGGCGTGCAGACCGACGGGGCCACGCAAGCTCCGCCGATACAGGTGTCCGTCGCCGCGCATGCCGCGCCCGCGCCGCAGTGGCACGTGCCCGCCGCGCAGGTCTCTCCGCTCCTGCAGACGGGCGCACAGGTCGCGCTCGCGTCGTGGCCCGCGTCCACGATCGTGACGGACGCATCGTGCCCCGCGTCGTGGCCGACGCCCATGTCTGGCGTCATCCCGCCCGTGTCGGGTGTCATGCCACCCGTGTCGAGCATCATCTGGCTGGTGTCCGGCGTCATCCCGCCCGTGTCGCCCGCGCGGCCTGCGTCACCGGTGGATCCGCCGTCCTGGCCGGCATCCATCTCATGATCGCCCGCGTCGTCGTGCCCATTGCCGCGCGCACAACCCACGCCCGAGAGCGCGATTCCGGCGAGCAGCACGAACCAAGCACGTGCGAGCATCAAGACCCCGGGGCGCCGACACGTACGACGACGACGAGCGGAGCCTAACGTTGCGCGGACATCGCAATCAAGCGAGGTTGCGCACGCGATGGAGGGTTCCGAGACCGACCGGAAGCTGCGCTGTGAGCCGCTCGCGCATCCTTTTCACGTGGTGCTGCACGAGCCGGAGATCCCGCCCAACACCGGATCGGTCGCGCGAACCTGCGCCGCGACGTCGAGCCCGCTGCATCTGATCAAGCCGCTGGGATTTCGCATCGACGATCACGCGGTGCGCCGCGCGGGCCTGGACTACTGGCACCTCGTCGATCTGCGCGTGCACGACGACTGGAGCGCGTTCAGGGCAGCCGAGCCCGAGCGTCGCGTGCACCTCTTCTCTGCGAACGCCACGGCCAGCTACCTCGACGCGGATCTGACGCCGGGCGACGCGTTGGTGTTCGGTCGCGAGTCGGTGGGCCTGCCTGCATGGCTCCTCGACGAGCACCCGAGCGTGATCTGGGGAATCCCGACCAGCGGCGGAGTTCGGTCGCTGAACCTCTCGAACGCGGTCGCGATCGTCCTCTACGAGGCGCTTCGCCGGGCAGCAAGTCTCGCCCCGAAGCGTTGAGCAGGCCTCGGGGCGCAACAACGCGGTCGGGGCGATCCACCTCGCGCCCACCCGTCCCGATGCGCAGCAACTTGCGCGGATCCGCCCCGGTTCGACGCGCCGCGGGCTGGTACGTGGCGTGCTCCGTCGCACCCGGCGACGAGTCGGCGACGCATGCGGGGCCACCGAACATGCGACGGACGGCTTCGTCGTCCCTCGGAGCCGCCATGACCAGACGCCGCTCGTTCTTCGATACGCTGATCGTCGGCATGGCGTTCCTCGCCATGCTCGGATCGGCCGCCTCGCGAGCGAGGGCGCAAGACGGGCAGCTGGCGATCGACGTCGATGGTCACGCCGGATGGCCGGAAGCGGTCGCCGCGCTCGAGCACGACCCGAGCGCGCAAGGCTCCCATCTCGCGATTCGCGTGGTCGATCGTGATGGCGACGTCGCCCCCTGCGGCTACTACGCGCTGACGTTCGACGACGCGGGCGCGCGGGCGTTCACCATCGGTTCGTGTAACCCGGCGACGAACGCGACGGACCTCGTGCTGATCTCGCGCGCGGACCTCTTCTCTCACGACGGAGTCGTGCCGCGACCACGCACGATTCGCCTGATGGCGACCTCGGTTCGGCGCGGCGACTCGGCCGGCGGCGCGGCGGTGACCGGTGGCTCGGCGCTCGACTGCTCGGTGGGCATTCGGCCCTACCTCGATGATCTCGAGCACGGCACCGTGGTGTACCTGCACCGCGATCGCTTCGACGTGCGCCCCTCGGATACGGCGATCAGCGTGGAAGCATGGAGCGACGGCTGGTCCCTGCGCGGCCACTCGCTCGCGTCGCTCACGATTCAATATGACGTCGTCGATCGCACGACCGGCGAGGTCGTCCTCAGCTCGCAAGCGATCCTGACCTGCAGCGACGGGCCGAGCGATGGTGCTGCGTCGAGCCCGCCCAGCGCGCCGCCTTCTCGCGAGCGCACGATGGACGAGCGGATCGCGCAGGTCGTCGTGATGTCGGGCGACGATCCCGGGCGGGCCGCCGAAGTGCTCGGCGTCGTCGACGTCGCGGGCGCGCAGGCCGACGGCACCACGGGGATGTGGCTCCTGCGCCGTCGCGCCGCCGAGCTCCACGCAGACGCCATCATCGGTGTCGAGATGCACCGCGGCACGCGTCGCGGTCCTCCGCGCTTGTCGGGCCTGGCCGTCCGGTACCTGGAGCCTTGATCGTGACGCCGACGCGACACGCACGCCTGCTGGCGATCATCGCGTCTTCGACGCCTCTTGTCGGGATCGCGCTCCTCGCGGCGAGCGGCGCGTGCGCGAGCGGCTGCCATCGGCTGAACGAGGTGGTGGGGCACACGTATCCGCCCTACCCCGCGCCTCATACCGAGGTCG
>JAYVCF010000196.1:0-4130 GCA_043750095.1 Deltaproteobacteria bacterium
CAACTTGCAGGACCGAGTGGTCGAGGTGCACCTCGATCCGGAAGGCACCCGCTACGTTCGTACCTCGATCGCGC
The DNA here is from genome assembly GCA_043750095.1 of Deltaproteobacteria bacterium. Lineage (GTDB taxonomy): Bacteria > Myxococcota_A > Polyangia > Polyangiales > Sandaracinaceae > JBBSAT01. The sequence goes on from JAYVCF010000196.1 coordinate 75, forward strand.
GTCGCGGCGAGTCGATCACGCTCGCCTCGTTCCCCGATGTTCGCATCGATCTCGACCGCTTCCTGCGCTGAGCGCTACAGAGCGACGCGTGCGTGCGATCCTCGGTACGCTGCGCTGCGCGGTTGACGCGATCGGAGGATCAGCAGAACATGAACCCTGGTCGTTCGCGTTCGCGTCTCGATGTGCGGGAGGGCAGTGCGATGCGCGGGCAACGAGTGGAGTGCAGGCAGGCAGGCAGGCAGGCAGGCAAGGCGCACGATCGGCGCGAGCGTCGCGAGCGTCGCGTTCGTGCTTGCCGGCTGTAGCGGCGAGCTACCGGGATCGATCGAGCGGTCGGCGCAGTACAGCTCGCCCGCGTCGGTCCCGGGCGATGCGGCGTGCGGACCGGCGGAAGCGCTGTGCGGCGACACGTGCGCGCGTCTCGACACCGATCCGAGGCACTGCGGCCGCTGCGACCTGAGTTGCGCGGATGGCCAGGTGTGCTTCGCGGGGACGTGCGGCGCCCCGCCGAGCGCCGATCCGCCCGGCTCCGCGCACTTCCCGTACTACATACGCGCACGGCCCGCCGTGGTCACGGTCGCGGGCATCGATCGCATCTTCGCGGTCGTGGGCGCCGGCTCCGTAGACGACCCGACGCGTCTCGTCGTCAAGACTCCCACGAGCGACTGGCTCGCGCTCATGGGCGGCCCAGACGGTCACATCCAGCCAGTGTCCGGCGCGGCGGGTGCCACGGTGGACACGGCGTCCGTGCCGCTTTGGGGCGGACAGGCCGCGGTCTACGTGCGCAGCGACGTCGGCCACCTCTGGCAGGCGGCGTACGGCACGAGCGGGACCGGGCCAGGCTGGACCGACGTCAGCAACGGCGGCCCGCTCCTCTTCGACAACCAGCCGCTCGTGGCGGCTTGGCTCCCCAGGCGCTTCTCGGTGCCTCCCGTGATGGTCGTCGCCACGCTCATCAAGCTCGTCGGCAACGCGCGCTACGACGAGGTGCGCGTGTGCACGCTGCCGGACGCGACGACCGGCTGCCAGTGGCGCAACCTCGGCGCGCCCGGGGCCGCCCGGATCGTAGCCGGCTCGGAGCTCGCGCTCGACACGAGCTGCCCGTTCACGGACCTCGCGGTCTACACGAGCACGGAGACCGGCGAGCTTGCGCGCTTCGCGCTGAACCGCTGGGATGTCTTCGCGCCGTCGGATCCGGATCTCACGTTCCGCCAGGGGAACGTGCACGGGTTCACGGTGGGCTCGACCTGCTACGCGCTCGCGGCCGCAACCAGCGCATCGACCGGGCAGACACAGCCCGTGCTGTTCGCGTGGGACGGCGTGTCGGTCACCTCGACCAACCTGGGCGTGGGCGCACCGTTCAGCGACGTCGCGTACCAGCTCGGCAACTTCGCGCATGGGCGGCGCGGCAGCGCCGATCTGATCTGGATGCTCGCGGGCACCGCCCGTGGCGATCATCCGCTCTGGCAGTGCGCGCTCTCGGGCGGGCTCCGGCCGAGGTGCAGTTGGACCGCGCTCGGACGGCCCCCGGACGAGATGACGACGCGCTTCCCGCTCGGCTTCGCGCTGATGGGCGCGGGGGCGACCGTGTACACGACCGGCTTCGTCGGCGCGACCGCCGTCTACGTGTTCGGTCACGACGGCACCGAGTGGCAGAACCACCTGACCCTGCGCGACGCGACCACGTTCCTGCCGGCACCGACGTGCACGACGCCAACCTGCCGCACGGTGGGCGAGCTCGTCGCAACCGAGTACGACGGAACGGTCGTGTACGCCGCGCCGGTGAACCAAGGCGATGACGCAACGGGGGAAGGCGGCGCCTTTCCCCACACGTGGATAAGCCAGGACGACGGCAGCACCATGAACGAGGTGCCGTTCCCGCCACTCGTGGTCGAGTATCCGCGCGAGAACAACCTGTCGGACGGAGACTTCAACCTGGTGACGGATGTCGCAGGCAGGGCGTACCTGTCGGTCCTGGCCGATGTTTTCCCGATCCCCTTCGTGTTCCCCCCTGCTGTTCGTCGCGGGTCCGTCCAGCTGTCGGCGATGAGTCTCATCTCGCCGACGCTGGAGAACTGGAGCCCGCCCAGCGTCGCGCCGCCGACCCAGCTCGTGACCATCGATAGGCCGTGGCTCGCGGCGAGCGCCGTCGTACCGGGTCAACTTCTGATGACCTACATCGCTTGGCCAGTCGAACAAGGCTCGGCGACGTTCGCGCCCGAGGGCCGCTTCGCCTATTGCAACGGGCCCGACTGCTCCCTACCTGGCGTGTCTTGGTGTCCGGCGGACGCCGCCGAGGTGAATGCCTACGTGCTGCCGTCGAGTCACGGGTGCGGACTCGGTCGTCCCCCCGGAGTGCCCGAGCAGGGCCTGCCGGGATGCCAGGTGCAGACGGACAGCTCGGGTGAGGTCTACGTGACCGTCTCGGACGATGTCGACTGCACCCACAGCCCCTACGGCAGCGACGTACTCTGGACGTCCATCGGCATCCACCGATTCGACGTGCCCCGCGCACACTACGTGCGCGGAAACCCCATCTTTCCGGGTTGCTTGTCCCCGACGAACCTCGAAGCTCGCCTCGGCAGACCCATCGAGTGCATCTACTATGTGTACTCGGCATTCGATCCAGCCTCGCAGTGCAACGGTGGCCTCGGTCAGCCGTGTGATGTGCGCCGCTGGGGCAGCCAGTTCCGGGCCTCGCAGGACGCACGAGGGGTGTTGGCGGTCACCGTTCAGGCCTATCACGAGGTGCCCGGCACCGGCTCCTGCCCGATGGGCTCGCCGTGTCCGTGCACGAGCACGTCGCGCTCCTGTCGAGCGGACCAGATGTTGGTCTGGAGCGACGGCCACGGAAGCTGGTGCGGCGCGACCTCGTGCACCACGGCGCACGACATCGAGCAGACGATGATGCTCATGGTGAACTCGGACCGCGCACTCCCCCTCCGGCAGGAGGACCACATCGTGCCGGCGCTCGCGGCGCTCGACAACATGCGCTTCGGCATGTCCTGGGTCGACTTCCGCACCCCCTCCGGCCCGCCGAACTTCAGCACGTTCGCGATTGCGAGCGCCATGGTCGATGGGCGCTCGACGCCGCGTAGCGTGATGGAGAGTTCTGGCTGGGTCGGCTCGGACGGCGTCTTCGTGGTTGCAGCCTCGACCACCGTCTTGTACGGCGATATCAACATGGCGGCGGCAGCTCGCGGGCATGCGCACTTCGTGAACACGACGACGACGCCGAGCAGCGACCTCACGATCGACATCACCTCCACTCAGTCACCCTTCGCGGTGCCCCGATGAGGCACAGGCAGCTTGCTAACGGGCCGGCAATCGCGAGCCTGCTCGTGCTGACCTGTCCAGGCTGTTCCCAATCGGCGACGCTCGAGACCGTCGATGGCGGGATGGACGGTGCCGTTGCCTACGATGCCGTTGCCTACGATGCGCCCACCGATACCCACTACAGCGGCTGCCGTTGGGTCCCGGATACGTTCCGTGAGCCCTTCTCTACTGAGGCGTGCAACGCCGTCGGCCTTTGCTCGCCGCGCTACCAGGCCATGGTGGAGGCGGGTGTCGCGTACGCAGCATGCAACGCCGTGCCGGACTTCAGCCCTAGTTTGTGCACGACTTCATTCGGATGCGCGGCCGGGACCGGGGTGGACTACCTCCCCGACGGTGGTCTCGACTGGGAGGACATCCGTGGCTGCTGCGGCACCGGCCCCGCGTGCGGCTGCGACGAGATCTGCTGGTCGCCGGACGGCGTCGAGCCGCCGCACTGCATCCCCATGCCGGGTAGCCCGTAGCCGCCATGAACGCCGTTCGCACGCGTGGCGGGCGGCAGCGACCTCACCGTCCAGATCACCTCGACGCAATCACCCTTCGCGGTGCCCCAATGAGGCACAGGCAACTTGCTGGCGGGCCGGCACTCGCGAGCCTGCTCGTGTTGACCTGTTCAGGCTGTTTCCAGTCGACGACGCCCGAGATGCTCGACGGCGGGATGGACGGTGCCGTTGCCTACGATGCGCCGACGGATACCCTCTACAACGGCTGCCGTTGGGTCCC
>JAYVCF010000197.1:0-10144 GCA_043750095.1 Deltaproteobacteria bacterium
TCAGAACCAGGGCGCGATCGATCGCGCGGAGCGGGAGGCCGAGGCCGCGCGTGAACGCGAGGACGCGATACGAAGCGAGCTCGGCGCCGCGCTACGCTCCACCCGGCGCGCGCTCGATCAGCGGCGTCAGGCCCTCGCCGACTTCGACACCGGTGTCCTCGCGCAGGTCCCTCAGATCACCGAGATGGCGCAGCTCGCCTATCGCGGCGGCGAGATCGGTGCGTTCGAGCTGCTCGACGCGGTGCGCTCGACCCGAGCCCTCGTCCTCGAGCGAGTCGACCGCGAGGCGGAGCTGCACGACGCGGAAGTCGACTGGCTCGAGGCGGCGATCGGCACCATCGAGCCCTGATCCAGCCGCGAATCCTGTCCAGCGCATCCCGTCGTGCGATTCGCTACCATCGCGCGCATGACGCCTCTTCGCGACGAGCTCACCTACCGCGCCCTCGCCACCCATCGATCGTCGCTCGACGGATTCGCCATCACGCGCGCGCTCGCCGACGACCCCGGTCGGGTGCCGAAGATGACGCGATCGTTCGAGGACCTGGACGTGGATCTCAGCAAGTCTCTGGCGACGCCCGAGACGCTCAGGCTGCTGATCGCGCTCGCCGAGGCGCGCGGCCTTCCGCGCGCGGTCGAGGCGATGTTCGCGGGCGAGAAGATCAACGTCACCGAGAAGCGCGCAGTGCTGCACGTCGCGCTTCGCAACCAGAGCGCGCGAGCGATCGTCGTCGACGGACGCGACGTGATGCCCGAAGTCCGCGCCGTGCTCGCCAAGATCGGCGCCTTCGTGGACCGCGTGCACTCGGGCGAGTGGAAGGGCCAGAGCGGCGAGGCGATCACCGACATCGTGAACATCGGCATCGGCGGATCCGATCTCGGCCCGCTGATGGCGTGCGAGGCGCTCGAGCCCTACTGGCACGTTCGCTCGGACGGAAGCCGCATCACGCCGCGCTTCGTGTCGAACGTCGACGGCGCGCACCTCGGGCGGATGCTGAAGCACCTTCGTCCAGAGACCACGCTCTTCGTCGTCGCGAGCAAGACGTTCACGACCGAAGAGACGCTCTCGAACGCACGCTCCGCGCGCGGCTGGCTGGTGAAGAAGCTCGGTGAAGCGGCGGTCGCGAAGCACTTCGTCGCCGTGTCCACCAACGCCAAGGAGGTCGGGGCGTTCGGGATCGACACCGCCAACATGTTCGAGTTCTGGGACTGGGTCGGCGGTCGCTACTCGCTCTGGAGCGCGATCGGCCTCTCCATCGCGCTCGCGGTCGGCAAGAAGCACTTCACGGAGCTGCTCGAAGGCGGCCACGCGATGGACGAGCACTTCCGCACCACCAAGCTCGAGGACAACGTGCCGGTGCTGATGGGCCTGCTCGGCGTCTGGTACTCGCACTTCTGGAACGCACAGACCTTCGCGGTGCTGCCTTACGACCAGTCGCTGCATCGCTTCACGGCCTGGCTCCAGCAGGGCGACATGGAGTCGAACGGCAAGGGCGTGACGCTCGACGGAAGCCGCGTCGACTACGACACCGGACCGATCATCTGGGGCGAGCCCGGCACGAACGGTCAGCACGCGTTCTATCAGCTGCTCCATCAAGGCACGCGCATGGTGCCCATCGACTTCATCGCGCCGACGCAGACGCACTACCCGCTCGAAGCGTATGCGGGCATCGACCACCACACGATCCTGCTCGCGAACGTCGTCGCTCAGGGCGAGGCGCTCGCGCGCGGCAAGTCCCGCGACGAGGTCGTGGCCGAGCTGAAGAAGGCCGGCATGTCCGAGGACGACATCGCGCAGCTCGCGCCGCACAAGGTGTTCACCGGCAATCGGCCCAGCAACACGCTCCTCTTCGACAAGCTCACACCGCGCGCGCTCGGTCGCCTGCTCGCGCTCTACGAGCACCGCATCTTCGTGCAGGGTGTGATCTTCGGCATCAACAGCTTCGACCAGTGGGGCGTCGAGCTCGGCAAGCAGCTGGCCAAGACCGTGCTCGGAGAGCTGAAGGGCGGCGCTGCGCAGGCGCACGATCCCTCGACCAAGGCGCTGCTCACGAACGTGATGACGCGCCGAACGAAGTCCTGACGTCTTCGATCACGGAAAGAGGCGTCGAAGACGCGATGATCGATCACTTCTTCGCAGAGCTCCGCGTCGGTCGCCGCGGCAGCCTGCGCAGGCCCATCCAGGCGAGCGCGCCGATGTGACTCGCGACCTCCTCGATGCCGGGCTTGCGCGTCTCGGTCCACCACTGTCCGACGAACGTCACCATGCCGACGAGCGCGTGCGCGTAGATCGGCGCCGCCTTGGGATCGTAGCCCGCCCCCTTGAACGCTTCGGAGAAGACGCCCCCCACGCGCTCGGCGAGATCGTTGAGCAGCGACGACATGCCCGTGCCGGCCGAAGCCACCGGGCGATCCTGGGTGAGGATCGCGAAGCCATCGGGGTGGTCCTTCACGTAGGTGAGGAACGCGATCACGGCGTTCTCGAGGCGCTCTCGCGGCGTACCGCTCGAGATGGCGTCGGTGATGCGGCGAACGACGTACTCCATCTCGCGATCGACGACGACGGCGTAGAGCCCCTCCTTGCCGCCGAAGTGCTCGTAGATGATGGGGCGCGAGACCTTGGCGCGATCGGCGATCTCCTCGATCGACGCGGCCTCGTACCCCCGCTTCGCGAAGACGATTCGCCCCACATCCACGAGCTGGGCACGGCGAGCAGAGGCAGGGAGGCGCGGCGGCATGTCGCGATGTTACTACACGTTCGTAACATGCATCGGTGCGAATTCCGGGGCACCCGACTGCGGTTCTCCCGCGTACTGCCGTCCAATTGGCTGTGACACAACGGTGTCCGACCCCGCGCTTGACGGTTTCCTACGTTCGCGTAAGTTACGGTCTCGTAAGTTAGGAGGCGAGGACGATGACGAATGGAAGCAGCGCGCTCTCGGTCGCGACTCCGGTCTCTCGGCTGAGTGAGCTCGGGCTCACGCTGGGCCGGCGCTTGATGCTCGATCGGCAGATCGACTTCTGGCTCTCGGAGCTTCGACCGCTCTGGTCGCTGCGTGAGCAACGGGCGGAGGTGATCGACGTCCTCGACGAGGCACGTGACGTGAAAACGTTCGTGCTCGCTCGCGATGCGAGGTCGACGCCCTGGCCCGCGCATCGAGCGGGGCAGTACCTTCCGATCGACCTCGAGATCGACGGACGGCGCGTGCGGCGTTGCTATTCGATCTCGTCGGCGCCGACGGATGGTCGTCGCTTCGCGATCACGGTGAAGCGCGTTCCCGACGGTCGCGTCTCGACGTGGCTCCACGAGCACGTGCGCCCTGGAGACATCCTCCACGTCGGTGCGCCTCTCGGGGAGTTCGTGCTGCCGTCACCGACGCCACCGGAGCTCCTCTTCGTGAGCGGCGGGAGTGGAGTGACGCCTGCGATGGCGATCCTCCGAGATCTCGCGCGACGCGACGAGATCTGCGACGTCGTGTTCGTCGTCTGCGCGCGATCCGAGGCGGACGGCATCTTCGTCCGTGAGCTGCGCGAGCTGGCGCGGGCCCACGCGGGACTTCGCCTCGTGCTCCGCTTCGACGACGAGCCGAGCATCCGCCCGCTCGATCCACGGACGCTCCGCGAGCTCGTGCCCGACGTCGAGAGTCGCCTCGCCTTCCTCTGCGGTCCCGAGCCGATGATGGCGGCGCTCGCGCCCGTCTGGGAATCGGCCGAGCTCTCGCGTCGCCTCCGAAACGAGCGCTTCGCGGCCTCGCCCTCGCGCGCGCTCGCCGTGGCAACGCAGGCCAGAGTTCACCTGGCTCGCTCGGGCAAGAGGGTGCTCGCATCCGGCCCGGGATCGCTCCTCGAGCAGCTCGAGCGCGCGGGTGAGCGCCCTGCCCACGGCTGTCGCATGGGGATCTGCAACACGTGCCGATGCCGAAAGGTGTCGGGCGTGACCGAGGACGTGACGACCGGCGTCGTCTCCAGCGCTCCCGACGAGGAGATCCGTCTCTGCGTCTCGATCGCGCGCACGGACCTCGCGCTCGAGCTCTGAGCTGTGAACACCACCCACGAACGAGGGACCCGATGACGACGACCACGAGCAGGACGTTGACGCGTGACGAGGCCAAGGCGTTCGGAGAAGAGCTGGACGCGCTCAAGCGGGAGATCATGGGCAAGCTCGGGCAGAGCGATGTCGATCACATTCGCGCGATGATGCGATGGGTCCGCTACCTGGAGGCCGGCGGTCGAGGACTGCTCCACGTGGGCATCGATCCCGTGACCTTCACCGTCGGCACGGCTGCGCTGAGCGTCTCGAAGATTCTCGAGAACATGGAGGTCGGGCACAACGTGATGCACGGGCAGTACGACTGGACGAACGACCCGGCGCTCGACTCGCGCACGTACGAATGGGACACGGCCTGCTCGGGAGACGACTGGCGTCACTCGCACAACTACGAGCACCACACGTTCACGAACGTGCTGGGTCGCGACCGCGACGTCGGGTACGGCTTCCTTCGCGTGACGGGCGAACAGGAGTGGAACCCGACGCACCTCGTGCAGCCGCTCACCGCGCTGGCGCTCGCGTGCCTCTTTCAGTTCGGGATCGGCGCGCACGACGCTCGGTTCCCCGAGACGATCGCAGGGACACAGCCGCTCTCCGTCCTTCGCGAGCGCGCGAGACCCTTCCTCGAGAAGGCCGCGTGGCAGATCGGGAAGGACTACCTCTTCTATCCTGCGCTGGCCCTCGGCAACTTCCCGCGCGTGTTCGCGGGCAACCTGCTGGCGAACCTCGGCCGCAACGTGTGGTCCTTCGGCATCATCTTCTGCGGTCACTTCCCCCACGGTGTGCGCGTCTATCGCGAAGACGAGATCGAGGGCGAAGAGCGAGGTGCCTGGTACGTGCGGCAGGTGAATGGCTCGGCCAACATCGAAGGCGGGGCGCTCTTCCACGTGATGAGCGGCCACCTCAGCCATCAGATCGAGCACCACCTCTTCCCGGACATCCCCGCGTCTCGGTATCCGGAGATGGCGCCGCGCGTGCGCGACATCTGCGCCCGCTTCGGACAGCAGTACAACAGCGCGAGCTTCGCGCGGCAGATCGGGAGCGTCGCGCGCGCACTCGTCACCCACGCACTTCCGGCGTCCAAGCGCTCGGTCGCGACGACGGAGCTTCGCGCGGCCTGATCAGAACCCGGGATCGCTCACGACCGTCGGACGCGTGGTCGTGGTCGGAGGCGGGCGCGTCGTACGCGACGTGGGCGGCGGCGGACGCGTCGGCGGGCGTGACGTCGTCGAGGGCGGGCGATGTGACGTCGTCGTAACCCGCGTGGTCGGTGGCGCGTGCACCGTCGCGACCGTGACCGGAGGCGCAGGCACCGACGTCGTGGTCAGCGGAGGAGTAGGAGGAGGAGGCACGATCGCCGTCTCCGGCGGAGGCTCGACGACCGTCGTGGCCGGGACCGTCGTCGTCGCGGGCGGCAGGGTCGTCACGGGCGGAGGGGTCGTCACGGTCGGAGGCGCGATCACGGTGAGCGTGTGCCCGGGCGGGTCGTGCGGCATCTCGTCGCTCTGCGTCGCGCGGTAGCCCATCCACGAGACGAGCGCGAGGAGCGCGACCGCGGCGAGCGCGGCCGGCACCATCCAGACGGGTCGGCCGCCCGCACGCTCGAGCAAGGCCGCGTCGTCGTCGTCGTCGGGTGGCGCGAGAGCCGGATCGATCAACGCGCTGGTCATCGGAGCCGGCGGTTTCGGCGGCGCCTTGGGCGCGGGGGGCGCAGGCGGCTTGGGCTTCGCCTCGGCGAGCGGTGCTGCGGGCAGCGGCGCGGACTCTGGGGCCGCTGCGGCAGCGGCGACGATCTTCTCCATGCTCGGAGAGAACTGAACCGGCGCCTCGTCCGTTTTCTCCGCTTCGGCAGCGACGGATGGAAGCGCGTGATCGGCCGCGCCCTCGGATGCATGCGGGGGTTCCGGCGGTGGGGGCGGCGGCGCGACGTGCGGCGGAAGGACGTGCGGCGGAAGGCTGTGTAGCTCGGCCGAGTCGAGCTCGGGCGTCGCGTCGGGCGGTGCTGGAGGCCCAGGAGGCGACGACGGCAGCAGCTGCAGGTCGCTCACGTCGAGCTCTTCGGTGGACCGCACGGGGGACAACTCCGGCGGCGGCGCGATCACGGCCACAGGCGCCGCAGAGGTGAACACCGGCGCGGGCTGCGGCGAGCCGAACATCGCGGGCAGGCGGTCGCCCACTTCGAGCGCCTGAGTCGACTGCGCCGGGCCTTCGGGCGCGGGCGCGCTCGGCGCGGGTTGGGGCGTGCTCGTCGGGCTCGGCTTCGGAAGCGCGGCGACGCCGAGCCTGCTCGGACCAGGGATACGCGCGCGCGCGCCGATGCCGACCGCCGGCTTGGGGATCGCCACACCGCGCGGAAGCGACGGCGCGGGCGGCTCACCGATCGCCGAGCGCGCGCCGAGCGGGACCGGGCTCGTGGCGATCGAGCGCGCCATGGTCGCTGCCGTCTTGAGAGCGCGACCGAAGGAGCTGATGTCCGCGAAGCGCTTGGTCGGATCCGAAGAGAGAGCGCGATCGATCGTGGACGCGAAGGGCGCGAGCTCGCGACGCGCCATCGTGAGCAGAGGCGCTTTCTCGGTCCCGATCGCGTTCGCGAGCGCGGCGACGTCTCGCGCGATGTGAGGCGGACGGCCGCCGAGCGCGGCGTAGACCATCGCAGCGAGCGAGGCCTGATCGGCGAGCGCGCTGTCCATCACATCGCCACGCGCCTGCTCGGGTGCTGCGTACGCCACGGGCCCGAGCGAGGGAAGCGACATGCGCACGCCGAGCTCTTGCCGCACCGACGCGCGGTTGAGAGCGAAGCTGATCAGCTTCGGAACTTCCTTGCCTCCTTCTTCGACGATCAACACGTTGCCCGGCTCGATGTCGCCGTGCGCGATCCCGGCCGCATGGGCCGCCGCGAGCGCTTCACAGAGTGCGGTCGCGATCTCCACGATCCGCGCGACGGTCGGCGGTGGCCCGGACGTCAGGCGCGTCGCCAAGCTCACCCCCTCGAGCCGCTCGACGACGAGATAGGGCACGCCGTTCTCGTCGCCCTCGGCGATCGCGTGCACGAGGCTCGCGTGGCGCGTCTTCACGAGGGCCTTGGCGTGCGCGCGGAAGCGTTCCTGGATCGACTCAGGCGCGTCCTCTTCGAGCGTCACGAGCACCACCTTGGTGCCGGCGTCGTCGTGCGCGTTCCAGACGGTCCCGAGGTCGCTGTCGCCGAGAGGTACGTCGAGCGTGTATCGTCCGGCGAGCAGGGTCACAGTGGGTATTTACCAGAGGCCGGCATGAAAGCAGTACGTCTTGGTCTCGTTTTGTTGACGGTGCTCGCATGCATCGCCCCGGCGGCCGTGAGCGCTCAGGCCGGTGACGCGAGCGCGCCGATGGACGATGCGGCACGATCGGCCCGTGCGCGTGAGCTCTTCACCGAGGGTGTCTCGCTCGCCGGCGAGTCTCACTACGCCGACGCGGCCGTGCGTTTCCGTCAGGCGCTGGCCCTGCGCGACGCCCCGACCATTCGCTACAACCTCGCCTCGACCCTCTTCGAAGAGCGCCAATTCACCGAAGCGCACGAGATCGCCCGTGCCCTCCTCGCCCAGACCGACCTTCCAGACTCCGTTCGCGGGCCGACCGAGGCGCTCGAGCAGCAGATCCGGGCCCAAGGGGCGTTCGTGACCTTCGACCTCCCCGAGGGCGTCACGGGCGAGGTACAGCTCGACGACGCGCCCGTCGCGGACCCCACCGTTGGCAGTGCGGTGACCCCCGGACGACACACCGCACGGGCCATCTCCGACGGAGTGACGGTGGCGATCGCCACGTTCGAGATCGGCAGCGGCCTCTCGCGCGAGATCGAGCTCCAACCCGGCGGTGCCGAGCCCGGACCGAGCGGCCCCGAAGGCCCGCTCACCGAGCAGTGGTGGTTCTGGACCGCGATCGGCGGCGGAGTCGTGTTGCTCGCCGTCGCGATCGGGGTCGGTGCCGGGGTCGCCGATCACGACGCTCACGCGCCGATCGCAGGAAACTTCGCACCGGGTATCATCTCGTGGTGAACCCTCGACGCCTCCTGTCAGCGACTCTGCTCTTGCTCCTGGCCGTGCTCGCGTCGGGATGTGCTTCGCGCACCGAGGTGATCGTCGCCGTGGAGAGCGACATCCTCGACCTCGATCGCATCTCGATCGTGGTGACGAGCCCGACCGGCGCGATGCAGACGGCGAACGCCACCTTCGGCACGGGAGCACGCGATCTCGTGCGCACCCTCGGCGTGACCTACTCGCAGGGGCCACTCGGACCCTTCGTCGCCACGGCGACGGGATCTCGCGCGGGCACGCAGGTCGTCGCGCGCTCTGCGATCTTCGAGTTCGTACGAGGGCAGACGCGCGTCATTCACCTCGACCTGCTCGGCAGCTGCGTCGGCCGGGCCTGCGGCGCGAGTCAGACGTGCGGCGAGTCCGGCTGCCGCGCCGAGATGCTCGCACCGAGCGAGCTCGAGCCATACACGGGCACGATCACCTCGCACGACGTCAGCACGCTGCCGGACGGCGGCCCGGCGAGCGATGCCGGACGAGACGGCGGAATGGATGCAGGGCGAGACGCGACCATCGTGATGGTCGACGCGGGCCACGACGCGGGCAACGACGCCTTCGTCGCTCCGATCGACGCGGGCAGCGATGCCCCCGTGTGCATCGCCGAGTTGTGCAACATGCTGGACGACGACTGCGACGGCATGATCGACGAAGGCTTCATGCTGCAGACGGATCCCGCCAACTGCGGGATGTGCGGCATCGACTGCGCCACCCTCCCGCACAGCACGGGCGGGACCTGCGGCGCAGGACGCTGCCGGATCGGCACGTGCGACCCCGGATTCTTGGACTGCGACGGCCGCAATTCCACGGGCTGCGAGGTCAACCAGAACACCAACTCGGCCAACTGCGGCATGTGCGGAATGCGCTGCCTTGGCACGACCATGATGTGCTGCATGGGCATCTGCACCGCGACCTGCCCCTGAGTCACTGCTGTCCAAGGATTGGTCGGCGGGCGCTCGGGCGCGCGCAGATCGGCCCTCCCGAGCTCGCAATACCGCGCAGAGGTGCGGTCCCGCGATCGCAGCCGCAGCCCGGGCCCGATGGCCTTCGGGTTGCGTAGAGGTGTGTCGACGGAGGTCTCCATGCTCACTCGCCTCACCCGCCCGCTCGCTCTTCTCGCGCTCGTGTCCGCGCTCGTCCCGGGCTGCGCGTCGATGCAAGACGAGGCGGTCGCCGCGGAGGGAGAGCTCACCGTCTGCGCGCACGGCGCGACCGTGGAAGGCGTCGATGTCTCGTCGTGGCAGGGTCACATCGACTGGACCTCCGTCGCACACGCGGGGATCCGCTACGCCATCGTCCGCATCGGCGACGGCACCTATCACGACCCCGACTTCGCCACGAACTGGGCGGGCGCACGTCGCGCGGGCCTGATCCGCGGCGCGTACCAGTACTTCGAGCCGCGCACCGATGCGCTCACGCAGGCCAACCTCGCGGTGGCCGCCGTCGGTCGCCTCGGCCCGGGAGATCTCCCGGTCACGCTCGACGTCGAGAAGCCCTCGCCCGGCGTGACGCCCGCGCAATACGCCGCCGCGATCCGCCGCTGGGTAGACCGCGTGTACACGGGCACCGGCCGTCATCCGATCATCTACACCGGCCGCTACTACTGGGATCCTTACGTGGCGAGCTCGGCGTTCAACACGCTGCCGCTCTGGCACGCGCAGTACACGAGCGCGTCGTGCCCGAACATCAACGATCGCTGGGGCGACTGGGCCTTCTGGCAGTACACGTCCGAGGGAAGCGTCGCCGGCATCGGCGGCAACGTCGATCGCAACCGGTGGAACGGTACCTACGAGCAGCTCGAGCGCCTCGCGGGCGTCGCCGCTTGCACACCGCACTGCGAGGGCTCGACGATCGTCGACGCGAGCTGCGGGCGGGGCGACTGTGCGGCGTTCGGGGCCGGCTGTGCGGAGGACGGCCCCGGCGCGCGCTGCGTGTTCTTCGCCTGCCCCTCGCTGGGCGACGCCACGGTGTGCGTCGACGATCACACGATCGGCAACTGCCACGACGGCGCGATCACCACCGGTGACTGCGGCGC
>JAYVCF010000198.1:0-6505 GCA_043750095.1 Deltaproteobacteria bacterium
GGCGCTCGAGGCAGGCCGCGTCTACATGCCGACGACGAGCGTCTACAGCCAGGCCCACGCGAACGTGATCACGTCCGCCGGACTGATCCTCGGCTGGGCGGACACGCGCTGGGGCGCGACGGAGGTGTACGACACCCGGGTCACGCTCCCGCTCTGCGCGCCGTGACGCGCTCCCGTGGCGCGTCGGCGTCGTCGTTGTACGCGGTATTACGGGCCGCCGAACGCACACAGGCGACGCGAACGACGCCGAAGAGAGCACCGTTCACACCGAGAGCCGGACCCGAGCGCGACGCCGTGCGCGTCACGGCGGCACGTCGCCCTCGACGTGCACCTGCTCCAGCACCACGTACCCTTGCACCGACGGCGTCGGGATCACAGCGAGGTTCTCGTCGAGCCAGTAGTGCGCACAGCCTCGCTCGACCGGCGTGTCGGCGCTCGGCGCGTCGATCGTGGGCGATCTCGCCGTGCTCGCGCACACCCTCGCGCGGATCCGCGGCCGCCCGTCGCCGATCATCGCTTCGCACACGACCAGCTGCGTGGGACCAGGGCTCGCGATCCGGTGAAACGCCAGCGGTTCGTCGTGGGTGCCGCGGAGCTCGCCGTCCACGCTCACCAGGATGGTGTCGCCGATCACGCACTGGCCCGTCGCACCGTCTGGCGTCGCGCGGCTCGCCGTCCCGTGCGCGAGATCGACCGTGACGTACGCATGGTGCGTCACGACGGCGAGGCCACCCCCCGAAGTCCGATGGAGCTGCGGCCCTTCCCAGTCGTCCTCGGGCTCGATCCGATCGCGCGAGCGCGCCTCCGGCACGTCCCAGTCGGTCTCGAGGCGCAGGGCCCACGCGAGCGCGCCGCCCTCGACGTGCGTCGCGAGCAAGCGCCGTGGCGCGGGGAGCAGCATCTGGACGTAGAGATCACCCACGAGCGCGCGCGCCTCGGTGCGACCCTCGTGGTGCTCGCAGAAGAGCAGGTGACCGTCGTCAAGCGCGAACAAGCACGACCCATCGGGCACGTGCGGGTCGCTCCGCTCGCCCTCGGCGCTCCCGGGGAAGAATAGATGGACGACGCCAAGGTCACCGAGCGTCTCGCCATCGAGCGTCGCGCGGGCCGGCAGAGCCTCTCGATCGACGACGCGCTCGCCGTCGCGAATCTCCAGCACCGCGCTCACCGCGGTCCAGCGATGCGAGCGCACCACTGACACGGCGTACATCCCGTTCTCCAGCATCACGTGCTCCGACGTCTCCGTGACGTCGAGCGGCACCAACGATCGTACGCGTAAGCGCCCGCGATCACGCAGGCGACCAACACGACCAGGGCGACGCCCCCCGTGATCCAGGCCCGCACACGGAGACGATGCGGGACGACGTGTCCGGGGTAAAGGCGCTCGTACCGTCGTACACTCCGCCCGCGCTGCGCGAGCGTCCGCGACTCTCGGTCTCGCTCGTGCTGCTGGCGATCGCGCTCGGAGGCGTCGGCCCGACCGAGTCCTGGATCGACGTGGAACCGCACGCTCTGGGCGCTCTGGGTCATCACCGTCGTGGGCATCTTCTCGATGGACGTCTTCATGGGGACGCACGGCATCGACGCGCGTACGGGGACCGTGATCGACTTCGGCGTGCTGACGGTCGTCTTCGCCACGGCCGCCGTCACGTTCAGCCGCCCCCTGGGCTGGGTCGCACTGGTTGGCGCCTTCGCCGTCGCCGTGAGCGCGCTCGTGCCCGCGTTGTCGACACCTGCGGCGACGCTCGCGTTGGCCCTGTCGGTCGGGACCGTCATGGAACAGACGCGCCGGAGCACCGGCCAGCGGAGTGGCGGCTGACGCGCGGACCGCTCAGCCGCTCTTCTCCGCCTCGGCCCGCGAGCGCTTCGCTTCCTTCATCTTCAGAAGCAGCCGATCGGCGCCTCACGGTACGCGTTGCCGATCGGGCGTTCGCCGCGCACTCTCGCGCGCCATGCGGACCGTCTTCCTCTCTCTCGGGCTCGCGCTTCTGATCACTCTGCTTCCGTCGTGCGCGATCGTCCCGCGCTACGCACGCGGCTGGGTCGCCGATCCGGCGATGGACTCCTCGAGCGATGCGCTCGCACAGCGTTCGCTCCGAAAGCTGCACGGTACGCGCGAAGCGGCCTCGGGCGGCGATGGCCTCTCGGCTGGCGGAGGCTGCGCCTGCGGGCAGTGATGCGATGCGTGTGGGTGTCACGCATCGTCTGATCGCGAGCGCCGTGCTCGTGGTTCTCGCCGCGCAGACCAGCGCCGCGGCGCAGGACACCGTGCGCGTGAGCACCGACACCGATCTCGACGGCGATCGCGTGGACGTGACGGGCGCGAGCGTCGCACCGGATCCGCCGCCCGACCCCGGCTGGGCGCTCGAGCGCTTCGCGACGCGCTTCGGCGTCTTTCAGCAAGACGGATCGCCGGGTGGATTCCAGTCGCAGGCGGGACCGGCCGATCGCCACCAGCCGGGCAGCGAGCAGACGTGGATCTTCCAGCCGATCCTCTACGCGCGCATCCGGCAGGACGCGCGGATCCACCACGACGTCTACATCCCGGTCGACGTGATCAGCAGCGCGTCCACCGATGCGCTCGACGTGGTCTCGTCGGCGTCGCGCGAGAACGAGGCGGTGAACATCGACATCTACTCGACCTACGAGGCAGATGCGGACAGTCGCTACACGCTGCACTGGGGCGGTCACGTGGAAGAGCCGCTCCGCTCGGCGACGCTCGGCTACGCGGTCTCGCGCGATCTCGCCGACGACAACGCGGTCTTCTCCGTGTCGTTCGACGGCATCGTGGACTTCGTCGATCAGGTGCAGTTCACCGGATACGACCCCGGCATGACCACGCGCTTCACGGGAACGGTGAACGCGTCGCTCTCGCAGATGCTCTCTCCGACGACGATCGCCGCGGTCTCGTACGGCCTCACGGGCCAGGCCGGGCTTCTGCAGACGCCGTGGAACTCCGTGCCGATCGAGGGCGGCGATCGCGTGGGGGATCTCTTCCCGCACACGCGCATGCGGCACGCGTTCGTGGGGCGCATCGCGCAGGCGATCCCCGACACGCGCACGTTCCTGGCGGCGCAGTATCGCTACTACCTGGATGACTTCGGCGTCAGCGCGCACACGCCCGAGGCGAGCGTCACGCAGTATCTCGGCGACGACTTCTCGCTGCGCCTGAGCTACCGCTTCCACACGCAGAATGCGGCGCGCTTCTGGACCAGCCTCCTTCCGGCGGGCTTCGATCTCGATCACTACCGCACGGCCGACTCGGACCTGGCCGCGCTCGATTCCCACGAAGTCGGCGGTGTGCTTCGGTGGTACTACGACCACTCGGGCGCGGTCACCGCACGATCGAGCTATCTCGAAGCGAGCTACTACCACTACGAGCGAACGAACGGCCTCTACGTGAACCTGATCTCGCTCGGCTGGGGAATCACTCTTTGAAGTCGTCGATGGTCCTCGCGATCGCGACGTGCTTCGCTCTCGCCTCTTGCGGCGGCGCTCCGGCACGCGTGCACGAGTCGACGACGCCGGAGACCACAGCGACGCTCACGACGGCGCAGGTGCTCACGATCTTCGAGCGCTCGTGCGCCAGCTGTCATCGACACGAGGGCGGCGATCCGGCGGCGGTCGAGAACCACGCCTATCTCGACACCGAGGCCGACATCCGTCGCCTGATGTCGAGCAACGGCGTGGGCATCGCGCAGAGCGGCCTCTTGAGCCTGCTCGCGGTGATCGAGCGCGACGGCGAGCTGCGCATCGGCACCGCGCGCGTGCTCATGCCGCCCGAAGGCAGCGACGATCCGCCCATCACGCGCGAGGAAGCGCGACAGATCCGCGACTGGTACCTCGCGACGCATTGACGCGCGCGCAGCGAACACGGCAGGTCAGAGCGGAGTGCCCGTCGTCGCGAGGTCGTAGGGGTAGTTGACGCCCACCCGGCTGTCGCCAGTTGGGAAGTGGAGAAGACCTACTTCACGTCGGATGCATGCCGAGACGCGGTCGGCTGCGGCTCCACTCGGCGTGAGGCCGTTCGAGGAAATTCGGGCCGAGGCGACCGAACCATCCTGTTCGATGATGAACGAGGCGACGACCCGCCCGGCGAGCGTCGGGGTCGCGGCGAGCTCAGCCTCGTAGCAGAGTCGGACCCCCGGCTCCGTGCTCGGCATCAGCGCCCGAATCGCTTCCGGTGTTCGTGTGTCGGTGAGATCGAGCGCTCCTATTTCGGCGGTCGGACTCCGCGCTGCGCCACAGCCCACCAGGACCACCAGTGCCAGCGCGGAGCGATTCACGCCGGCTCGCGCTCGAGGCTCGCCATCACGCTCGCGGGCAGCGTCACCAGCTTCTTGTTCGCGTCCACGCAGACCATGTGGACGACGCCTTGCACCAGCAGCTTGTCGGCGCGGTAGACGTCCTGCTTGAAGATGACGCGGTACTCGCTCTCTTTGGTGGCGGTGCTGCGGATCTCGATGGTGTCGCCGAAGACGGCGCCTTCCTTGTACGTGAGCTCGCACTTGTAGACGACGAAGCCGATGCGCTCGTCGCGGTAGAGGCGGACCAGCTCGTCCACACCGAGGACGTGCTCGCGCGCGCGCTCGAAGTACTTCAGGTAGTTGGCGTGGTAGACGAGACCCGAATGGTCGGTGTCTTCGTAGTAGATCTGGACCGAGAAGCGTCGCGGCTGCATCGCGATGGGAACGCTCGCATGCGCAGAGTGGCGATCGCAACGTGCGTGCTCTGGACCGCGATCGTGCTCGATGGATGTGGCGGATCGGCGCGGCAGATCGTGCACGACGCGCGCGGCGGGCTCTTCGTGCTCTCAGGCGACGGGAACGACGCACACGCCGACGCCGAGCGGCAGATGAGCGCGCACTGCGGCGCGGGTGGGCATCGCGTGACCTTCGAGGGCGACGTGGAGGTGGCCGAGGAAGAGACGCACGAGCGCTCGGTCGAAGATCGAACCGCGCAGACGCGCACCGTGCAGAGCGGCGACCACACGAGCTGGGTCGAAGGGCAGCCCGCCTACGCGGAGAGCGGCGTGACGATGTCGCTCGATGGGGATCCACAGCTCTACAGCCCGGATCGAGGCGCGCGGAGCCAGACCATGCGGCGGGTGAGCGAGCGGCACCTCGAGTACGAGTGCGAGGAGCCGAGCGGGAGCGAGAGCGGGAGCGGGAGCGGGAGCGGGAGCGAGAGCGAGAGCGAGAGCGAGGGCGAGAGCGAGAGCGAGAGCGAGAGTGCGAGTGCGAGTGCGAGTGCGAGTGCGAGTCCGCCGTGAAGGTTCGCGTCCTCTACTTCGCGGTCGCGCGTGACCTCGCCGGCGCGAGCGAGGAGCTGCTCGAGCTCCCGCACGGAGCGACGATCGTGACGGCACGCTGCGCCATCGAAGCCCGACACCCTGCGCTCGCCGCGACCGACACGCGCCTGCGCGTCGCGAAGAACGAGGTCTTCGCCGGCGAGGGCGAGTCGCTCGCCGAGGGCGATGTGCTCGCGCTCATTCCGCCGGTCGCGGGCGGCTAGCTAGGCTAGGCACGAGCCTGAGGAACGCCTCGACGTTTCCCTCGGGCCCTGCGAGCACCGAGTCGCATCGGCCGCGCACCTCGAGTCCGAGCGCGATCGCCTGCGCCTCCACGGTCGCGATCGCGCCCGCGCGCAGCTCGGGGTCGCGGACCACGCCTTTCTTCAGCCCCTTGGGACCCACCTCGAACTGAGGCTTCACCATCGCGAGGATCTCGCCGCCCTCGGCCAGGAGCGCGATCGCGGCGGGAAGGAGCTTGCCCAGGCCGATGAACGACGCGTCGATGACCACAAGATCCACGCGCTCGGGCAGGCTCGCCGCGCTCAGCTCGCGCGCGTTCGTCTTCTCCATCAGGACCACGCGCGGGTCCTGGCGCAGCTTCTCGTGCAGCTGCCCCCTGCCCACGTCGATCGCGTACACGCGCGTCGCGCCGCGCTGGAGCACGCAGTCGGTGAACCCGCCGGTGGAAGCGCCGAAGTCGGCGACGACGCGCCCGCTCGGATCCACGCCGAGCGCATCGAGCGCCCCGGCGAGCTTCACGCCGCCGCGCGACACGTAGGGCAGATCGTCGCCGCGTACCTCGAGCGCCGCGTCGACCGCGAGGAGGTCACCCGCCTTGTCGACGCGTCGCTCGCCCGAGAACACCTTGCCCGCCATCACGAGCGCGCGCGCTCGCTCGCGGCTCTGCGCGAGGCCGCGATCGACCATGAGGATGTCCGCGCGCTGCTTGGCCATGAGGAATCCGGGAACAAGGCGAGGAACGAAGGAGAAGGGGCAGGTGCCGCTGAGGAAGGCAGGAAGGCAGGAGGAGAAATTTCAGTTCCTGCTTTCCTGCCTTCCTCAGAGGCAATCTCCTCCCTTCGTTCCGCTGCGTCCTGGCTTCCTCGATTCAGAAGGGGATGTCGTCGTCGCCGAAGTCGGGCGGTGCATCGCCGCCGCCGCCGCCGCCGAAGTCGTCACCGCCGCCGCCGCCGCCGCCACCGCCGCCACCGC
>JAYVCF010000199.1:0-47479 GCA_043750095.1 Deltaproteobacteria bacterium
CGTGGAAGAGCACGGCGCCGAGGCCGTAGATGTCGGTGCGGTGTCGATCTCTTTCTTTCCCTGCGCCTGCTCGGGCGACATGTAGAAAGGTGTGCCGACGATCATCCCCGTCTTGGTGTCGGTGAGCTTCGACTCGGGCCCGACGAGCTTGCTGATCCCGAAGTCGAGGACCTTCACGCAGACGTCGCTGTCGGCGCTGGGTTCCACGAGGAAGAGATTGTCGGGCTTGATGTCGCGATGGACGATGCCCGCCTTGTGCGCCGCGGTGAGGCCCGCGAGTGACTGCGACACGATGCGGATGGCGTCGGCGATCCCGAGCTTGCCCACGCGATCGAGGCGCGCGCCGAGCGACTCGCCACGCAAGAGCTCCATCACCACGTACGGACGCGCGCGGTGGATGCCCGCGTCGTACACGTCGACGACGTTGGGATGCTGGATGCGTCCGCAGGCGATCGCTTCCTGGAGCAAGCGCTGACACGCGGCGGGATCGGTCGCGAGCTCGCGTCGCAAGAGCTTGACGGCGACGTGACGGCCGGTGCGCTGGTTGCGCGCCTCGAACACCATCCCCATGCCGCCACCGCCGACCAGGCGCAGGAGCTCCACGCGCTCGTCGATCACGTCGCCCGGCGCGGGCGGGCTGTCCGGGCATCGATCGATCGCGGGTGGTCGCACGGGAACGGCCTCGCGCGTTCGCTGCAGAGCGAGCACGGCGCCGAGCTTCTCG
Source organism: Deltaproteobacteria bacterium (assembly GCA_043750095.1). Classification (GTDB taxonomy): domain Bacteria; phylum Myxococcota_A; class Polyangia; order Polyangiales; family Sandaracinaceae; genus JBBSAT01. Next base: position 725 of record JAYVCF010000199.1, read on the forward strand.
AGTGCGACGCGCGCCGCGCTCGTCTCGAGCTGCGCCGTCTCGTCGTCGCCTTGCGCGCGATATGCATGCGCGAGGGCGAGCCGCGCTTGCGCACCTTCGAATGGAGCATCGAGCTGCTGCCAGAGCTGCACCGCGCGGCGCAGCGTGCTGATGGCGCTCTTCGACTCGCCCGTCGCGACCTCCACCGCACCGCGCGCCGTGCACGCCGCGGCGTCGATCCCCGGGGTCGTGAAGATGCGCGTGCTCGACTCCAGCTCTGCGACGGCGGCCTTGGCCCCCTCGATGTCGGCGGCCGCGAGCGCGATCTCCACGAGCGCCGGCAAGAGGCGCACGCGACGGAGCGCATCTTCGCGAGGCACGTCGGCGACCGCGCGCGAGATGAGACCGTGCGCCGTCTCGATCCGCCCGCGCTCGAGCCAGAGCAGCGCGAGGCCCGGCTGTGGATCGCGCCCGAGCTCGTGCGCCTGGCGGAACGCCTCCATCGCCTCGTCGAGATCCCCCATGCGAAGTCGGATCTCTCCGATCTCGTAGAAGGCCTCGCCCGTGATGTCGAGCGCGCCGAACTCGCGGAGCTCTTCGCTGGCCTGACGCGCCTCGACCTCGGCCTCGCGGAACTTGCCGCGCAGGCGCAGGAGCTCGGCCCGGTGCACGCGACAGATGCCCGGAAATCCCGTGATCGACTTGCGCTCGCACCAGCGGCGCGCGGCCTCGGTCCACTCGCCCGCGCGATCGTAGTCGCAGAGGTCGTGACACGCGGCGATGGTCGCGCAGTAGATGCGGCCCGTGATGTCCGGGGTCAGCTCGCCGCTCATCGCGGCGACCATCGCCTCGTCGATGTCGGCCATGCCTTCGGTGACCTTGCCGAGCTTCACCAGGACGCGGCCCTTGCGCAGGAGCCCCATCGCGAGCCCGTTGCGATCTCCGGTTCGCTCGGCGACCGCCACCGCCTCGATCGCGAACGCCAGCGCTGCGTCGAACGTGCCCTTGCTCTGCGCCAGCATCGAGCGCGTCCAGGCGAGGTGTCCGTGCGCGATGCACTCGGGCAGATCGGTGAGGATGCGCTCGGAGCGTCGGAGCCAGCCCGAGCCGATCGCGTGCTGACGCAGGTGGATGTGGTGGCCGCAGAGGAGGAGCGCGACCTCGGCGGCCTCGCTCTTCACGTCCGCCGCCACGAGGCCCGTGAACGCGCGCTCGAGCAGCTCGCCCGTGAGCTCGGTGCGCGCGCACCAGTGCGCCGCATCGGCGTAGATGCGGAGATCGGCGGAGGTGAGGGTGCTCTCGGCGTCCGCCGTGGCGAACGTGTCGAGCGCCTCGGTCCACGCGTGACGCTTCATCGCGTCGTGCGCGGCCAGCGTTCGAGAGGTTCCCTCCAACATGGCCGAGATCATACTCCGACGGTTCGCAGGATCTCGCCTGGGTGTCTCAGCGACATGCGTCGGTGCCGGCCGGGAACGCGGTGCGCCATTCGGCCAGCGTCTCGACGCAGAGATGCGGACCCGACGAGTAGCGATCGGGCAGGCAGCAGCCGGTGGCGTAGTCGCCGCCGCCCGAGAGACCGACCACCGTTCCCGCGCAGTAGGTCATGCCCACGGTCGTCGTGTACTGCGCGTCGGGGTGCAGGTGCAGGAACTGGAACGTCTCGCCGGTGACGAGATCACGGAAGCGCGGCTGCCAGCCCCAAGGCTGGACGGGTGCCTGCAAGAGCACCGAGTCGTGGCGCAGCTGCACGGGCGTGCGATCGCCGAGCCCGAGATCCGTGTCCCACCAGGTCTGACCGCCGTTCGAGATCGTGTAAGGCCCGTACGTGATGCGCGAGTTCCACCACTGCACGTGCGAGCACACGAGCCCGCCGGTGCAGTCGCCGGGACAGAAGTCGGGAACGCCGGGCGGGCTCACGTGGCAGGTGCCGCTGCAGACGGTGGTCGCGCTGATCGAGCCGTCGGCGTGGCAGTCGTAGAGCGTGTTGGGATCGCCGTGCGCGCCCGAGCCGCAGTACGCGCCCGCGCCCGATGTGCAGGGATCGCAGTGATCGTTCACGCCCGGCGGCTCGGTGTGGCAGCTGGACTGACACGTCGCTCGGGGCGAGACGACGCCGCCCGCACAGTTGTAGAGGATGTACGTCTCCGCGCCGAGCGGGCCGCCGCAGTACGCACCATCGCCGAAGGGGCATGCGGGGCACGCATCGGCGGCCGCGCTTCCCCCGGTGCACGTCGCGCCGCAGCGGTGCGCGGGCGCGTATCGACCTGCGCTACAGGCATAGATCACGTGCGCGTCGCCGCCGGGCACGCGGGAGCCGCAATAGGTCCCATCCCCCGCGGGGCAGGGACACGCGTCGCTGGTTCCGTCCGTGCGCACGATGCACGCGGCCGCGCAGTGCTCGGCGACCATCAGCATGCCGTCGTGACAGAGATACAGTGTGCTCGCGTCGAGCCCGAGCGTGGCGCCGCAGTGCACGCCCATCTCGTCGCCGCAGGGCGAGCCCACGTCGGTGGCCACGTCGATCGCCGCATCGATGCTCGCGTTCGTGTCCGTCCGTGCGACGTCGGCATCGAGTCCGGCGGCGTCTCTCGCGCCCACATCCACGCGTGACGCGTCGACGCCTCCGTCGCCGCCGTGCGGCATGACCGTGCCGGTGCATCCGAGCGTGAGGACGGCGAAGAGTGAGAGAGCGTTTCCTGTTCCGCGCATGATCACCCGTGTGTGCAGAGTGCGACTCCGAAGCCTGCGACGGTCTCGCACGTGTACGTGCTCGGACAGAAACCGTCGGCGCAGAGCCGTGTGCAGTGGTGATCGGGATGGCAGATGCCGCTGCGACAATCGCGCGCCGTGCTGCAGGGCTCGGTCAGGTCGCCCGTTCCTGCGCGCTCGCACAAGAGCGTCACGCCCGTCGTGTCGGCGAGCGGAAAACAGCCGAGCCCGGGGCCGCATCCGCCTTGCGCGTCGCACGCCTGAACGCACATCGGGCCCGTCGGCGCGGACGAATCGCATGCGCCGCTGCGGCAATCGTTCGTCCCGGTCGCGGGGCAGCTCGCACCGATGGGTGCGCTGCCGAGAATGTCTGCGGGCGGGATGCAGAGCGGTGTGCTCCCGAGGCGCGTGTCGCAGGCGTACGCAGGCAATCCAGCGAGCCGCGTCGGGCAGTCGGCCACGGTGTCGCACGCGGCCGTACAGCCGAGCGTCGTGCAGAACCCCGTCGCACAGTCGGCCGCTGCCGAGCATGGCTCCTCGATGTCCACGCAGATCTTCGTCGTCGAGCCGCCGGCGCGCGTGCACGCGTAGCCGGCCGGACATTCTGCGGCGCTCGCACACGCGCGGGTGCAGTGACCTCCTGCCGCACCGCCCAGGCAGAGGCCGAGCGCACAGAGCTCCGGTGCTCCCACCGAGCAGGGCGCGCCGGTGTCGTCCGGGAAACAGACGCCGCCCGTCGGCGTGGTCACGCACACGTGCTCGTGCGCGCACTGGAGATCGCTCGTGCAGCGGCGCGTACAGAAGTGCGTGCCGCCGCGATCGGCCGCGCAGAGAGCGCTCGCACAGTCCGCCCCCGCAGTGCAGCGATCGAGATAGGCGCCCGTGCCGCCGACGTGCCCATCGACGGGAGGGGAGAACGCGTCGACGGGCGGGACGAAGGCGTCGTGGCCGGGAATGAACGCGTCGTTGCCCGCGATGAAGGCATCCGTGGTGGTGGCCGCGTCGACGTTGGACGCGCCGTCGATGCGCGGTCCCGCGTCGCCATGCGGGATGGGGTTCGCACGCGCGCAGGCGACGAGCGCGAGCAGGAGAAGGAGGTGCAGCGCGACGCGCATCGAGGGGGTCCAGCGTGGCACGCTCTTCGGCCTCGGTGCGAGCGCGAACGCGACAGCGCGCGCTGGACGCCAGTGGATCCCTCGGCGTAGCGTCGCGTGCGCATGGCGGCCGACTCCACAGCCGACGAGACCACCTCCGTTCTCGGCGTGGCGATTCGCGATGCAGCGCGCGCGCGCGAGGTCGTGCAGGTCGCGATGCGGCACGGGTTCGGCGAGCTCGTGCTGCGGATTCCGTTCGCTGCGCCCTTCGTCCCGCGCAGCGTCGTCGCGCAGAAGGTCGATGGCACGGCGGCCGAGCGCTTCGCGCGCCTCCTGGGCGATCTCGGGCCGACCTACATCAAGCTCGGCCAGGTCCTCTCGATGCGCTCGGATCTCTTGCCCGCCGAGTGGATCAAGGCGCTGAGCAAGCTCCAAGACGGCGCGCCGCCGATCTCGCTTGCCGACGTCGAGGAGCAGATCGAGAAAGCGCTCGGTCACTCGCCGAAGGAGCTCTTCGCGTCGTTCGACGAGACGCCGCTCGCGACGGCGTCGATCGGCCAGACGCACCGCGCGACCACCAAGGATGGCGTTCCCGTCGTGGTGAAGGTCCAGCGACCCGGCATCGGCACCAAGATGCGCGGCGATCTCGATCTCTTGTTCTTCGCCGCCAAGGCGCTGGAAGCGAGCGTGGACGAGCTGAAGCTGATCCAGCCCTCGGCGATCATCCGAGAGTTCGAGAAGAGCATCCTGAAGGAGCTCTCGTTCACCACCGAGCTCGCGAGCCTCGTCACGATGCGTCGGCTCCTCGATCCCAAGCGCAGGGTCGTCGTGCCCGAGCCGATCCCGGAGCTGAGCTCGCGCACCGTGCTCACGATGCGCTTCTTCGCGGGTAAGCCCATCCGCGATCTGGTGCCGAGCTCGCCCGAAGCGCGCGCCGCGGTCACCGAGATCATCCACGCGATGTGCAAGGGCGTGCTCGTCGACGGCTTCTTCCACGGTGATCCGCACTCCGGGAACATCCTCGTCGGTGACGACGGAACGGTCTGCCTGCTCGATCTCGGCCTGGTCGGCACGCTCTCGCCCGAGCAGCGCGACGATCTCGTCACGCTCGTGCTCGCGACGATCCTCAACGACGCCTCGACGGTCGCGCGCGTGCTCTTGAAGATGGGCACGCCGACGCAGCGCGTGGACATCGCCGAGCTCAAGGCCGACATCACGCGCGTGCGCTCCGAGCAGGTGATGGTGAGCGCGCTCTCCGACTTCGACAGCCACGCGTTCATCGAGGAGTTCGCGCGCGCCGTGGGGAAGTATCGCGTGCGCCTCGCGACCGAGTACTCGGTGCTCGTGAAGTCGGCGGGCACGGTCGAGGGGCTCGTGCGCGCGCTCGATCCGGACCTCGACGTCATCCCGTTGATCCGACCTCACGTGGAGCAGGTCTTCTCCGAGCGATGGCAGCCGGGAAAGCTGCTCGAGAACGCGCTCGGCGGCGCGACGGGCGCGGCGTCGCTCTTGCGGACCGTGCCGACACACCTCGATCAGATCCTCCACGACTTTCAGACGGGGAACCTGCAGGTCCGCCCGCTCACGCCCAAGCTCGATCAGCTCCCGGATCGCATCCACGACAGCGCGACGCGCATCGCCGTCTCGATCTTCGCCGCATCGATGAGCATCGGGGCAGGCTTGGTGGTCCCGACGGGATGGGAGACGCCCATCGAGTGGCTCCGCATCGCCTTGTTCCTGGCGTTCTTCGTGTCCGCGATCTCGGGCTGGGTCGTCACCTGGTTCTGGCACTGGCTCGGACGAGGCCTCTCACTCCGGCTCAGCCCGGTGCTGAACCTCTTCCGCCGCCGCCGCTGACGAGGGGTCGCGGAAGGGCGAGGGAGTCAGGATTTCTGCCGCTGAGGAAGGCAGGAATGCAGGAAAAGAGAGAGGGGAGCCGTTCGGCGCTACGTCGGGTGGACCGCCTCGCCAACAGGTCTTCTCCGTTCCTGCCTTCGTGCCTTCCTCAGCGGAGCCTCTCGCTCCCTCTCGCTTCCTCATCTCCTCGCCGGAACTTCGCCTGGGGGTCGGTGTCCATTCCCCCAGTGCGGAGGATGCCAGTGCGTCCCCGCTCTTCGAACCGGCGTCAGGGTCCAGGTGGGCCTCTCGGCGACCGCACCGATCCGTCCGGAGGGCAACACCATGGCGCAGTCGAGGCTCACGCTCACGTTCCACATTCGGCAAGGCGATGCGCCCGTGCGCACGGAGGTGCTCACGCAAGACATCGTGAAGATCGGCAAGCTCCCGTCGAGCCATCTGCGCATCGACGACGAGAACGTCTCGCGCATGCACGCCGTCATCGAGGTGAGCGGTGGCCGCGAGGTGCACGTGATCGATCTCGGCTCGGCGTCGGGCACGATCGTGAACGGGAAGAAGGTCAACAAGGCCAAGCTCGAGAGCGGCGACGAGCTCGTCGTCGGTGGCGCGCGCGTCATCGTCGAGGTGACCCACGCGACAGCGGAGCAGGGCGTGGCCGTGGCCCCCGAGCCCGTGCGTCCGGCGTCTTCGTTCGTTGCAGCGCTTCCGCCCATCCCCGTGCTTCCGAATCCGTTCGCCGCGCCCGCCGCGCCGATCGCAGCGAGGGCCTTGCCCGAGTCACCCGAGAGCGCGGAGGAGATCGAGTACGGCATCGCCATCAACGGTCCGGCGGTCAATCCCGCCGACATCGAGACGATGGCCATCGCGGCCGAGGTGGTGATCCTCTGGGGGGATCGCAGCGTGCTCCACGTCGCGCACCTCTCTCCTCCGCGCGCGTTCACCATCGGCGAGCCGGGAGGCAGCGCGACGCCCGACTTCGCCATCGACGGTCTCGCACTCGGGGGTGACCGCATGCCACTCACCGTCGAGGCGAACGGCAACGTCGCCGTCGTGATCCCGTCGGGCGCGACCGGCGAGGTGCGCATGGGCCAAGACGTGCAGTCGATCGAAGCGCTCCGCACGCAGGGTCGATTGAGTCCGTGCGCCGCGCTGGCGAGCGCCGAGCAGTACACGCTCCCGCAGGGCGCGGTCGCGACCATCCGCTTTCATGGGTTCACCTTCGTGACGAAGGCGACGTCGGCGGGCCGTCGCGTCGGCTCGGAGATCGAGGCGAGCTTCAAGGCTCAGCTCTGGACGGGGATCTCGCTCGCGGTTCACGCCGCGTTCCTCCTGATGTTCTATTTCCTTCCACCCACCGCGTCGGCGCTCTCGCTCGACCTCGTGCGGCCCGACGACCGGCTCGTGCAGTACCTGATGACGCCGCCCGAGACGTTGGACGATCCGCCGCCCGACTGGCTCGACACCAGCGTGCCGTCCGAGAGCGAAGGCGGCACCGGCCAAGCCGCGGCCGACGACTCGGGTTCGATGGGCGACGAAGCGAACGAGCACACCACGAGCCGCTACGGAATCCAGGGTCCACAGGACAACCCCAACCCCGAGATGGCGCGCGACCACGCGCGTCAAGAGGCGCGCGATGCCGCGAGCGCGATCGGGACGCTGCTCACGCAGATCGGCTCGTTCAACGCGCCGACCTCACCCTACGGCGCAGAGACGGCGCTCGGTGCCGATCCCCTGAACGCGCTCGGCGCATTGATGGGCGACCAGACGGGCGCGAACTTCGGCTTCGGCGGCCTCGGTCCCAACGGCACGGGTCGCGGTGGCGGCGGCACGGGCCTCGGCACGATCGGTCAGGGACGCCTCGGTACGATCGGCCACGGTGCAGGCACCGGCCCGGGCAACGGCTACGGTGACGGAGTCGGCGACTTCGGTGGTCGTCCTCACGGGGCCGTGCCGCACATCCGCACGGGTGAAGCCGACGTTCACGGCTCGCTCTCGCGCGAGGTCATCCGTCGCACGATTCGCCGCCACGTGAACGAGGTGCGCTTCTGCTACGAGCAAGAGCTCTCGCAGCGCCCCGATCTCGCCGGTCGCGTCACGGTCACGTTCATCATCTCGCAGACCGGCGCCGTGATGTCGTCGGGCGTGCAGAGCTCGACGCTGAGCAACAGCATCGTCGAGGGCTGCATCGTGCAAGCCGTGCGTCGCTGGACCTTCCCCGCGCCCGATGGCGGCGGCGTGGTCGGCGTGAACTACCCCTTCGTGCTCGACTCGACCGGCGACGGCCAGAGCTGAGCGTCCGCGCTCGTGCGTGCGCCCTTCGGCTCCCCGCCGGAGGGCGTTTCGCGTTCGTGCCGACGGCCGGCGCGCCGAGCCCAGCTTGATCTCGGGGTGGGATCGCGATCATCCTGAGTTGGTTCATCATGAACACACACCGCTCGATGGCACTGCGCGCGCTCGTCCTCTTCTCGTTCGGACTCGTGCTCTCGATCGCGGTCGCGGGCTGCGTGCATCGAGGGTACGGGCGCGGCGGCTACTACGGCGGCGGGTACTACGGTCGGCCCTACGGCCACGGTGGCTATCGCGGCGGGTACGGACACAGCTTCCGCGGCTACGGCTTCCGCCGCTGACACGCGCGCGACTTCAAGGTCTGACCGGAAACCGGTCGGACCTTGCCCTGTTCCAGCGTTTTCACGCTGGAACTTGAGATCTGTGAAGGGTTCTGACCGGGATTCCGGTCAGCCCTTCAGTCGATGCGCTGGTAGAACACGTCGACGTCGTACTCGAACACGACGGCTCCCGACTCGCTCGTGCGATCGAAGAGCGCGCGTAGCTCTGCATAGAACGCATCGTGTGCAGCGTGCCCGACCGACGGCACGTACGACGAGCTGGACGCTCGGCCGCGCAGACCTTCCCAGTCGAAGCGCTGCGCGTTGCGGGTGGACCACTTCTTCGCGGGTCGACCGAAGAAGCGCTCGACCGCGTCGGAGGCCGCGACGTTCTGGTGGCGCACCCGCGCGTAGTCGACGGCGCCCTCGAGCAAGAGATGCTCGTAGCCCTCGAGGAACGGCGAGCCGCCCTCACGTCGCGCGTTCCAGATCAGCGCGGCGTTCGCGGTGCGCCCCGACGGCCGCAGGATCCGTCGCGCTTCGTCGTGCGCGCGCGCCGCGTCGAACCAGTGGAACGCCTGCGCGGCGATGATCCCATCGACGCTCGCGTCCGGCAGGCCCGTCGCCTCGGCGGTCCCGGCGTGCGAGCAAAATCGGTCGTGAGCACCGAGCAGGTTCTCCGCTGCGCCGCGCATGGTCGCGTTCGGCTCCACGGCGTGCACGCGGATGCCGCGATCGAGGAAGGGGAGCGCCGAGATCCCGGTGCCCGATCCGAGGTCCGCGATCGCGTCGTCGGCGTGAAGCGCGAGCGTGTGCACGACGAAGTCGATCGCGTCAGCGGGGTAGCTCGGGCGGTGCAAGACGTAGTCGCCGACGCGATCCGTGAAGCGTGCGCTCGTCTCCGTCATTCGAACTCGAGCCTGAATCGCCAGTCGACGCCGACGTTGCCGAACGAGCTCGCGCTGGTGAGGTTGTAGTTGTCGTAGCCCGCTTGGACGCTCATCGTGTCCGAGAGCTGCGCCTCGATCTGCGCGCGGAATTCGCGCGTCTCGCTCAGCGCCGTCGTCGCGCTCAGCCGCACGCGATCGGCGATCCGCTTGGCGATCGAGACCTGTGGAACGGTTCGCAGCGCGCGCACCGAGTAGCCGCTCGTGAGACGGAACTCGTCGATCACGGGCAAGGCGCGCCGCACCTCGCGATCCACGCCCGTCACCGTCGCGAGCGCCTCGAGGGCCGCGGTGCCGCCGAGATCACCGCCGCGCAGCGCCTCGGCCTCCATGCGTGTCATCCCGATCGTGAGCAAGAGAAGAATGTCCTCCTGCGGCAGATCGGGATCACTGCGCGTCACGATCCGGAACGCGTCGCGCGACCCGCTCGCGTCGAGCATCACACGCCAGCTCGGGGCCGTGAGGTCGCCGCTCCTGCGGATCTCGGTGGTGGCGTGCACGTCGAAGCGGGGCTCGACGCGCTCCTCGCTGTCGAACGAGAGCGTGCCGCCGTTGCGCATCTCGAACGACGCGTTGCGGAAGAAGATGCGGCCGCGCGAGAAGCGCATGTCCCCGACGATGCCGTAGCGCTGATCGGTTCCGACGATGCGGAACGGTCGGTCGTCGTCGGCGATCGAGATCGTCGCGTCCACGAGGTTGTTGCGGACGAGGAAGGGCGCGTCCTGGTGCACCGTCAGATCGACGGCGACGTGATCCTGCGCGGGGTCGTAGTTGACCACCTCGCGTCGCTCGGTGCGTGAGAGCTCGCCGAGCGTGGTGCCGAGCTCGATGTTGTGCGTGTATGCCAAGCGCGCGACGCGCACGTCGCCCGTGAGCGTGGGAAGTCGCTCCCCGACGCTCCACGAGAGGTGCGCGTCGGTGCCGAGCACCACCTCGAGCCCATCGGTCGGTGCGAGCGCGAGATCGCGGACCGCGACGTCGAGCATGTAGCGCGAGAGCGTCTGGCCCTCGATCGTTCCCTCGCCCGACGCCTCGAGCGTTCCGCCCGCGATGTCCGCGTGGAGCGAGTCGAGCAAGACGCGTCGCGAGCTGAAGGTCGCGTGCGCGGTGAGGCCTGTGACGGCCGTGCCTCGCGCTTCGAGCATTCCGTTCTCGATGCGCGCCTCGCCGAAGAGCTCGGGGTTGGCGATCGGGCCGCTGAGCGCCATGTGCATGCTCGCGGTACCGCCGGCGGCCTCGAGCGCGCTCGTCAGCTGCGCGACGATGCCGAGATCGATCTCCGCGTCGAGCTCGAGGCCGAGACCCTGGCGCACACCGACCGTGCCGCTCACCCGAAGTCGCGATCCGGGACCGCGGATGCGGGCGCGCTCGACGTGGGCGACGCCGCTCTCGATGCGCACGCGAATGGGCGAGCTGTTCTGGAACGCGAGGTCACCACGTCGCACCTCGATCTCGGGGATCGTGAGGCTCCCGCCGAGCCCTTCGAGATCGCGCATGCCGCCGCTGGTGAGCACGACCTCGGCCGACACGCGTCCGCCCGTCTGTCCGGTGGCCGCCGCGAGCTCTTCGGTGCCTGCGTCGTCCGCGCTCGGGAAATAAGGTGTGACGTCGAAGCCGTCGATGGTGATGCGCCCGCGCATGGGCAGCTGCTGCGTGCGGCCGACCGCGACGTCGAAGCTCAAGCGTCCGTCGAGCCCGCTCCCGCAGATCAAGAACGCGCTCGCGCCGGTGCTCGAGGCCATGAGCCCGTCGACGGTGTGCAGCGGTGGATCGGGTCGCCAGCTCGCACGAGCGAGGCCGTTGCGCGCGAGCGGGCACGCTTCGCCCTCCGGAACGACGAGGGTTCCATCCGTTGCGGTGCTCCATGCGAGCGTGTCCGTCACCCAGGGATCGGCGTCGTGCGTCATGCGCACGTAGGCGCGCGCGTCGCCGACCGTGTGTCCGGCATACACGACGTTGGTCAGGCTCCCGTCCACGTCCACGCGCATGCGCTCGGCGGTCCCGCCGATGTCCGCGGTCGCCTCCGCGATTCCGTCGAGGCCCTCGATGGTGTCGCCGATCCCCTCGAGATCGCGCAGCGCGAGCCGATCCGCCGACGCGAACATGCGCAGGCTTCCGCCTTGCCGCATCTCGCCCGCGATGGTGACGACGCCTTCTCCCTTGTGGAGCTCGAGCTCGTCGATGGTCAGCTCGCCACCGCGGTAGCCGTGCGACCAGTCGTACCAGCGCCACGCGCCGCCGAGCACGCCGTCCTCGAACGTGTACCCGTTGATCGACAGGGTCTCGAAGCCCATGAGCATCTCGGCCGTGAGCGTCCCGCTGGGCGAGTCGGTGGGGAACCCGTGCGTGTAGTGCAGGCGCGCATCGCCGCGCGCGATGCCCTGATAACCCGTGAAGCGCTCGTCTTCTTCGAAGTGGAACACGTGATAGAAATCCGCGAGCGTCATGCGCTCCATGTGCAGGTCGCCGAAGAACTCGAAGCGATCGCGATGTCCTTCCGGATGGAAGTCGAGGCGCATCGAGGTCACCGAGTAGCGGCTGTCGCGCTTGACCGCGGTGACCTCCGGGAACGTCACGGCCATGCCGTCGGGATCGAGGATCGCGTCCGTCTCCAGCTCGCCGAGCCGGAAGCCATCGAACTCGAAGTCCGCGAGGTGGATGTGGCCGCTCACGTGTGGATCCTGGAACGTCCCCGCGATGCGGCAGGCGGCCGGGCCCACGCCCGCGAACTCGAAGCCCGCCAAGGGCGATGCGTCGCGCATGTCGGCCTCTGCATGCACCTCCACGCCGAGCGCGTTGTGGAAGCCGAGGAGCACATCGCCGAAGATGCGACTGCGCGGCAGCTCGGCCACGATGTCGCTGAAGCGCACGGCGTCGTCCCGGATCGACCAACGACCGCCGAAGTGTCCGCGCGAGATCGCGAGGATCGTGTGCAGCGGCCGCTCGTCGTACGAGTTCGAGCTGACCGTGAAGTCGTGCGTGCGCAGATCGATGGGCCCGCTCAGATCGAGGTGCGCGAGTGAACCGTGAAGATCGAGCGTGCCCTCGAAGATCCACTCGACGATGGAGTGGGCCGACACTTCGAACTGATCCATCAGGTGCGCGAACGAGAAGTGATCGAGCGTCGCGCGCGCATCGAGCGGGAGATCGGGCGTGAAACCGATCGTGGCCGTGAGCCCGATGTGCCCGCCGCCGCCCTGCACGTCGACGAGGCCCTCGGTGACCTCGAGCCGCGCGGGCGTGACGTTGGCCGCCAGGTGCACGTGATCGCCGAGGCCGAACTGCTCGATGCGTCCGTGATCGACGTCGACGGTCACATCGGCGTGCTCGACTCCGTCGTCGGTGACGATCGCGTGCACGTGAACGATCCCTTGGATCCGAGGCAGCGTGATCGGAAGGGCGATCGTCGCGAGGTGCGCCGAGTCGTAGTCGATGGAGATCTCGCCCGCGAGGCCGTGCACCTGACGCAGCTCGCTCGGGAAGGGCAGAGGAATGGAGGCTTCGTGCGCGGTGATCGCGAGCGGGCCGATGCCGAGCGCCGCGTCTGCGACGTGCACGTGATCGCGGGCCACCTCCAGCGTCGCGCTCAGCGCCGTCAGCTCGTCGCGCGTCTCACCATGCTCGACGAAGCCCGAGCTCGCCGAGGCATGCACGGCGATCACGTGATCGGCCTCGCCCGTGACCTCGGCGCTCACGCCGCGCAGCTCGGCCTCGAAGCCGGGCGCGCCGTGCACGACGAGCACCGAGTCGCGGATCTCGAAGCGACGGAACGGCAGCGTGATCTCGCCGTCTCCGCCGCTGCCGGTGTCGATGCGGGGTACGTTGCGGATCTCGCCCTCTTCGACCCAGAGAGTGACGCTCGCGCGATCCAGCTCGATCGAGGAGATGTCGAGGGTCCCGCGCAAGAGCGCGAACATCGATGGACGGATCGTGAGTGAGGCCGCGTCGGCGAGCCGCCCGTAGACCGGATCGTCGAGCGCGATGTCGTCGGCGATGATCCCGAGCGGGACGAGCTGCACGTGCACCGCCCCGAGCGTTGCCCGCAGCCCGAGCTCGTCGTGGATCGCCCGGATGGCCAGCTCGCGAATGCGGCCGCTCGCGCCGCTCGATCGGATCAGCGTCGCAGAGAGAAAAGGTATGCCTATGGCGAACACCGCGAGAACCGCGGCCCAGCGACGCCATTTTCTTGCGGAGCGCTCAATCCCCATCGGATGCGGGCCGCGACACGGGCCCCGAAAAGGCTAGCAGGCTCAGCGGAATCTCGCCTGATCCTGGCCCGTGTCCGCCTTTCCCTCCGCGTCATTCCGTGACTCGTGTTACCGTAGGTTTCCGCGTCCGCCGGAGGATCACGCATGACTTATCGCACGGCCAGTTGGGTTGGGATCTCGGTGCTCGCTCTCTCTCTCGCCTTGCCGCGGGAAGCAAGCGCGCAAGCGACCGCGATAGCGCCGTACTTCATGCTGGTGGTCGACAACTCGGGGTCGATGAGCGCGAGCACCGGCTGCTCGACGCTGGTCACCATGGCGACGTGCACCGGAAGGACCGGCTGTTCGTGGAACGCGGGGGCCGCGCAGTGCGACGCATCGCAGTGCGCTGCGCCCGCCACGATGGCCGCGTGTACCGCCGTAGCCGGATGCACCTGGACCGGAGCGCGCTGCAGCGGCGACGGCGTGGACAGCTGCGGTCAGCCTCACACCCGCATCAACGACGCACGCTGCGTCATGCAGCAAGTGGTCAACGCGTACGGCGACGTCCAGTTCGGCCTCATGCGCTACAGCGAGACGGTCACCGGCACGTGTGGGGCGCCCGCCGTCGCGAGCCTCAACTGTGGCGGCTGCGCGAACAGCGGCGCAGGCTGTCCGGCCGCCGGCCCCCTCGCCTCGCAGGGCCAGCTGCTCGCTCCGATCGTGGCGCATGGCGCCATGTCGGTGGAGCAGTGGGCGGACTTCGTCTGCGCGACGGGTTTCGACTCGGTGGCCGCGGGCGCGAACCCGGAGCTTCGCCCCGACACGTGGACACCCATCGCCGGAACCGTGCGCGGAACACGCAGCTACTACGAGGGCACGGGGCTCTATGCCACCCTCGCGGGCGACGCCTGTGCGGGGCACGGGACGATGGCGACCTGCAACGCCGACGTCGCCAACAACTGTGGCTGGAGCGCCGGCCCGGCGGCCTGTCGGATCCGGAGCCCGCTCACCGCGAGCCTGATCGACCAGACCTGTCGACCCGTCTCGCTCGTCTTCCTCACCGACGGCGAGGAGACGTGCGCGTCGGACGCGGCAACGCTCGCCGCCATCGACGAGCTCTACGGCTCGACGGCCGCAGGCGTCGCCCCGCGCCACATCCTCTCGTACTTCATCGGGTTCGGCATGACGCCGCCGGACGCGTACATCGAGAATTTCGCCCAGCACGGCGGCACCGACGCGCCCGGCGCGTTCCGCGGCTTCTACGCCACCGACGACACGTCGCTCGCGCTCGCGTTCTCGCAGATCATCGCCAACTCGATCCTCGTCGAGGTCTGCGACCGGATGGACAACGACTGCGACATGGCCGTCGATGAAGGGTTCACGCTCTACTGCGACCGGTACTGCACGGGCCCCGAGGCCTGCACCCTCCCGGCGGGCCACCCCGCGCAAGACCTTTGCACGATCGCCCCCGAGACGCGCTGCGACGGGATCGACGACAACTGCAACGGCCAGATCGACGAAGGCCTCCGCAACGCGTGCGGCACCTGCGGCGCAGCACCCCTCGAGGTCTGCAACAACCTCGACGACGATTGCGACATCGCCATCGACGAAGGCGTCTGTGGCGGCTGCGTTCCGAGCGTCGAGATCTGCGACAACCTCGACAACGACTGCAACGGCGTGATCGACAACATCACACGGCCATGCGGCATCATGGTCGGCGTCTGCACGACGGGAACGCAGCTCTGTACCGCCGGTACGTGGGGTACGTGTAGCGGCACCGGTCCGACGGCGGAGATCTGCGACGGCCTCGACAACGACTGCGACGGAGCGATCGACGGTCAGGTGCAGGCGTGTGGCTCGATGGTCGGCGCCTGTCGCCCCGGCTCGCAGATCTGCACGATGGGCACGCTCGGGCCCTGTGTCGGCGCCGTGGGTCCCACGCCCGAGCGCTGCGATCTCATCGACAACAACTGCAACGGCATGACCGACGAGGGCGATCCCGGCGGCGGCGGCGTGTGCGGCAGCGCGATCGGCGTCTGTACGGCGGGCATCTATCACTGTGTCGCGGGCGCGCTCGCGTGCACGGGCGGGTCGATGGGCAGCGCCGAGATCTGCAACAACATCGACGACGACTGCGACGGCTCCATCGACGAGGGCATCGCATCCAGCGGACCGTGTCCGGGCGGGAGCAGCGTCGGTGTCTGCCGGACCGGCACCCTGCTCTGCACGGGCGGATCGTTCATGTGCGTCGGCCGCGTCGACCCCATGCCGGAGCTCTGCGACAACCTCGACAACAACTGCAACGGGACGATCGACGAGGGAAATCCCGAGGGCGGCGTGATGTGCGGCGTCGACACGGGCGCGTGCATGTCGGGCACCACCCAGTGCATGGGCGGAGTGCTGAGCTGTGTCGGTGCCATCGGCCCCTCGCCCGAGGTCTGCAACGCGATCGACGACGACTGCAACGGCGTCGTCGACGACGGCATCCCCGTGGGCGCGCCGTGTGGGACGTCGACGGGCGAGTGCACACCCGGCGTGTTCGTCTGCAACCCAGTCACGGGCATGCTCGTCTGTCAGGGCGGCATCAGCGGCGTCACGGAGGTCTGCGACACCCTCGACAACGACTGCGACGGCGCGATCGACGAAGACGTCGGCGCGGGCGGCACGTGCGGCAGCATGGTCGGTGACTGCATGCAGGGCACCAACCGGTGCGTCGGCGGCGCGATCATGTGTGTCGGCGAGGTCCCGCCCACCACGGAGATCTGTGACTGCCACGACAACAACTGCAACGGCGCGGTGGACGAGCCGCCGCCCTCGGGCAGCCTCTGTCCGGCCGGCTCGGCGTGCGTGATGTGCCAGTGCGCGTCCGCGTGTCAGCACACCGAGTTCGGCGATCGCTGTCCGGACGGCACCACCCCGTTCCTTCACGACGGAGTCTGCAGCTGCGTCGCGCCCGCGTGCGACGCGGCGACCTGCGGCGGTCAGACGCTCATGGACACAGCCGGCAACGTCGAGTGCGCGCCGACCTCGGCCACGGGCACCACCGGACCCTGCGTCTGCCGCAACAACGCCTGCACGTTCGCGTGCGAGGGCGTGACCTGCGCGGGCGCGCTCACCTGCAACCCGCGCACGGGCGCGTGCGTGGAGAACAACTGCCGCGGCCTCGGCTGCGCGACCGGCCAGATCTGCGACGGCACCAGCGGCGCTTGTGTCAGCGACCCGTGCGTCGCCGTCACGTGCCCGAGCGATCAGGCATGCCGCGCGGGCACCTGTGAAGCGACGTGTGCCGCAGTGACTTGCCCGAGCGGCGAGCGCTGCCACGCCGGCGTTTGCTCGCACTGTATCGGTGTGACCTGCGCTACCGGTCGCGTCTGCGACCCGTCGAGCCCCACCGGGGCATGCGTCCTCAACATGTGCCTCGGCATCACGTGCCCGGGCACGCAGACCTGCAACACGGTCACCGGCATCTGCCACGGTGATCCCTGCGAAGGCCTGCACTGCCCGACCATGACCGCGTGTCAGGCCGGTGAGTGCGTACGCATGGTGGCCCCGACCGATGCGGGCCCGAACCACGATGCCGGCAGCATGCCTGGCGTCGACAGCGGAACCTCCCGCACCGACTCGGGCACCATGACCCGAGACGACCGTCATCGCGTGCTCGCGAGCGGCGGCGGACCGATCTGCAGCGTGGATGCGCAGCGCCGCGACGCCGGTGGCGGCACGCGCGCGTGGCTCGCGCTCCTCTTGCTCGGAGGCGTCGTCGCACGACGCCGTCAGCGCCGCGGAGGTTCGCGATGAGCTCGCGCTCGATGCTCGCGCCGCGGATCGTCTCGCTGGGTCTGGCCTGCTTCGCGCTCTCGGCGTGTTCGGTCGACCCTTACTGCTTCGACTGCGTGGACGAGCGGCTCGACGCCGGTCGTCCCGACTCCGGCGACTCGGGCCTGCACGATTCGGCGACCGACACCGGCACGCGTGACGCGATGCCGGACACCAATCCCCCCGACGCGTGGATGGGGCCGGACGGATGCGCGCTCGGGGCCACCGAGCTCTGCAACCGCTTCGACGACGACTGCGATCTGATGATCGACGAGGGCGTCAACACGACGACCGACGTCGAAAACTGCGGCTCCTGCGGCCACCGCTGCAGCTACGCGCACGCGTTCGGCGACTGTCAGGCGAGCACATGCGCGATGGGTGCGTGCCAGGTCGGCTACTACGACATCAACGCGAGCAACACCGACGGCTGCGAGTACCACTGCATCCCGACGGGCGCCGAAGTCTGCGATCGCCGCGACAACAACTGCGACGGCAACATCGACGAAGGCTTCGTGTTCGCGACGGATCCCATGAACTGCGGCATCTGCGGTCGCGTGTGCAACCTCGCGCATGCGACGAGCTCGTGCACGAGCAGCATGTGCACCATCGGGATCTGCGCGATGGGCTTCGTCGACCGCGACGGCGTCGCTGCGAACGGCTGCGAGTATTCGTGCACGCCGTCGGCGAGCGGCGTCGAGATGTGCAACCGCGTCGATGACGACTGCGACGGCACGGTCGACGAGGATATTGGGTCCGGCGGCGCGTGCGGCAGCAGCGCGGGCATCTGTCGGCCCGGAACCCTGACGTGCGTCGGCGGATCCTTCACGTGCTCCGGCGGCACGTCGCCGGGCGTCGAGTCCTGCAACGGTCTCGATGACGACTGCGACGGCGTGGTCGACCAAGGAAACCCGGGCGGCGGCGCCGCCTGCGGAAACAACGTCGGCTCCTGCTTGCCGGGCCGGCAGACCTGCACGGCCGGTGCGCTCGTGTGCACGGGCGGGACCGGACCGACCGCCGAGGTCTGCAACGGGCTCGACGACGACTGCAACGGTACGCCCGACGACGGGGATCCCGGCGGCGGTGCTTCGTGCGGTCTCAGCGTGGGCGCCTGCACGCCGGGAATGCAGCACTGCACGGGTGGCTCGATCTCGTGCATCGGCGGCAACGGCCCGACGCTCGAGGTCTGCAACATGGTGGACGACGACTGCAACGGTGTCGTCGACGACGGGTACGACCTGATGAACGATGTCCGCAATTGCGGCACGTGCGGTCACGTCTGCTCGTTCCCGAACGCCGTCTCCCAGTGCACGATGGGTAGTTGCAGCATCCTCGCGTGCGCTGGCGGCTACGTGAACCTCGACATGAGCCCGACGGGCGTGAACGGCTGCGAGTACATGTGCACGCGGACGAGCGCGACCGAGAGCTGCAACGGCGTCGACGACAACTGCAACGGCACGATCGACGAGGGCGTGGTGATCCCCGCGAACTTCTGCCGCACGGCAGGCGTATGCGCTGGCTCGACGGCGTCGTGCGCGGTCGGCGTGCTCGCGTGCAACTACCCGGCGACCTACCAGGTCAGCGAGACGCGCTGCGACACGCTCGACAACGACTGCAACGGCGTCGTCGATGACCCGTGGCCGCAGCTGAATCCGGCCAGCCCTTCGCATGTCTGCAACAACGGCCAGATCGGCGCGTGCAACCGCCCCGGCGTCTTCGTGTGCATGGGCACCTCCGCCATCATGTGCAACGCGCCCGCCGGTCTGCCCGGCGTCGAGACCTGCAACGGCCTGGACGACGACTGCAACGGCGTCGCCGACAACGGAACGACCGCGCGCGGTGCCTACACGCAGGTCCGTCCGGTCGGCGGCGCGGGCCCCACCGACTTCTGGATCCAGTCGTACGAGGCCTCGCGGCCCGGTGCCACGGCCCTGGTGCAAGGCAGCTACTCGAACGTCGCGTGCTCGGTGCCCAACGTGCTCCCGTGGACGTCGGTCACGCCGATCGAAGCACAAGCCGCGTGCGCGGCCACGGGTGGCAGTCTCTGCACGGAGGCGCAGTGGCAGCGTGCGTGCAACTCGTCGGTACCACCGGCGTGCACCTGGTCCGAAGCGTCGGCGTGCGCGGTGTACAGCCCGACGGCGTGCAACGGCGTCGACTACGACACGGACCCAGCGACTGCGGGCAACCAGGACGCCCTCATCTCGACGGGGACGCTCAACACGTGTCGCGTTCCGTGGACCGTCGTGAGCACGACGCAGATCTACGACATGTCCGGCAACGCTCAGGAATGGACGGCACCGCGCGCGGCGATGGTCAATCCGATCCGCGGCGGTAGCTACAACGACATCTCGGGCG
The DNA here is from genome assembly GCA_043750095.1 of Deltaproteobacteria bacterium. Lineage (GTDB taxonomy): Bacteria > Myxococcota_A > Polyangia > Polyangiales > Sandaracinaceae > JBBSAT01. The sequence goes on from JAYVCF010000199.1 coordinate 20,275, forward strand.
GCATGACCTGCGGCTTCAACTTCGAGGTCGCCGGCGACACGATCCGGCTGCCGAACACCGGCTTCCGGTGCTGCCGTACGACGGCCCCTTAGGTCGACACAAAAGCGTCGAGCTGGATGATCGATGGATCATCCAGCTCCGCCTTTGCGTCTCGGCATGGCGCGTGCGTACGAAGTGCGATAACGCGGGCCATGCCGAAGCGTCCCCCGAAGGCTGAGCCGGAGCGTGTCGTCCGGAGGCCGAAGGCCGAGCGAAAGGCGCTTCCGCCTCAGCTCGAAGCGTTCGCGGCGGGCGACCCGGACGCGATCTGGCGTCGACAAGAGAAGCGCGGGCGTCTCGACGATCCGCGCCCGGTCGCGCTCCTGCCCGGCGTGAAGAATTCGGATGCGCGCGCCGTGTTCGAGGCCCGCGTCTCGCGCATGTTGGCCGCGGTCGCGGAGGGCGACGATGTCGCGCTCGGCAACGAGCTCGCCGAGGCGCGTCTGATTCATCTCTGGCGCGCGAACTCCGTCGTGTCGTTCGACGCGCTCGCCGAGTCGGTGCTCGGCATCGCGCTCGATCGTGCCGAAGCGCTCGCGAAGGCTGGCAAGGCGCGGCTCGGTCTCGGCGACAAGCTCTCCGATGCGCTCACCGCCGTCTGGCTCCGGGCCGAGGCCGCGCTCGTCGTGGAGGGTGGCGGAGGCCGGGCCCGCGTCATCGCCGGAACACTCGTGCTCGAGATCCCCATCGAGAACGCCGCGGCGGCGCTCGTCGCCATGGGTCGTCGCGAGTTCCCCCTCGTCGGGCAGGGCCAGGGTCGCGTCGTCGTGGATCGACCGCACGGCGTTCCGTCGATGCGCACCATCGAAGCAGAAGAGCGGCGGAGGGGCCGCTAGGCGTGGCGCTCTACGAAGTGCGCGGGCTGACGAAGTCGTTCGGCACCCACCGCGTGCTCGATGGGATCGACCTCGTCGTGAACAAGGGAGAGTTCCTGACGATCGTCGGCGAGTCCGGCGTCGGCAAGAGCCTCCTGACCAAGCTGCTCCTCGGGTTGATCCCGGCCGACGCAGGCCAGATCATGTTCGACGGACGCGACGTCACACATCTGAAGGAGCGCGAGTGGGTTCCCGTCCGCAAGCGCGTCGGGGTGCTTCTCCAGAGCTCGGGCCTCTTCGACTCGATGAGCGTGTTCGACAACGTCGCCTATGGCCTGCGCGAGCAACGCGTGCTCGACGAGCCTGGCATCGAGAAGCGCGTGGCCGAGTCGCTCGCGCTGGTCGCGCTGCCGGGTGTCCAGGCCATGTCGCCGCAAGATCTCTCGGGCGGCATGCGCAAGCGCGTGGCGCTGGCGCGCGCGATCGCGATGCGGCCCGAGGTCTTGTTCTACGACGGTCCCACCGAGGGGCTCGATCCGATCAACGTGGGCCGCGTGAATCGCCTGCTCGCGGGGCTGCGGCGTCAGCTCGGGATCACCACGATCGTGATCACGCATCAGATGGAGACGGTGTTCGGCGTCGCCGATCGCGTGTTGTTCCTCGCGAACGGGCGCGTGGCGATCGAGGGCGCGCCCGGTACGCTCTGGGAGTCGGACGATCCGCGCCTCAAGCCGTTCCTCCACATCGCGCGCGCCGTCATGCGTGGGCCGCGCCAGAGCATCGGATGACGAGGTCGTGAACGAGCGACGCGAGAGGGTCTACGGCCTCGAGGCCGCGCTCGCCGTGCTGCGCGTGCGTCCCCTCGACGTGCGCCGCATCGCCTATCATCCGGAGACCGGCCCCTTGCTCGGTCACTACCTGCGCGATGCCGCCGCACGCCACGTCGCGTACTCCGAGAAGCCCGACGTCGAGCTGCGCGCGATCGCGGGATCGGAGCACCACGAAGGTGTCGTGCTCGAGGTCCGTGAGCGCGAGCTGCTCGACGACGCGGAGGTCGTCGAACGTTTCGGCGCGGACCGCGGCGCGCTTCGTCTGGTGGCGCTCGATGGTGTCGAGAACCCACACAACATCGGCGCGGTCATGCGCAGCGCTGCCTTCCTCGGATGCGATGGGCTCGTGGTGCACGGTCGCGCCGAACAGCCCTTCGGTCCGGCGGCGGTGCGCGTGGCCGAAGGGGGAGCCGAGCGTCTGGTCCTCGCGCGCGTGAGCGATCTCGCCGGCGTTCTCGGCGCGCTCGCGGAGCGTGGCGTCGCCATCGTCGGCACCGACGCGAGCGCAACGGAGGACGCGCGCTCGTTCCGCTACCCGAGGCGGACGAGCATCGTGTTCGGCTCCGAGGGCGCGGGTACGAGCCAGGCCGTCCGTCGCACGCTCACCCACACCGTTGGCGTTCCGGGTACCGGTGCGGTCGAGTCGCTGAACGTCTCGGTGGCCGCCGGCATCGTCCTCGCGGCCGCGACGCGCATCTTCGTGTAACGTCCGGCCGCAGACGGGCGAATCGAGTGAGAACGGAGTCCGACGAGGCGTTGATGCAGAGCTACGTGGCGGGGGATCCGCGCGCCTTCGACGCGCTCTTCTCGCGCTACGCGACGCGCCTGCACGCGTTCTTCTCGCGCTCGTTCCGGAGCGGCGCCGTGGCCGACGATCTCGTGCAGACGACCTTTCTGAAGATCCACGCCGCGCGCGGCAGCTACGACCCGAGCCTTCCGATGAGGCCCTGGCTCTTCGGGATCGCCGCGCGGGTCCGGATCGACGAGCTACGCCGCCGCTACCGCGCGGCCGAGAAGGCGAGCGACGAAGAGCTCGGCGATCTCACGCTCCCGACCAGCGACAGCCCGGACCGCTGGCCCGAGGCCAACGAGGAGGCCGAGCGCGTCCGCAAGGCCATCGACGGTCTTCCCGAGGCGCAGCGCGTCGTGGTCTGGCTGCATCGCTTCGAGGGGCTCACCTTCGCCGAGATCGCCGAGGCTCTGAGCGGCGAGGGTTCCAAGCTGACCGAGGTCGCCGTGCGTGTGCGTGCCTTCCGCGCGTTCGCCGCGCTGCGCGAGACGCTCGCGGATCTGGTGGAGCGACCGTCGGGCTCATCGCTCGAAGGAGGGTCGTCGTGAGCGAGCAGCATCTCGACAAGGACGAGATCGGCGTGTTGGCGATGGCGGCCGCGGGCGATGCCGATCGGGTCGCGTTCGAGGCGCATGCGTCGGGATGCGCTGCGTGCGGCACCGAGTGGCGCCGCGCCGCGCGCCTTGCCGAGCTGATGGGCACGCTCGCGACGCCGCCTCCGCCGTCGAAGAAGTCCCTCGCACGAGCCCAGGCACGCGTTCGCGCGCTGCTCGCGATCGAGCCACGTCCTCGGGTCGAGCCTTCGCACGCGACGGGCAGTGGCTTCGGCGTGGCGGCGGCCGTCCTCGTCCCGGTGGTCATCGCGTTCTCGCTCTCGGGGCCGGCCATCTCGGCGTATCGCGAGCTGCTCGCGATCACGACCATCGGCGTGGCAGCGCTCCTTCCGAGCTTCGCGATGCGCTCGGAGCGCCATGCGATCGGTGCGTCGATCGCCGCGCTCGCGCTCTCCCTCACGCTCGGATGGCTCGACTTCACCGAGTTCCCGCTGATCGCAGGGCACGCGGTGGGATGCATGAGCAGCGAGCTCGTGATCGGCGCGTTGCCGCTCGCCGCGATGCTCGCCGTCTCTCGCTCGGCGGGTCCACGAGCGAGCGCGCTTCAGACGGCGGCGGCCGGTGCGTGCGGGGCGCTCGCGGGGCAGGGCGTGCTCCTCACGACGTGCGGCGCCGACGCGAGCGTTCTCCACGTGCTGGCGTTCCACGTCGCCGGCGTCGTGCTCGCGGCGCTCATCGGTGGCGGCCTCGGCACGCTGGTCGCGCGTCGCGCTTGAGAGCTCGCCGCGGCTCGGTGTTTCACCGGCAGAGCGCGAGGACGGTCTCTTCCATCACGATCTCGGGGTCGCGCTTGCTGCCCTTGAGCGCGACGTCGGCGTCTCGCAGGAGCACGAGCGCGCGGCGGAGGTCCTCGTCGCTGAAGCGCTTGGCCGAGTCCGTGAGCTCGCGTGCCTTGAACGGTGCAGCGCCCGCGGCTTTCACGGCTTCGGCTTGGTTCATTCCGTCCTCGAGCGCTGTCTTCATCTTGGCGACCATCCGCACCTGACGCGCGACCATCGCGAGGATCCGCAGCGGCGGCTCGCGATCGGCGAGCATCGAGAGCGAGGCCTCGAGCGCGATCTTGGTTCGCTTGAGCGCGATCGCGTCCACGAGCGCCCAGATGGTGTCCACGCGAACGCGCGTCACCACCGCCTCGACCGCCGCGCGATCGATCGCATTGCCCGCGCCGACGTAGAGCGACAAGCGCTCGATGCCGTCGTCGATGGCCGAGAGATCGTTGCCGGTCGCGTCGATCAGCGCCGCGAGCGCGGGGCCCTCGAAGGTGTGGCCGCGCCGCTTGGCCTCGCCGGACGCGAAGCGCTCGAGCAAGCCTCCCTTGAGCGGCTCGACCGAGAGCCAGGCGCCCGTCGCCTTGGCGGCCTTGGCGAGCTTGGTCTTGCCGTCGATCTTCTCGGCGGTGATCACGAAGCACGTGCTCGGTGAGGGGTCCGCGACGTAGGCGGCGAGCGCGTCGAGCTCGGCGGGCGACGCATCTTGCGCACCACGCACGAGAACGAAGCGCGCGCTCGCCATCATCGGAAGGGTTCGCGCCGCGGCCGCGACCTTGCCGCCCGCAAGCCCGCTTCCGTGAAAGAGGTCGTCGTTGAAGCCGCGCGGCCCTTCGCCGACGGTGGCCTTGCGGAGCAGGCGCACGGCGCGCTCGCTCAGGAACGTCTCGCTGCCGACGAGCACGACCACCGGCTCCCACTTGCCGCGGCGTGCATCACCGAGCAGCGACTGGATGTCGCGCTCTTCGTTGTCGTCGACCATGCGTCTGCTTGGCCAGCAGCGTCGCTAGTCGGCCGCGTGCGTGTCGGCTTCGCTGAAGTCGACCGTGCCGGAGTGGCGAACCTCTTCGCCGCGCACCTCGATGCGTGTGTTGCCGACCTCCGCGTGCGCGACGGTCACCACCATCTCGAGCCGACGGTTCGGCCGGAAGCGCGGGCGCGCGAGGTTGATGCGCTGCACGTACGTGCGCTGTTCGCGGTCGTGCACGTAGATCGCCATGTCGTCGATGAAGCTCCGCGCGCCGTCCGTGATGTCGTAGAAGAGCGCGTGGTACTCGAGATCCCCCGGCGGGGTGTTGAACTGCACGACCATGTTGCCTGCCCAGTGGCGCTGCGCGAGGTCGGCCTCGGTCGTCTCCGCCATGATCCGGGCCTGGTGCCCTCGGGCGAAGCCGAGCAGCGCCTTCTCCGTCAGGCCACGCGGGATCGCGGCTTGGGTCACGAACACCGTGGCGCGGAGCCGCTGGGCACCGACGTGCGGAACGAGCGAAGTCGCCATCGTTCCGAGGGTGAGCGCCAAGGAGAGCGCCAAGGTGAGCGAGAGAGCAGCGAGAGCGACGAGCCACTGAGCCCGTCCGACGCGAAAGGTCCGAGTCACATCCATGGTCTCACCTCGATCGACGCAAGAACGTACCAGAACCTCGTCGACGCCAGAAGGCCCCGCTGCATTCACCGTCGCGGCGCGACTTCGGGCTTGCGCACGCGACGGCTAATGTGGTTGGGTTGCACCCGCCCTAGGGGCCCCACATGGAGGGTGCGATGTCCGAGAAGAACACGCTGGTTGCCGACGAGATCCTCACCGAGCGCAAGCTCAGCCGCCGCCAGATGACGATGATCGGCGGGGCCGCGGCCGGAGCGCTCGCGGCGCTCGGCCTCGTTTCCACGACGGCCTGTTGCATGGGCGGCAATGGCGCCGCCACGGGCTCGGGCTGCAGCGACAGCGATCCGAGCGACGGCATCGGCCGTGGCACGCACTGCGCCGGCGGCGCGGCGGGCGGCGCGGTCTCGGGCTGCAGCGACAGTGACCCGAGCGACCCTGCGGGCAATGGCAGCCACTGCGGCGCCACGCCCGGCACCTGATCGCGCGGCTGAGCGTCAGCCAACGAACGCGAGCGTGGCCTCTTCCGGGGCGGCGCTCGCGTTTCGTTTTTTTCGGCGCGCCCTCTCCTCGATCGCGTCAGAGGTGGCGTCTCAGAGGTAGCGAACGCCGGTGAGCTCCATCGAGCGCTCCCAGAGCTGCCTTGCCACCGACTCGTCGCGCGATCGGCTCGCGGTCTTGTTCAGCACGGGCGCACCCCAGAGGCCGAGTGGCCCGCGCGGCCCGTAGTACTCGCCGCTTCGCGCCGCCGGGTCCGTGGCTGCGCGCAGGGTCGGAAGCGCGCCCGACGCCGCGGACTGCGCGACGATCGCGTTGCCGGTGTCGAAGATCGCGCCCGTCCACGAACGCTCCATCTTCGGTCCCACGGACTGGAGGTTGGTCGCGGCGTAGCCCGGATGACAGGACAGCGACGCGACGCTCGCGTGCGCCGTCGGCAGTCGGCGATCGAGCTCGTACATGAAGAGCATGTTCGCGAGCTTGCTCTGCATGTACGCGGACCATTTGTCGTAGGAGCGCTCGCCCATGAGGTCGTCGAACTGGATGCGGCCGCCCTGATGCACGGCGCTCGACACGGTGACGATGCGCGCGCTCGTGGCCCTGGCCAGCGCGGGCAAGAGCAGGCCCGTGAGCGCGAAGTGGCCGAGGTGGTTCGTCCCGATCTGCATCTCGAAGCCATCGGCGGTGAGCGTGCGCGGGATGGCCATGATCCCTGCGTTGTTCACCAGCACGTCGATCACGGGGTGGTCCTTGGTGACGCCCTCGGCGAACGCGCGGATGCTGGCGAGGCTGGCGAGATCGAGCGAGCGCACGTCGAGGAGGCTCGACGGGTGCTTCTTCTTCACGCGATCGGCTGCGCCCTTGGCCTTGTCGGCGCTGCGGCATGCCATCACGACGCGCGCGCCCTTGCCGGCGAGCACCTCGACGGCCTCGAGGCCGATCCCGCTGTTCGCGCCCGTGACCACGAACACCTTGCCGGACTGATCGAGGATGTCTCTCGTGCCCCACGCCATGGCGAGAAGCTTACACACAGCCCTTCGTTCGAGACGAGGCTCTCGACGTGCACGCATGCCGTTGCGGTCGCGTGGGACGGCGGGTAGCGTGATCGACATGCATGTTCGCGTGGTTCGCATCGGCTTGGTCCTGTCTCTCTGCTCGACGCTCCTCGGCTGCCCTGCCGGGGCGAGGGACCCGCGCTTCGACACCGGACGAGCGGACGGCGGCGCGCGCGCAGACGGAGGAACCGCCGACGCGGGAAACGACGGCGGCGCGTCGGGGATCGACGCCGCGGCGAGCGATGCCGCGGGCGACGACGCGTTCACGGGGCTCGACGCCTCGTCGGGGATCGATGCCGCGGCCGTCGCGGATGTCGGCACCGACGCGGCGACGGCGCCCGATGCAGCCGCGCGCGATGCGGGCAGCGATGCGAACGTCGATGCGGGCCCGGTGACCTGCGTGTCGGTAGGCGGCACGTGCGTCGCCCTCACTCCGACGAGCTGCCCCGCGCCGAGCATGGTCGGAGACGCGACGCAGTACACCTGCGGCGGCGGCCTCGGCACGGAGTGCTGCTTGCCTGGCGGGTGCTCGATCGCGCCGGCGTGCACGCACGTGGGCACGCCACAAGAAGGCTGGTACGCGGGCGACGGAACGCTGATCTGCGCGAACGCGTGCTCAGGCGTCACCGCCCTCTGTCAGCGCGTCGGGACCACGTCGCAGGGCTGGTACGCCAGCGGCCACGGCTGTCCTCCCCGCGTGAACGAGGTCCTCAACGACCCGGCGTGCTGTCCGTAGAGCTATTCGTCCCAGTGCGCGTCGCCCTTGAGCGACACGAGCTCGACGCCGCTCGCGTGCTTGCCCGTCGAGGTGGTCTTGAGCACCAGGCTGATGTTCTTCGCGCCCGCGAGGCCGAGCGCCGTCTCGGCGTAGACCTCGAACGCGGTCGAGTACCACTCGCCCAGCACGGCCGGAAAGTCGCGCAGCTCCATGTGCACGACGTGATCCTCGAGACGCTCGGTGTAGCTGTCGCCGAAGTCGAAGATCTGCGTGAGCAGCCGCGGAATCTTGAGCGCGACCAGCTCCGGCGAGGCGAGCTTGAGCAGCCAGCGATACACGCCCGAGATGTCCTCGCGTGCCTGGAACGCGGCGCGCTTGCGGAGGTAGCTCGGCACCGTCTGGTGGCAGACCTCGGCCTCCGCGCGGATCAGCGGCGCCACCGGGAGCACGTCGTACCAGCTCGAGGCGAGGAACTTTCCCTGGATGAACTCGCGCACGGCGGGATCGTCGAGCGTCGCAGCGAGGCGCCCGAGGCCGTCAGGGACCTCCGTCTTGAAGTACTTCTGCGTGCCGAGATAGAGGACGCCCTTCACGTGGAACGGGCCACTGCCCAGAGGCAGCGCGAGCGGCGGCTGGAGCCACTGGGCAGGGCGGGTCATCGGACGAGACGAGCATGCCACAGCGCCGGTGAGATCACTGAGCCGCAGACGTCACGTCATCGCGGCGTGGACGCGCTCGGCCCACGCGCTCTGTCGTGCCGGGTCGCTCGGATGTCGCGCGTAGAGCGCGGCGAGTCGCACCACGCGCGCGCCCATGCTCGCGAAGCGTCGAGCGAGCGCAGGGCGCCGGCTGAGCGCGCGACCCGCTCGGAGCATCGACGCATCGAGCGGTGGGAAGCGCTGCGCGAGCGCGGCGTCGAGCGCACGCTCGCTGAGAATGCCTTCGCTGATCAGCGCGCGTAGCTCGTCGGGCTCGAGGCTCTGCGAGAGGCGTCGGAACAGATCGTGGGTCGCGAAGAGCAGGCCCCAGCGCTTCTGCCAGGCGTGTTGATAGCCCGCGAGGTCGCCCGTGCGCAGCGCATCGGCGAGCATGCGTGCGGCGACGAGCCCTGCGCCCGTGCCCGATCCGTGCGCCGAGAACACCTGGCTCGCCGCGTCCCCGAGCGCGGCCATGCGACCGCGCGCCACGATCGGCCGCGCGTACGAGAGCGGGATGACGCGCGCGCCACCGAACACGCGCTCCCCGATCCAGCTGCGCTCGTCCACGAAGCGATCCAGCAAGGCCTTGCCGGAAGGATGGCCGTCCGCTGGGATCGATCCGGTGAGCACGAACACGCGGTCCTCGTGACGGCGCACGTTGATGATCGAGTAGCCACCCGCGATGCCGGTGAAGACGGTGACGTCACCCTCGCGCGCGGCGTAGCGCTCGAAGAAGGCGTCGGCGGCGCGCGCGTCTCGGATGCGGTGGACCTCTTGCGCGGCGGCGCAGAGATCGCGGGGCGTGCCGTGCAGCTTGCCGAGCGCTTCGGCGCCCGCGAGGCCCGAGGCATCGACGAAGAAAGGTGCGCGATACCTCGCGGTTCCCGTCGAGACGATGACCTCGTCCTCGCGATGATCGAGGCTGCGAACGTGCTCGCCACCCAAGAGCACCGCGCCCGCGCGCATGGCCGATTCCTGAAGGCGCCCCACGAGGCCGCGCATGTCCACGCCCATGAAGTCCTCGGGGCGTGCGCTCACGCGCGGGGCGTCGTCGTCGAACCCGGCGACGAGCGTGATGGCCGCGCTCGCATGGAGCTCGCTCCCGCTCGGTCGCTCGATGCCGGCCTCGTCGAACATCCAGCCGGGGACGTCGTTCACCCAGGCCGCGCCCGCGCGATCGAGCATGCGCCGCTCGAGCACCAGCACGCGGCGTCCGTCCTTCTGGGCCATCGTGGCGAGCGCTGCGCCCGCCGAGCCCGCTCCGCACACGATCAAGTCGTACGAACGATCCCTCACGCGGGGCTACGCGACCCGTTGCGCGCCTTCTCGCGGCGCAGCACCTCGGCCGAGGGCTCGATCGCCTTGAGCGCGACCTTCTCGAGCAGTCGGCCGATGCGATCGTGGGGCTCCTGCCCGTTCACGCGCTGCATCGCCTCGACGTAGTCGGGAAAGAATCGCAGACGACGTGGCGTGCGCTTCTGGAGCTGGCGAAGGAGCGGCACCGTGCGTGCGGCGATCGTCTCGTCGCGCCGCGTCCAGCTCAGCCCGAGCTCGGCGCGCAAGCGTGCAGGCAGCAGGCTCGCCGTGAAGATCCGATACCAGCCCACGGCGGGCCCCGCGATCCGGCGCGGCGGCTGAAAGAGAAAGTGCGCCATCTCTTTGGCGGGCTGGCTCATGGTGATCGCATCGCTCGCGAGCATCGCGTCGAAGTAGCGACGGAACGCGGACCAGTCGGCAGGGATCGCCGAGTCCGGGATGCCGAAGAGGCCCGAGAAGAGCCGCGACTCGTCGTAGTACCTGTCCTTCTCGGCGAGCGTCAGCGGCTCGACCAAGAGCTCGTACGTGAGCACGGCCGTGTCGATCAGCGTGGCCTGCACCCAGAAGAGCGCATCGACGTCGTTCGCCTGGTAGCGATGCCCGCGCGCGAACTTGCCCGCGTGCTCGTGGATCGCTCCGCGGATCTTCTGGTGCACGCCGTGCACGCGCCGCGCGCACGCGACGGCCGTGTCGAGATCACCGAAGACCATCGCGAACACGTTCTCGAACGTGCGTCGGAAGCGGCCGATGGGATCGTGTCGCGTGGCCGAGTGCTGATCGACGCCGTACGCGACGTAGGGATGCGCGAGCTGCAGCAGCGCGGCGCGCCCGCCCCCGAGCATCACGATGGCCTCGCGGTTCACGCGCCAGCTGAGCGAGTCGGGACCGTAGAGGCCGGCGCGCGGATCTTTCACGCGGCGAATCACGTCCGCGATGCGTTCCTCGAGCTCGCGCTCTCCGACCGTCATCGCGCTCCGACCGCCATCGCGTGAAGGATCCCCGTGCGAGCGCGGAGCGTCAACGCGCCGGGATGCGTTTTGATGAGGGTGTTCGCGGGTCCGGGTTGCGCTCTCGCCGCGACGTCTGCTACGAGCAGCGGCACTCCGATCGAGAAGTCGGCTCATGGCCTCGCCAACGCTGGCCCGTCAACCCTGCCAGGCCCGGAAGGGAGCAACAGTCGCGGTGACCAGCGTGTGGCGGGGCCTTACCTCTTCTTTCGGGGCCGATAGGCGGCCCCGCCCCGACCGGCGGAGCCGGCTCTGGGCCCGACCCCTTCCTTCCGCCTCGCTGCGCTCGCGCGAGCCCATCGATGAGTGACGACGACTGGATGGATCTCGCGCTCGTGCAGGCGCGCCTGGCCAGCGATGCCGGGGAGGTGCCGGTCGGCTGCGTGATCGTCCACGAAGAGAAGGTCATCGCGAGCTCGCACAACCTGCGCGAGACGATCCAGGATCCGACGGCGCACGCGGAGCTGATCGCGCTGCGCGACGCGGCCAAGGCGCTCGGCACCTGGCGGCTCTCGGGCGCGACCTGCTTCGTGACGCTCGAGCCATGCCCGATGTGCGCGGGGGCGCTGGTGAACGCGCGCATCGATCGCGTCGTCTACGCGACCGAGGACCCGAAGGCGGGCGCGACGAGCACGCTCTACAACATCGGCAGTGACCTGCGCCTCAACCACCGATTCGCGATCACGACCGGCGTGCGCAAGGACGAGGCGAGCGAGCTCTTGAAGAAGTTCTTCGGCGGGATCCGCAAGAAGCAGCGCGAAGATCGGGACGCGAAGAAAGAATAGGGTTCAGGTCGCGGGCTCGCTGGGCGTTGGCTCGTCGTCGTCCGCGTCTTCGGCTTCGGCGACGGGTGCGACCTCGGGCTGGCTCGCGATCGTGACCGCCTCGCCCGAGCGCACGAGCGCGGTGCGGAAGATGGCGGGCGCCACGATCTCGTTGATGGCCACGATGCTCAGCGTGAGCGCAGCGGTGCTCGGCCCGAGCGAAGGAAACGTGCGACTGAAGAGCTGAGACAGCGCGATCGCCAGGCCCGCTTGCGGCAGGAGGCCGAAGCCGCCGAACTTCTTCACCGCGGGGTCGGCGCCTGCGACGCTCGCTGCGAGCGACGTGCCGAAGTAGAGGCCCGCGCCGCGCACGAGGATGAACGCAGCGGCGGGGAGCGCCACGGTCGGGAGCTCGCGCAGATGAACGCTCGCGCCCGCCACCGTGAAGAACAGGATGTAGACGGGAAGCGACGCGTCCTCGAACGCGCGGCGGAGCATCTTTCCGCGGCGGCTCACGTTCTCGACGAACATGCCGGCGGCGAGCATCAGGAGCAGCGGATCGAGGTGCACGCGCCGACCGACCTCGGCCGCGACGAAGCAGACGAGGAGCACGAAGAGGTCGAGCCCGCGCTCGCCCACGAAGCGAAGCCAGAGCGAGAGGATCGCGCCGATGGAGATGCCGATGCCGAGACTGCCGAAGAGCTCCCACGCCATGTTGCGCGCGGTGCGCTCGAAGTCGGACGTGCCCGAGAGCACGGCATCGGCGGCCGAGGTCGCGATCGCGAAGAGCACGATCACGAGCAGGTCGGCCAGGACCACCACGCCGAGCGACGTGCGCGCCACGGGACCATCGGCGCCCGTCTCCGCTCGGATGGCGACCACGACCGCCGGTGACTGCGCGACCGTGACGATGCCGACGACGATGGCGATGGCGATCCGCCCGAGCGGCGAGAGCCCCTGCATGAACGCGAGCTGCGGCGCGAGGATCCACGCGACGCCCGAGAGCGCGATCGCCGTCCCCACCACCGCGATCAGCGTGATCCACGCGATCGACCTGAAGAGCGGGCGCATCGCGCGGAAGTCCATCTCGCTGCCGCCCGTGAGCGCGATGAGCGCGGTGGCCATGCCGTTGACGATGCCCAGGCCACTCACGGTGGTGGGCGCCAAGAGTCCGAGCAGCGGGCCCGCGAGGATGCCCATCGCGAGATAGCCGGTGAGCTTCGGCAGGCCCATGGTCGAGAAGATGCGACCCGAGAACCAGGACGCGATCAGCACGAAGCCGATGCCGACCACGAGCGCGGATGCGGCGCGACGCGGATCGGCCGAGGCATCTCCGAACGACTCCACGGCCTGCATCAAGCCGCAGAGGGTGACGATCACGAGCATGCGCTTGATCGTGCCCATCATGGCTCGCCCTCGGGCGCGGCCTCCGTCGGGGGCTCGAGCGTCGCCGTGTCTTCATCGATGATCGTGATCGTGGTCGTCGCGTCGGCCGCGGGTGCGATCTTCGGCTTCGTCTTTCGCACGCGCCGGCTCGAGATCTGAACGACGACCTCGAGGAGCACCGCGCCGCCGATGACGGCGGTCACCACGGCCTGCACGGCCGGGCTCTCGTAGAGCGTCTGCGCGGTCACCACGAACGCGAGCGCGAGCTGTCCCATGGGCGGCGCGACGAGATCACGATCGTCGGCGTACGCGAGGGCAGCCGGGCGCTCGCTCTCGGGCAGCGAGCGTGCGGTGCGCGCGCCCGCATAACGGCCGAGGAAGCGCGCGACCACGAACACCGGCAGCAGGCACCAGCCGCGCCAGTCGTCGATGCGCCAGAGGGCTCCCACGATCACGAGGAACAAGAGATAGATCGGCCGCTCCAGCCGTCGGAAAGTGCTCTCGAGCTCGAGCTTGTCGTCGCCCGGGAGGTTGCGAAGCAGGATGCCCGCGAAGAAACAGATCACGAGCGGCGAGAGAGAGAGGTATCCGGCCAGCCCCGCGGTGAGCGCGACCGAGCCGAGCAGCAGCGAGGTCTTCTCGCCGCCGGAGTCCGTGCCGCGAAGCACCACGTAGACGACGAGGCCGATCGAGACGGCCATGCCGAACGTGACGAAGATCCAGCCGACCCCCGGCAGCTGCCAGTGGTGTGCCCCATCCGCGCTGACGTGCAGGAACGCTGCGAGACACGCGAGCGCCACCACGCCGAGCACGTCGTCGAGCAGCGCGATCGCGCGCGCGAGATCGAGCGCCTCGATGCTCATGCGCTGGCCGATCACGCGCTCGAGCGTCGGTGCCGAGAGCGCGCCCGCCAGGCCGAGCAAGCAGGAGTCGCGCGCGAGGGCGAGCGGATCGGGACCGAGCCCGACGGCCCAGAGAAACAGCGCCGACGAGCCCGCGATCGCCACGAAAGGAAAGCTCGAGAGCAGAATGACGACGGTGCCGGTGCCGCGCTCCACGCGATCGAGTGCGCGCGCCTCGAACGAGAAGCCGGTCTGGAAGCCGATCCACCCGAGCCCGAACTGGAGCAAAGGAAGCAGCGAACGAAGCGTGCCTTCGTTCAGGACGTCGAGCGCGGGCTGCTGCGCGAGCAGACCGAGGAACACGTACGGCAGGCCGCTCGTCATCACCTGCGCGATGCCGAGGCTCTCCTCGAGCTTGGTGACGCGCGGGTGGCCGCCCACGTACGCGAGCACGATCAAGAGCGCGAGCCCGAGCAGCGTGCGGATGACGTCGGCGCTCGGTGCTTCGGGAGCTCCGCTGGCGGTGGGCGCAGCGTGCTCGCCGCTCGCCGCTGCGACGGGAGCCCCCGCGTCGAGCGTGGCCGCGTCGGGCGTCGAAGACGCGAGCATCGCACCCGCGTCCGTCGAGGCCGCGGCGTCGAGTCCGGCGTCGATCCCCGCGTCCGCCCCCGCGTCGTCGGCGCGCGCGATCCCCGCGATGACGAGCACCGCGCTGACGACTCCGACGGCGAGAATCGACCGCACCGGGCGGGACTCTGGCATGCCATGACGCCAAACGCGCACGCGGCTGTGTTAGCCTCGCGCCCCGAGGAGACGACGATGGAGGACTATCAAGAGGCCATGCTCAAGTCCCTGGTCGCAGTGGCGTGGGCCGACGGGCGCGTCGAGACCGAAGAGCAAGAGGTCATCGAGGCGCTGCTCTCTGCGTTCGAAGTGGCCGGGCCCGACGCCGAATCGATCCGCGAGTACGCCAAGACGCCGCGTGCGATCGCGGACGTGCCCGTGAGTGATCTGTCGGCGGCTGATCGCCGCGCGCTGCTCCAGCACGCCGTCATCCTCACGTACATCGACGGCCATCAGAGCGATGAAGAGAAGAAGGTCCTCGACGAGCTGGTGAAGAAGGTCCGCGTTCCGGAGGACGAGGCCAAGGGGATCCTCGCCGCCGCCGAAGATCGCGCGAAGCGTCTCATCTCGCTTCTGTGAAAACCGCGCCTCCGGCGCCTTCGGTCGGGGAAATCGCGCCTGCGGCGCCTCCGGTCGGTACCGAGACTCGCGCGGTGTTCCTCGATGCGGGGAACACGATCGTGTTTCTCGATCACCAGGCCGTCGCCGACGTCGTGTGTGCGCATGGTCATCCGATGGATGCGCGCTCGCTTCGCGACGTCGAAGGAAGCGCGAAGCGTCGCTACGAAGCGCTGATGCGCGAGGGCGTCTCGCACGAGGACGGCTGGGGCCTCTACCTCGTGACGCTGCTCGCAGCGGCCGGGCTCGGCGAGACGCACGCGCGCGCGATGGTGGCCCCGCTTCGCCGTGCGCACGACGCGTTCAACCTCTGGCGCCGGGTCCCCGACGGCCTCGTCGACTCCCTCGCACGCTTGCGCGAGGCGGGCATCCACGTCTCCGTCATCTCCAACTCCGAGGGCGCGCTGCCGACGCTCTTCGAGAAGGTCGGCCTCGCACCCTACATCGCGCACGTCATCGACTCGCACGACGAGGGCGTTCGCAAGCCCGACCCCGAGCTCTTTCGTCGCGCGCTCGCTCGCACCGGACAGTCGGCGGCGAGCTCGATCTATCTCGGCGACATCCCCGGCGTGGACATCGCAGGCGCGAACGCCGCGGGGATGCGCGCGGTGCTCGTCGATCCGCTCGGCTTCTATCCGGACTTCAAGGGCGATCGCGTGCAGAGCGTCATGGCCTTCGTGGATCGCACGCTCGGCGCGCGCGAGACGCCGCGCGTCCCCTTCCACCTCGCGTTCCCCGTCGAGGACATCGAGTCAACGCGGAGCTTCTACGTCGAGACACTGGGCTGCGTGATCGGCCGCGAGGCCGAGCGCTGGATCGACTTCGACTTCTACGGCCATCAGCTCAGCGCGCACGTGTCCGACGAGACCGATCCCGACGCGACCAACGAGGTCGATGGCGACGACGTGCCCGTGCGTCACCACGGCGCCGTGCTCCCCTGGGACGAGTGGCAGGCGCTCGTCTCGCGACTCGAAGCGCGCGGCGTGGCGTTCCTGATCGCGCCCAAGATTCGCTTCGTCGGCGAGGTCGGCGAGCAGGCCACGTTCTTTCTTCGCGATCCGAGCGGCAACGCCATCGAGATCAAGTCGTTCAAGGATCGCGCGAGGTTGTTCGCGAGATGACCGAACATCGCGTCTCCGACGCCTCCCGCCGACCACGTGCCTTTCTCTTCGATATGGACGGCACGCTCGTCGACTCGCTGGCCGACATCGGCGGATCGATGAACCACGTGCTGGCCCAGCTCCGGCTGCCGGAGCACCCGATCGCGGCGTACCGCGAGATGGTGGGCGAGGGCGCGGGCCAGCTCGTCGCGCACGCGCTGCCCACCGATCGCCAGGCGCTGCGAGACGACGCGCTCGCACGCTACCGCGCGCACTACGCGATCCATCTCGTCGCGGCGTCGCGTCCGTACGAGGGCATCGTGCCGCTGCTCGCGTCGCTGAGCGCGCGCGGAGATCGCATCGGGATCGTGACGAACAAGCCGCAGGCACCAGCGACGGCGATCGCGGATGCGCTCTTCGCGAGGGGCACGTTCGGTGTCGTCGTGGGCGAGCGTGAGGGCGTTCCGCGAAAGCCCGATCCGGCGCCCGCGTTGCTCGCGGCCGAAGCGCTCGGTGTCCCTGCGGGCGACTGCGTGTTCGTGGGCGACACGTTCATCGACATCCGCACGGCGCGCGCCGCCGGGATGCGCAGCGTCGGCGTGCTCTGGGGCTTTCGCGACCGAAACGAGCTCGAGACGGCCGGCGCCGATCACATCGTCACGCGCGCGGACGAGATCCTGGCGCTCTGAGCCCGCGTGCTGGCGGCGGCAAGCGTGCTACGGCGTCGGCGGACGATGACCAGGCGCCGATGGACGCTCGCGGCTGTGTGCGCGCTCTTGGTCCTCGAGACGCTCGTGCCCCGTCGCGCGGACGCGCAGGCGGATGCCGACGCGGGCGTCTCATCGGGGGACGCGGGGTCGGTCGCGGCCGATGCGGGCGTCGACGCCGGATCCGGAAGCGAGCCCATGGGGCCGACACGCACTCAGCCGCGGCTGATCGAAGCGCCCGCGATCGCGCTGCCCGAAGGAACCGAGCCCGTGGCGGCGGGATCCGGCGTCGCCCTGATCCTGACCATCGCGGCCGACGGAACCGTGAGCGACGCCACGATCGGGACGAGCTTGCGCGAGGACATCGACGCGCTGGTCCTCGCGAGCGCGCCCGCGATGCGCTTCGAGCCGGCGACGCGCGATGGTCAGCCGGTGCCGGCGCGGATTCGGTTTCGGTATGCGTTGGCGGTGGAGGAAGTGCCGGCGAGCGAGAGCGAGAGCGAGAGCGAGAGCGCGAGCGAGAGCGAGAGCGAGAGTGAGAGCGAGAGTGAGAGCGAGAGCGAGAGCGTCGTGGCGCCTGACGTCGAGCTCGGCGACGACGAGATCGCGTCTTACTCGGCGACGGGCGTCGTCGAACGTCCGGAACCTGGCGCTGCGACGCGCATGACGCTGACGGGCGCCGAGCTCAATACGGTCCCGGGCACGTTCGGCGATCCCGTGCGCGTGCTCCAGTTCATGCCGGGCGTCGCACGGCTGCCCTTCGGTCTTCCACTGCTCGTGGTCCGCGGCGCAGGCCTCAACAACACGGGCTACTTCATCGACGGATTTCCGGTGCCCAACCTCTGGCACTTCTTTCTCGGGCCGACCGTCATCAACACCAACTTCATCTCGCGTCAGGACTTCTACCCGGGCAACTATCCAGTTCGCTACGGGCGGTTCAGCGCTGCCGTCGTATCGCTCGAGACCTCGGCGCCGCAAGGTCCGCTGCACTTCGAGCTCCAGGTCGACGCGCTGCGCGCCCAGGCCTACGCGACGATCCCGTTCGACCATGGTCGCGGCAACCTCAGCTTCGCGGGGAGACGCAGCTACTTCGAGCTCATCCTGCCGCTCATCAGCCAGATCAGCGGTCAGAGCCTTCCGTCCGTCGCGTACGACGACTACCAGGTGCGGCTCGAGTATCGCTTCGACAGCCACTTCTCGGGATCGATCTTCATCTTCGGCTCCGACGACTCCCTCGATGCATCGAGCGCAGTCGGCGGCGGTACGACCTCGGCCGGAAGCCAGACGTCTCTCTCGTACCAGTTCCAGCGCGCGATCGTGCGCCTCGACTGGCACGTCGGTGATCAGACGACCGTGCGTCTCTCGGGCAGCCTCGGGCGCGACGTCACCGGCTTCTCCGCGGCTCAGGCCGGCATGGCGCAGCAGGTCTATCACTTCGAGAACTTCATCTCGGCTCTGCGTCTGGACATCTCCACCACGCTCGCCCCCTGGCTCCGCACGAACTTCGGCATCGATGCGAGCGGTACTTCGTTCGGTGTCGACGTCACCGCGCCCGTCCCGCAGAGCGGCCTCGGTCAGTACGATCGTCCGCTCTTCGATCCACAGCTCGTCTCCATCCAATCTCGGGTCGGGCTGGGGACGCCGGGTGCGTACGGCGAGGCCATCCTCGACTTCGCGCCGCTCGAGATCAGCCTCGGCACGCGCATCGATCTCCTGCGCTACGGCAACTACTTCGACATCGCGCCCGATCCACGCTCCGTCGTTCGGCTTCACGTGAGCGAGGACGTGACGGCCAGCGTCGCATCGGGCCTCTACACGCAGCCACCTCAGGTCTTTCAGACGATCTCCGTCGCGGGCAATCCGCACCTCAGTCCGCAGCGCTCGTGGCAGACGTCGGCGCAGGTAGAGGCGAACCTGCCGCTCGCCATCTACGCGCGCATCACCGGGTATTTCAGTTACATGTGGGACATCGCGCGGCTCAACCTGACGAACCCCGGAGGCGGTACCAACCGGCAGGCGTTCAGCGCCGACCTGCAAGGCCGGTCGTACGGCCTGGAGGTGCTGGTGCGCAGGCCTCTGGCCGATGGGTTCTACGGCTGGCTCAGCTACACGCTCTCTCGCAGCGAGCGCGTGATCCCGGGCGGCGACTGGTACACGTTCGGCTTCGATCAGACGCACATCCTGAACCTCGCAGCGAGCTACGAGTTCGACGGCTGGCGCTTCGGTGCGTCGTTCCAGGTCACCACGGGCCGACCCACGTTGAGCGTCTGCGCCACGACCTACAACGCCGAGAGCAACGAGTACGACCCGACGTTCTGCGATCGTGGCGCCCGCTTGCCGACCTACACCCAGCTCAACATCCGCATCGATCGCGACTTCAACATCGACAACGCGCTGCTCGGCTCGATCTACCTCGACGTCCTCAACGTGTACTACGCGCAGAACACCGAGGCCGTGATCTACCAGTACGACTACGCTCGCACCGCGCCCATCCCCGGGCTGCCCGTCCTCGGGACGATCGGCATCCGCGGCTACTGGGAGCCGAGATGAGCGCTCGAAGAAGCGCAGCGTGGTTCGCGATCGCGAGCGTGGTGCTCGTCGCGTGCGCCAACGATCTCGATCGGGAGCCGCTGGTCAAGTCGCCCCGCATCTTGGCGATCGTCACCGACCCGCCCGAGGCTCTCCCGGGCCAAGACGTCCACGTGCGCGTCCTCGCGTTCGACCCGATGGGGCGTGAGCTGCACTACGCGTTCCGGTTCTGCATCGATCCGGCGGCGTTGTTGGGAGGGTTCACGCCCGACGGGAGCAACGGGCAGGGCGTCGTTCAGCCGATCTGCTTTCCGCTTCGTGCCGATCACAACACGGCGACCGTCCCGGGCGCGCTCACGCAGGCGATCGCCACGCAGCTCCCGATGTACGCGGCCATGGGAGGCATCAACGCGGACACGGCCACCGCCGTCCTCGCGACGGTCGGCCTGCCGCTGCAGATTCGCGTCGCCTTGTCGGCCCCCGATCCCGCGGGTGTCGATGCCCCGGTCGTCTCCGGGCTGAAGCTCTTCGGGCTGACGACGCGCGCGACACGCACGACCAACCCACCGTACGTCTTCTTCTCGGTCGGGGGATCGGTGTTCCTGGGTGGCGTCGATCCGAGCTCGTTCGAGTGCGAGCTCTTTCCGTTCTCCGACCCACCGGTGTTCCGGGGGAGTGTGCCCGACGCTCGGCCCGGCCATCCCGACATCCACGTGGCGCGGGTCGCGCTCAGGCCGCTCGACGATCCGTTCCAATGGATGGAGACCTATCCCTACTTCGACTACTCGAGCGGAATTCAGACGGGGCGTGAAGGCGCGTACTACTCGTGGTTCACGACGAGCGATGTGAACGTCCCGTGCATGCACAGCGCGTGTCACACCATCGTCGAGGGTGACGACACGACGCAGGTGAGCGCGACGGCCGACCCCACGGATCCTTCCGCGCTCATGCAGCGGGACGCCGTGTGGGAGCTGCCGAGCACGCCGGGCACCTACGATCTCTGGCTCGTCGTGCGAGACGGCCACGCCGGGGAGGCCGCCTGCCACACCACGATCGAGGTCACCGCGATCGCGGCCACCGCCCCGTGAGGTGGGGCATCGTCGCGCTCGCGCTCTTGCTCGCGACCGCCGCACGCGCGCAGCCGTCTGCCTTCCCCGTCTTCCCGCTCGCGATCGCCGTCGCCGAAGAGAGCGGCGTGCCCGTCGTCGATGACGCCTGGCTCGCGGCGGAGATCGAACAGGCGAACACCATCTTCGCGCCGAGCGGCGTCTCGTTCGAGCAACGATCGCGGCGTGCGCTCGATGCGCGATTCACGCGGCTCGAGACGCGCGCCGATCGCCATGCGCTCGGCGAAGAGATGACTCCTTCGCGCGTGAACGTGTTCATCGTGCTCTCGCTGCGCGACATGGACGACCCCACGCTGATGCGTCGCGGGGTTCACTGGCGACCGGCTGGAGTCCCCGGCGCGCACTTCGTCGTGGTGGCGAGCGTCGCGGGGCCCGACGTGCTCGCGCACGAGCTCGGGCACTTCTTCGGCAACCCGCACTCGAACACGCCCAACGACGTGATGAGCTACCTGCGCGACGGGACCGTGACGCCCTTCTTCGAGCCTGCGGAGCTCGGCCGGATTCGGAGGAACGCGCGGAGGTTTCGGCAGCGCGGCGAGATCGAGCTCGACAGGAGTGCCCGGCGAAGCCGGGCCGTTGATCCCTAGCCGGCGATCTGCTTCAAGCTCGGCGCGAGCTGTGTGGCCAGCTCGCGCACCACCACCGCCGGATCCGCCGCTTCCACGGTGGGCAGTCGCAGCTGCGGCACGCTCTTCAGATCTTTGGTGAGCGCCGCCGCCAGCCGATCGCCCGCGCGCTTGCGGCTCGCGAGCTCCACCTCGACCTGCTGAATCGCTCCAGCGAGCGCGGGCCATCCCGGAGCGGCCTTCTTCAGGATCTCGACCCAGGCGGGCGCTTGCTCGTCGGCGCGATTGAGGACGGCCGCGCGCGCGGTCTGCTTCAGACGTGCGAGGCGCTTGCTCAAGAACACCGCGTCCGCCTGCGCCGATCCCGTCGGTGCGGCGACGAGGATGTAGCGCGTCGTCTCGCCGAGCATGAGGCTCTCGGCCACGCGCGCGAACCGCGCGAAGCGCTCCTTCACGATCGTGAGATCGGCGAAGAGCTGCGCCAGGTCTCGCAAGAAGCGCGCGTTCAAGATGCGCGAGAACAGGTTCTCGATGCGCTCCTGCGCGCCCGCGAACAGACCGCCGCGCTTCTCCTGCGTCTCGGGCGAGTTCACGCGCTGCGCCATGTTGCCGAGCCACGCGACCGCACGTCCCTCGAAGAGCACCGCCAGCCGACCCGGGTAGCTCACGAAGTCGAGCGCGTTGCGCGAGGGCGCGGTGTCGATCACGAGGTAGTCGTACTCGCGCTCCTCGACGGCCTTGGCCACCAAGATCAGCGACACGATCTCGTGCATGCCGGCCGCGGCGTCCGCCATCGTGCGGTAGACGGGGTTCTTCATCACGCGCGCGAGATCGTCGGGTCGGCCCTCGAAGAGGATCGCCGCGAACGTGGGCGTCGAGCGACGCGGCTCGGGCATCAGCGCGAAGAGCTTGCCTTCGACGCCGGGCTCGATGCGCGCGGGCTGGACGTGCTCGTCGATCTCGATGCCCATGGCGTGGGCGAGCCGACGCGCGGGATCGACGGTCACGACCAGCGTGGTCTTGCCCGCGCGTGCGAGCGCGAGCCCGATGGCGGCCGACGTGGTCGTCTTGCCGACGCCGCCTCCGCCCGCACACACGATCGTGACGGGCAGCTTCACCCGGCACCTTCCTTCTCCAGGAAGTCTGCGACGTCTTCTGCTCGGGGATCCTCGAGCAGCTCGCCGTAGAGCACAGGCGCGCCGTGCACGTCTCCGCGCTGCGTGGCCTTGGCGAGGATCTCGAGCGCATCTTTTCGCGCCTCGGCACGGGCCTCGATCACGCGCAGCAGCTCACGCGCTGCGCTCGCCTCGGGGCCGCCGCGGGTCACGAGCGCGCGTGCCTCGTCGAACGCAGCGGGCGACATCTCGGCAGGCAGACGGTTCACGATCAGCCGCGCGGGCGGAAGCTTCACGTCGTGATCGAGCGCATGACAGAGCTCGACCGTCTCCGTGAGCACGAGCCGCTCGGGCAGCGTCACGACCACGACCGAGCAGCGCTCGGGGGAGCTGATGCGATTGATCACGCGCACGGCGAGATCGTGAATCGGCCCCGTCGCGAACATGTCGCGCATCTGCACCGGCAGGCGCATCCACGTCAGGCCGTGCCCGGTCGAGGGCATGTCGACCACGACGCGCGTTCCCGCGAGCATCTCGTCGGCGTACACGCGCACGCGCTCGAGCATCGCGAGCTCACGCACCGCCGGTGCCGCGCGAAGCATCGGGCGCACGGCGAAGTTTCCGAGGAACACCTTCGCGAGCAGCGTCGAGCCGAGAAGATCGGCGACCGCCTGCTCCATGGCCACGCGCGGATCGACCACGCGATGAACGACCTTGGTCCCACGCCCGAGCACGCGACGACCCGAGTCGCCGTCGCCGAACTCGATCAGCATCGCCTGCCCATCGCGTCGGCGCGCTGCTTCCGCGAGCCCGGCCGCGAGGGTGGTCTTGCCGACGCCTCCCTTGCCGGTGACGAGCACGACGGGCTTGAGCTGCGTGCGTGCTGCTTTCGAGGGCTCGCTCATCGGGAGGGGGCGCCGATCAGTAGCAGGAAACGCACGCTCCGGGGCTCGGATCCGCACCTTCTTCTGTGGGCCGATACGCGGGCATGCTCTCAGCTTCCGTATTTCACGTGGAGCGCGATCCGGGGCTACACTCACCCATCGTGGCGATCGACGTCGGCAGTCGCATCCGCGATTACGAGATCATCGCGCGGCTCAAGGCCGGCGGGATGGCGACGCTGTTCCTCGCGCGGCGCGTGGGAGCTGCCGGATTCTCGCGTCACGTGGCCATCAAGGTGGTGCATCCGCACCTCGCGGAGGACCAAGGCTTCATCCGGATGTTCATCGACGAGGCGCTGCTCTCGGCGCGCATCCAGCACCCCAACGTGGTGCACGTCGAAGAGCTCGGCGACGACAACGGGACCTACTTCTTGGCGATGGAGTACGTGCACGGCAGCGCGCTCTCCACGCTGCTCGGCTCGCTCGCCAAGCTCGAGCGCAGGCTCTCGCCGGATCTCGCGGTCTGGATCGCGATGCGCCTCGCCGACGGCCTGCATGCCGCGCACGAGCTCCGCGGTGACGACGGCCAGCCGCTCGGCGTCGTGCATCGCGACGTGAGCCCGCAGAACGTGATCCTCTCCATGACGGGTCACGTGAAGCTGATCGACTTCGGCATCGCCAAAGCCGCGTCGAGCTCCGCGAAGAAGACCGAGACCGGATCGCTCAAGGGCAAGCTGCGCTACATGGCGCCCGAGCAAGCGTACGGACAAGCGGTCGATCGCCGCACCGACATCTACGCGCTCGGCATCGTGCTCTGGGAGATGCTCACGATGCATCGCTTGTTCAGCGGTGCGAACGATCTGCAGATCCTCGATCAGGTGCGCGCGCCGAAGATCACGGCGCCGAGCGAGCTCGCGCCCGACGTGACGCCGGCGATCGATCGCGTGGTGCTCGCCGCGCTCGCCGCCGATCCCGCGCAGCGTCCGCAGAGCGCGCAAGACTTCCGACGCATGTTGGGTGAGGCGCTTCCGCAGGCGAACAACGTCGATGCGGGTCGCGTGTCCGAGGTGCTCGAGGCCGTTCTCGGCGAGCGACTCGAGGCGCGGCGCGCAGCGCTGCCGGAGAGCCTGTCGGGCGTGTCGCTCTCGAAGACGGATGCGGTGCCCGAAGAGCGCTCGATGAAGCGAGGCAACGCGCTGCGCACGATGACGCTCTCGGCGCCCGGCGCGCAGTACCACGCCGATCAAGAGGTCAGCGCAGGGCCGAACGAGTTCATGGAGCCCTCGCGTCGCACGGGCAATTCGTTCGCGTCGCCGCCGGCGTCGACACCCGCGGCGCCCGCGATGGGACGCGATCGGATGATCGCGATCGCAGCCGGTGCCATCGCGCTGCTCGCGGTGGGCTTGCTGGCCGGTGTGCTGCTCGCAGGACGCGGCGCGACGCCGCCGCCCGCGACCGTGACGGTCGTCGCCGCGTCTCCGCCGACCGCGCTGCCCGCAGGTCCGGTGTTCGCGCCCCCTGCGACCGGGGTGGCGGTTCCGTCCACGCCTCCGCCCCCCACGGCCGCGCCGCCGCCCGCGACGACGACGCACCACGGCACCACGCACCATCGCCGTCCTCATGGCGCCGCGGGCGATCATCCTTCGTCCGTCGCAGGCGACGTGCCCATCTACGACGGCTTCGACGATCCGTGAACGACCCGCGCGAGCCTCGCATCGCCGCACGCAGCGCGTCGTGCAACGCTGCGCGCGTCATGCATCTCACACGCTGTGTCTTCGCGCTCGCCTCACTCGCTCTCGTGAGCTGCGGATCGCCCGCCACCACCAGCATCAGCGGAGACGCGTTCGACTTCGGGATCGGAATCACCGGCGGCATCGCGGGCGCGCACGTGTTCGTGCTCGAGAATCCCGCGCTGACCACGACGACGGACGCGAGCGGGCACTTCGTGATCGGCGGCGTTCCCGTCGGCAGCGACGCGTCGCTGGTGATGGAGCATCCCGACTTCATCCTGATCCAGACGGCCACGCTCGAAGTCCCTGCCGCCGGCCTCACGCGCGTGACGTTCCAAGCGGTCACGCCGAACGTGCGCGATGCGCTCGCGGGAGTCCTCTCTCTCACCGTCGACGACACGCGCTGCCAGATGGTCACGACGGTCACGCGCATCGGCCGCTCCGTCTACGACCCCGGCGCGCACGGCGAGGCGGGCGTCACCGTCACGATCGACCCGCCGCTGCCGGCGAGCTCGGGCCCGGTCTACTTCAACTCGTCGGTCGTGCCGCAGGCGTCGCTCACCGAGACGTCCGATGACGGCGGCGTGCTCTACACGAACGTCCCCGCCGGCATGTACACGTGGACGGCCAGGAAAGCGGGCGCGACGTTCGCGCAGGTGCGCATGGACTGCCGGGCCGGCGTTCTCGTGAACGCAGCGCCGCCCTGGGGACTGCAGCGGCTCGAGTAGCCGTCGCCTTACTTCGCTTCGCCCCAGCTCTGCCCGACCCCGATCGACACGACGAGCGGCACCTTCAGCGGGTAGGGATCTTCCATCACGGCGCGCACGACCGCGCTGGCTCGCTCGACCTCGTCGTCGGGCGCTTCGAACACCAGCTCGTCGTGCACTTGGAGGAGCATGCGTGTGCGCAGTCCTTCGCTCGTCAGTCGTCGATCGATCCCGAGCATGGCCACCTTGCAGAGATCGGCGGCCGATCCTTGGATGGGCGTGTTCGCGGCCATCCGCTCGCCCGCCGATCGATCGGTGTCGTTGCGCATCGAGAGCTCGGGGATATAGCGACGCCGCCCGAGGATCGTGGTGACGAAGCCATCGCGATGCGCCTCTTCGATCGTGCGGTCGAGCCATCGGCGCACGCCCGCGTAGTGCTCGAAGTACTGCTCGATGTAGCGCTGCGCGTCCTTGCGCGGGATCGACAAGATCTGCCCGAGCGCCGTCGCGCCCTGTCCGTAGATGGTCGCGAAGTTCACCGTCTTGCCGATGTTGCGCTGCTCTGGCGTGACGGCCTCGGGCGCCACGGAGAAGAGGAGCGACGCCGTGCGCCGATGCAGGTCGAGGTTCTTCTCGAACGCTTCCACCAGATTCGCGTCGTCCGAGAAGTGCGCGAGCACGCGCAGCTCGATCTGCGACCAGTCGGCGGCGATGAGCTTGGTCCCGCTCGGCGCGACGAAGGCGCGGCGGATGCGCTTTCCTTCCGGCGTCCGCACGGGCGTGCGCTGCAGATCCGGGTCCGTGGAGATGAGCCGTCCGCTCGCGCCCGTCGTCTGCTGGAAGCTCGCGTGGATGCGGCCCGTCTCCAGCGCGATCGATTCCGCGAGCACGTCCGTGTACGTGTTGATCAACTTCGCGAGCTCGCGCTGCGCGAGGACGCGTGCAGCGATCTCGTGGTTCGGCGCGAGCCGCTCGAGCACCTCGGCGTCGGTGGAGTAGCCGGTCTTGTTCTTCTTGATCACCGGCAGCTTGAGCTCTTCGAAGAGCACGTCGGCGAGCTGCTTGGTCGAGCCGATGTTGAACTCGTGGCCGGCGAGCGCGTAGATGTGGCGCTCGATCTCGGCCTTTCTCGCGCGGAACTCCTGCCCCATCGTCTCGAGGTCGTCGCGATCGACGCGGATACCGGCCACCTCCATCTTCGCGAGCACGCGCGCGAGCGGGAGCTCGGTCTCGTCGTAGAGCTTGCGCAGGCCGATCGCGTCGAGCTTCTCGTCGAGCACCACACCGAGCGCGCGCACGACGTCGGCGTGCTCGCCCGCGTGCGCAGCCAGCGCCTCGACGGGCACGTCGGCGAGCGATTTTTCCTCACGCCCCGATCCCACGATCGCCTTGAGCGGTGGGAGCCAACGCTGCAGGTACTCCTTGCTCACTTGCTCGAGCCGATGCGGGATCACCTTGGTGGGCTCGACGAGATAAGACGCGAGCATGGTGTCGAAGATCGGACCGCGCAGCGTCGTTCCATCGTGATCGACGCACTCGATGAGACGCTTCACGTCGTGCACGAACTTGGTGCGCGTCGTGTCGGCGAACAGCGTCGCGAGGCTCGCGAGCGACGCGTGCGATCCAGACGAGCCCTCGCCGCGGAGATCGACGAGCACCGCTTCGCCCGGTGACCAGGCGAGCGCGATCGCGGGGACCCGACCGTGGACCGACTCGGGCTCGCGCATGGCGTGGATCGCGACGGGCGCGCCCGCGGGGATCGCC
>JAYVCF010000200.1:0-18083 GCA_043750095.1 Deltaproteobacteria bacterium
CCCCCGACCCCGCCCTCGCTCTCGCTCCCGCTCCCGCTCCCGCCCCCGCCGCCGCCCCCGCCGCCGCTCTCGCTCTCGCTCTCGCTCCCGCTCCCGCTCGCGCTCTCGCTCTCGCTCCCGCTCGCGCTCTCGCTCTCGGTCGGGGTCCGAGCCCTCTCACTCATCCTCCCCACCATCGTCCTCACGCCGAAGATCATCAGCGCGAGCACGATCACCGCCGCGACCACCCCGCGGAGAAGCTCGCGCGCCCCGCTCCGGCGTTCGGCCACGGGCCGGTCAGCCCTTCACGAGCGTGAGCCGCGCCTCGGGCGCGAGCGCGGCGATGTGGCCGCTCTCTTCGCCGACGAAGACCCAGCCACGCTCGTCGACCATCAGTGCGTCGGGCACGAGATCCGAAGGAAGCGGCGAGCCGATCGGCTTGCCATCGCTCGGGCGCACCACGTGCACCGTCGCCTGCGGGACGAAGAGCGCACCGCTGCGCAGGACGGGCGTGAGCTTGCGCGGCACGTCGTCCGAGACCGAGCTCGCGAGCGCGGTGACCCAGCGCGTCGCACCGGTCGCGAGATCGAGCGCGCTGAGCCTTCCGTCGGGCGCGTTCACGAGCAGCACGCGATCGAGAGCGAGCACGCCCCCGCCCGCACCGACGCCCGGATCCGGAACCGAGAAGATCGACTCGCCGCTCTCGGCATCGAACATCGCGAGCGCACCACGGCGCGGGCCGGTCGTGGCCACGACCACGCGGCCGTTGGCTGCGCTCGGGGCGGCCGCGATCGGCGCACCGAGCGGTGTCTTGTACTTCTCGACGCCGGTGAACAGGTCGAGGCCGACGAGCGTCGCGTCACCGCGGCCGGGCTCGCCACTGACCACGATGGCTGTCTCGCCGATCGAGAGCGGCGTCAGGCAGTGACGTCCGCTTCCGACCCAGCGCCAGCACACCTCGCCGGTCACCACGTCGATGGCATGCACGCTCGGATCGCCGCCGACGACGAGGAGCACGCGTCCCTCGCGTCGCAGTCGGAATGCGCCGGCGCCGCGGCTCTGGAATCGCCAGCGCAGCTCACCCGTACGGAGATCGATCGCCGCGAGTCGATCGCGTCCCTCGCACACGATCGCGGTCGGCGGGATCGATCCATGACCCGCGTAGAGGCCCAGTGGTGCTCCGCTCATCCGCGGCGCGAGCTTGGTGCGCAGGACGACCTCACCCGTGTGGAGCTCGCGCATCTCCACGACGCCGTCACTGCGGACGCGGACCACGTTCGTTCCTGCGAGGAAGGCGCCTGCGGAGGGCGTTTCGTGCTGCCAGAGCACTTCGCCACGCTCGCGATCGAGCGCGACCAGGCGCCGCTCCGTCGCGACCACGAGCCGATCGCCACAGAGAAACGTGCTCGGTGCATCGAGGCCGTCGAGCGCGACGGTCCAGCGTGGCGAGAAGCGCAAGTGCGCCGCGGGTGCGACGGTGGTGCCCGGTCCCGTTCGCTCGCGTGTCGCCGCCGAGCGCAGCCGATCCGGGTCCTCGTTGACGAAGCTCGGGGGCGGTGCCGAGGCGATCGCCCGACGAAGCCTGCGCACCTCGGCCTTCATCCCGCGGACGCGGAGGTTGCGCGCCTGCGATCGATCGACCGAGACGAGCGCGCGCAAGAGATCCGCCGCGAGCCGTAGGATCGGCAAGCTCGCGCGGCGATCGTCGAGCGCGGGGATCGTGACCACGCCGTCGTCGTCGCTGCCGAGCGTGAGCGCGACCTCGCCCGTCTTCTCGCGGCGCACCGCGATCACGAACCCTCCGCGGCGCAAGCGCACGTGGAGCGCGCGGCTCTCGTCGGCGGCATCGGCGAGCGCACGCACGGCGCTGATCATGCGCTGCACGACGAGCAGAATCGGCCCGCGGGCCAGCGGGATTCGACGGCCGCGCACCCAGGCCCAGAGCTGCCCACCGAAGAGCATCGCGTGCACGTCGGCGTGCGACACGGCGCCCTGCACGCCTCCCTCGGATGCGAAGATCGCCGCCTCGAAGCCGAACGCGAGCGGATGGCGCTCGCCCGGATCTTCCAGCGTGCCACCCGTCCGTCGCGTCGCCGAGAGCCCCGCATCCGCCGACTCGACGAGCTCGCACTCGCCCGCGCGCGCGATGAGACGCGCTCCGATCGCACACGCGCGCGCATCGGTCTCCACGCTGAGCTCTTGCTCGAGCGCGACCACGCTCGCATCGAGCAGCGCGCGCAGCGGCACGCGTCGATCGAGCACGAGCACCTCGGGCGAGGCGTCCGTGTGATAGAGGCTCACGAGCGCGCTCGCGCCGCGGCGCACGATCGCCACCTCGGCCGGCAAGCCCGAGAGCGGCAGCAACATCTTGGAGCGCTGCGCGTCGGCGAGCGCGAGCAGCGCGCCCACGAGATCGGCGAGCGGCGGAAGCTCGGCGCCCATCTGGCCCGCGGCGGCGGAGCCGGTTCCGTACAAGAGCCCTTCCAGCGTGGAGAGCCAGGGCGGAGTGGGCGCCGGTGCGCTCTCGATGCCGGGCGCGCTCGGCGCACGAGTGACGCTCCCTCGCGGACTGGCAGTGCCGCTCGACGAAGCCGTCGTGCGAACCACCGAGAGATGCGAGCCAGCGCGCGGATGCAGCGGGATGACAGTCATCAGGTAGTGAAGATGGTAGGCAGCCATTTCGCGCGTCTCCACTTTTTCGGCGGCCTGCCCGGTTCTTGACGCGGCGCCGCGCGCGAGATCCGCGTGATCGCGCGCAGGCGCCGTGTGGCACGATCTCGCGATGAGCGCTGGAGCGATGGCCGAGGGCTTCGTCGTCGCCGTGGCGGCCGTGATCGTTCGCGCGGATGGCCGCGTCCTCGCGATGCGTCGCAGTGCACGGAAGGACGCGGGCGCCGGCCTCTGGGAGACGATGTCCGGTCGGGTCGCGCCCGACGAGCCGCTCGAAGAAGCGATCCTGCGCGAGATCGGCGAAGAGACGGGGCTCGAGGTTCGTCTCTGCCCGCGGCCCGTGGACGCCTACGTCACCCGTCGCGGTGATCGCCCGATGTGTGTCGTCGTCTATCGCGCGGACTACGTCGCCGGAGACGTGATCCGATCGGAGGAGCACGATGCGCACGCCTGGTGGACGCCCGCCGAGCTACGTCAGGCGACGACGATCGCCCGCATCGTCGACGCCGTCGATCGCGCGCTCGCCGCTCAAGCAGCCGGATAGTCCGCCGAAGCGAGCGCCGCGATCAGCGCCTCGCGAGTGACCGAGGCCGCGGTCTCGACGCTCGCGTGGCCGACCTCGACCTTCAACTGAACGACGCCCGGGACGGCGCGGAGCGCTTGGTCGACGGTCTTCACGCAGTGGCCGCAGCTCATGCCCTGGATCTCTAGCTCGTGTGTGGTGGTCATCGGAGTCCTTCATGGGTCCGCGCGATCACCACGTCCAGGGCCCGAACGAAGCTCGGCGCATCGTGCTTGGTCGCGAGGTGGTGAGAGGCGAGCGCACGCCGCGAGTCCCGCTCGGATGCGCTGGCGCCGAGCGAGGTGCCGAGCCCGCGCGCGAGCGAGACGGCGTCGTCGTCGGTGACCTCGATGCCCGGAATCTCCTCGCCCGAGAGCGCGCGCCGCATCGCGACGACGGGAACCTCGCGCGCGACGGCGTCGAGGAGCTTGATGGAAAACCCACCCGGCGCGCCGCGCGTCACCACGGCGACGTCCGCGGCGGCGTGGCAGAGGGCGCGGTCCTGCTCGCTCGCCAGCGAAACGAAGCGCGGCCTGCTGCCTCGCCGGTCGAATCGCTCGCGCAGGCCGGTCGGATCGGACTCGGTCGCAACCAGGATGCGCGCGCGCGGCCGACTCGCCCGGAGGTCGGCCATCGCGTCGACGAGCACGGCGAGTCCTTGGTACGCGTCGAGGTTGCCTGCGTAGAGCACGACCTCGTCCGCGGCGTCGATCGCCAGCGCCTTGCGCGCGGCGTCTCGCGTCGGCCGTCCGATCGGCCGCGCGATCGGCACCGGCAGCACGACCGCGTCGCGCGAGGTCGTGCGTGCGATATCGCGCGCCACGTGCGTCGAGATCGCTGCGACACCTGGCGCGACACTCGCCAGCCATCGATCGAGCGCGCGACCGATCCGCGAGGCCGCTGGCCCGAGACCACGCGCCAGATACGTGGGCAGCTCGGGCCCGAGCGTGGTGTGAGCGACGAAGACCCACCTCGGCAGCCGGAGCGCGTGCGCGATCGCCGCGGCCTCCACGTGGTGCGCGATGACCACGTCGGCGTCGCGCGCTTGCTCTCGAAGCGCGATGGCGAGCTCGACATCGGCCGCGATCTTCGCGAGCGAGGGGCCCGAGCGCAGCGAGCGCGGCCGCACGAAGCCGGCAGGGGCGCGGTGATCGAATCGCGACTCCCGTCCGACGCCGCTCGCGTACGTGAGCAGCGCCGTGCGACGACCTTCGCGCGCGAGCGCATCGACCATGCAGCCGATCGCGGCCTGCGTGCCCTGCGACGTCGGATAGGGCAGCGCAGCGACATGAAGCGTGTCGAGCCGGGGCACGCGCTCTCTTAGCGCCACCTTCTCATCGCGCGAGTGGGGGTCTACGATGGCCCCATGGCGGCGAAGAAGAACAAGCGTCCGAGCTCGCGTCCCCGTCGCACGGCCATCGTACCGCGCGTCGTCTTCTCGACCCTGGTGGCGGTGTCGGTGGTGCCCGCGGCGTCGGTGCTCGCGGGCTGCGGGCAGGCCAGGGGCCCGGAGGACTCGGGAGCGTTCTCGGTCGCACTTCCGCGCGATGCGGGTCGCGACGTCGGGACCTTCTCGGTCGCGCTGCCGATCGATGCGGGTCACGACAGTGCCTTCAGCGTCGTCGCGATGCCCATCGACGCGGGGACCGACACCAACCCCACGTTCTCGGTCGCGGCCCCGCTCGATGGCGCCTTCAGCGTGATCATCGCGCCGTCCGACGCGTCGAGCTGAAGCCACAAGAGCGATGCCTCTCTATCGCGCGCTCACCGACACGCCGCTCACGCGTCAGTTCGCTCAAGACATCGCAGGCCGTTCGACGCAGCGTCGCGTCGAGATTCCGTGGAGCGCGTTCTCTGCGCGTGCGTACCCCGCGGAAGCGCTGGCGATCGCCACGGACGCGATGCGATGGCTGGCGACGGGCGAGTACACGGCGGTCGAGGGCTTCGCACGGCTCACCGTCGCGTTCTCCTGGCATGGCGTGCCCTACGATCTGATCTCGGCGTGCGCGCGGATTCCCGGCGACGAGATCCGCCACTCCGAGATCGCGGTGCGCGCGGCCGAGCGCCTCTCGGGCAAGCCCGCGGGCAGCGTGCCGCTCCCCGTCGACACGCGCCGTCCCAAGCGCGCGGGTGAAGTGCGCTGCTCGCTGCGCGAGCTCGACGTGCAGGTCGCGACGCTGCCTGCGCTGCTCGAGACGCTCGCCGTCGGGCTCTTGTCCGAAGCGAGGCGTCGCGCGACCGATCCGATGATGAAGGCCGTGTATGGCGCGGTGCTCGCGGACGAGATCCACCACGCTCGCCTCGGCTGGTACTACCTCGCGTGGCGCGCGCCGCAGTGGTCCAAGGCCGATCGACAGCACCTCGCCGATGCGCTCGCGCCCCGCGTCGCCGCACGCGCCGCCATGATCTCCGACGGACGCCCGGCTCCGAAAGGAAGCGCACGCGCGCTTCGTGCGCTGGGCGTGATGGATGCGGCGACGCAGGCCAGGGTGGTGAAGCGCGTGATGCAGGACGAGGTGGTGCCCGGCTTCGATGCGCTCGGGCTCGGCATGAGCCACGCATGGAAGCGCAGCCCGCTGATGCTCGAGACGAGGACGAAAACGAAGACGAAGACGAAGACGAAGCGATGAATGCGCGCGGGCCTGCCTTGAGCATGCTCGCGCGACCTCTGCGCGACACCGAACGCACCGCCATCGCACGCCGAGTCGTCTCGGCCCTTCGCGCAGGTCGATCCTGCGAGCTCCCCGCGACGGCGTTCGTCTCGCTCTACGAGCGTGGTCGCGTGATCGGCTGCGTCGGTCACGCCGATCTCCAGTCTGCGCTCGGTGCCGCGCGGCTCGATCCGCGCTTCGGAGGCGCGCGCGCCGCGGCGAGCGATGCGACCGTGCAGCTCTCGCTCCTCGTTCGCGGCCGCGTGACGACCCCGGCCGAGGCGGTTGCGGCGATCGAGCTGGGAACCGAGGGCCTCGTGGCGTTCGATGCGGCCGACGCCATTCGCGCGGTGCTGCTTCCCGAGGTCGCCGCCGATGGACAGCGTGACGGTGCCTCGATGCTTCGCGCGCTCGCGGAGAAGGCAGGCGCGACGACGCTCGACGAGATCCCACGCGTGATGCTCGTCCGCCGTGAGCGCTTCGTCATTCGGCCTTCGCCCTCACGCGCGCCGCGCACCACCGCGATGATCGACGCCGCCGCGCGCTGGCTGGCCGCACGGATCGACGCCGAAGGGGCCGTTGCACACGGGATCGACGCACGCAGCGGCCGCGTGCATCGCACGGGCCCGTTTCACCTCGGGCGCGCGGCCGTGGTGATCGAGGCGCTCGCCGCTCATGCAGGCCACGCCTCGGTCGTTCGCCGTGCGCAGGGCTGGCTCGAGTTCGCGATCGAAGCGGCTCTCGAGGAAGAAGGAGAAGGCCTGCCGAAGTCGGCGGCCGAGCGAGCGGGGAGCCTCGCGCTCGCGCTCCGTGCGGGCGCAGACTGTCGCGATGCCTTGCTCGAGATCGCGATCCGCTCGACTCGCGACATCGCTGCGACTCCCTGGCATGCCGCGCAAGTCACCGTCGCCCTCGGCGCTGCCACGCCCGCGCTCGTCGTCTCGGGCGCGCTCGCTCCCCTCGACGCCGACGCGTGGGCGCCTTGGAGCACGCTCGCTGCCGACACCGTCGGGGATGCGCGTCGCGCGAAGAAGGGCCGCGCTCGCCTCGCGCGATCCGTTCCTACGTCGGCCCCGCATCGCGGCGGAGTGCGCACGGGATCGGTCCCCGAGGTCGCGATCACGGCGCTCGTCGTCGAAGTACTCGCGCGCTCGTCGTCGCATCGCGCAGCGACTCGCCGCGCGCTCGGGTTTCTCGCCTCGCAGTGCTTCGCGCGCCTTCGGGACGTGCCCGCAGCGCTCGAGCCGAAGCTCGCGTTCGGCGCATTCCCTCTGGCGCCGCACGCTGATTTTCTGCGCGCCGACGTCACGGCGCATGTGCTCCTCGCGCTGCTCGCCGCGCGCCGCGCCGAGCTTACGTTCCCTGCAGCGTCGTGAGGCTCTCGATGCGCGTCGGAGCGCTCGCGCGTGCGGTCGAGATGGTACTCCTCGCGCTCGCTGGCACCGATCGCAAGAGCTCCACGTTGTGGTTCGGCGCGTCGTGCGTGCGCTCGTCCGACCAGCCTGTGACCCACTCGATCTGCGTGAGCGCGCGGTAGCGGCGCTCGAAGCAGTCGTCGGTGTCGTAGTCGATGAGCGTCGCGAAGATCGAGAGCGAGCCGTCCCCGTTGTCCACGATCTCGATCGTGCGCGTCTGCGAGGGCCAGTCGGCGATCGCGCTCGTCATGATCTCCCAGTAGCCGGGATGCGTCGCGTCGGGGCCGTGCACCGCACGCACGCGGTTGTCGTGCTCGTGACCGACGAGCCAGGCGATCACCTCGGGTCGCATCGACACGATGGCCTCGACCTCGTCGCCCGTGAGCGCGCCGGTGACCGGCGTCGAGCCGAGCTGGCCCTCGAAGATGTCGATGGCGTGCATCGCGTGGTGCGACGCGATCATCACCAACACGCCATCGCTGACGGCGCGGTCGAGCTCGGGGAGGAGCCAGCCGTCGATCGTTCCTTGCAGCACCATCCCGTTGCTGCCGCCCGTGCGATCGCTGGTGTCGATGCTGACGACGCGCAGCACGCCGGGGATCACGTCGTACGACCAGTTGGCCCCGAGCGCCGTGTCGATCGTACCGGTGGCGCGAAAGCCGTGCCCGATCGGCCCCATCGCGCCGGCCGATGCGGGATCGCGCACGATGTCCACGATGCTGTCGCGATCGAGGACGACGCGCGCCGGATCCGCCGGCACGTTTCCTTGCGTGATGGGCGCGTACCACTGTCGGTAGTCCCGCGTGCCCGCTGCCGCGCGCGTACCGAGCGCCTCCATTCGCTGCGTCGGGCCTGGCGCCGTCACGCCGACGATCTCGACGTCGTGGTTTCCCGGGACGTAGAACCAGGGCGCGGGAAAGGCGACGGGATCGAAAGGGTCCTTCGGATCGTTGCCGGGGCCCGGGATCGGATCGTCATCGTTGCCGGAGTCCGTCTCGAGGCCCGGCGTTCCGTTCATCACGTCGAGCACCCAGTGGAGCTCGTTCGCGAGCGCGCTGTCCGAGCAGTCGCCCGTGACGATGCCCGCGTCGAACCCGCGGCCAGCCGCGTCGATGCGCGCGAGCGTGCGGTTCATCGCGGAGACGGCGCGCGGCAGGTAGGCCTCTTGCGCGCGTAGGCCTCCACTGACGGCAGCGCTGTCGGTGCGTCCGAGGCGCGTGGGCGCTTCGTCGTCGGCGAGCTGAAAGTCCGACAGATGCGCGAGCCAAGCGAGTGAGCGGCGATCGGTGGACGTGGTCGCGCTGCCGCCGAGGTCCGTGCGTGTCACGTGCGCTTGGCCCGGCCCCGTGTCGACGATGTGATAGCCGGCGCTGCGATACATGGTCTCGCCCATCTCGGTCACGGGGTTGATCGCGGGAGGCATCGCGAGCCGTGACGCATGCGGAACGTACGAGCCCACGAGCGTGCTCGCGAAGTGCGGGAGCGCGGTCGCCGGCGCGGGATCCGTGTCCTCGCAGCGCGGAAGCGTGAGGCCCATGTGGAGGTCCGCATCGATCCGCGGCGCGTCGATCGAGATCGTGTCGTCCGTGGGTCCGGCGTCGGTCGAAGTCGCGGGCGGGTTGCACGCAGCGAGCGTGAGGGCGAGCAGGCAAGAGCGGCGCAAGTGCATCTCGCCATGTTACGTCCGTGTCGCACCCTCGCGACAGCGGCGCGTACTCTCGCTGCGCTCAGTCCACGTAGCCGAGCGCCCGCAAGCGTGCCTCGGTGCGAGCAAGATCGATCGGCGTCGAGGCCGTGCTCGGCGAGATGTGCGGGAGCGACGCGTGCGCCGTCGATCGGCGCGAGAGGATCTCCGCGAGCACGCGCCCTGCCGCGTCGCTCGGGAGCTCCACGCCCACGCGCGCGAGGCAGGTCGCGCTCGCGTCGGCGATGTGTGCGCTGACTTCTCCGCACGCGCGAACCGAGGGACCCGCGGCGAGATAGAGGCCTCGCGGGCGGTGACTGCCCGGCAAGCTGCGACCCTTGCGCCCGAGCCACTCGCTCGGATCCAGCCGCCGAAACACGCTGCCGGCGCCGCTCGAGGGCATCACGTTGTACGAAGCGCCCTCGTCCAGCGCGAGCTCGAGCACGAAGTCGGGCGCGCGATCGACCAGCGGTCCGAAGTACACGTCTTCACGGGCGTGGATCGCGGTGATCACGCGCCGACCACTCCAAGGATCGACGAGCGAGCGCGCGAGCTGCTCGAGCCGCGCGCGAATCTCGGGAATCTCTGCGCGATCGACGAGGCCATCCGGCTCGCGCCCGCGCAGGTTCAGCGTGAGCGATGGAAAATAGTTCAGCTCCTCCGAGAACACGCGCGTACCCGACATGTCGATCGGACCGAAGCGCGCTCGGCTCTCGAGCCAGCCGGGAAGTGCGCGGCCCATCGCCATGAACGCGCGCTCCTTGAGCCGCGGCGGTAGTGCTGTCAGCGCGGCTTCCTTCAGCGCGCTCGTCACGCGTGGGCCGAGCCTCCTCGGATGGAAGCTCAGCAAGCCCGCCTCGGCGAGGGCGCGGTTCAGGTAGAGCACCTTGTCGGACGAGGCGCCCGAGCCGTGATCGCTCACCAGCGTGATCTCGACATCGTCACCTGCCCGCGCGATCAAGCGAGCGAGCGCGCGGTCGATCGCCTCGTACACGGCAGGCAAGCCATCGATCGAGGCGCGCGACGCGGCTGCCGGATGTCGAGGGGAGCGCGGGTCGAAGCATCCGAAGAGATGATGTGCGGCGGTGTCGGTCTCGCCGAAGTAGCAAGCGAACACGTCCCAGGCTCGCTCCCCCAGCAAGTGCTCGTAGAGCGCGCTGCGGTGCGCGACCTTGCCGGCGAGCTTCTCGCCCAGCGTGTCGTGAAAGCGGGCCTTGTCGGTCTCGAACTCGTCCACCTCGTCGAAGCGCATCGTGCCGAAGCGCGCGGTGATCGCGTCGTACGCCGAGGCGGGTGACACGAACGAGCGATCGGCCTCGAACGCGACGGGCGAGTCCCATCCGCTGATGGCGAGCCCGTGCGTGAGCTTCTCGGGCGGGTACGTTCCCGGAAACGAGAGCGACGCACACGTCATCCCCATCGCATCGAGTCGTGCGAGCCAGGTCGGCACTGCGCGCGCCGAGCCGCTGGTGAAGCGCACGCGGTACCCATCGCGTTGCGTGAAGTCGAACACACCGTGCACGCCCGGGTCGGCGCCGGTGAGAAACGTCGTCCAGTTCGGTAGCGTCGCGAAGGGCAGCACGCTGACGAGCCGCGCCCAGGCGCCGCGCGCGCGAAGCGAGGCGAGGGTGGGAAGCCGGCTCGGATCGATCGCATCGATCACGTCCCAGTCGGCTCCGTCGATGCCGACGATCAGATGCCGCGTGCCCACGCGAGCGGGTCTAGCAGACCGGATCAGCCGAGCGAGCGGAGGTCGCGGCCGTGCAACGACGACGGCACTTCGAGCCCCAGGAGGCGCAGGCACGTCGGCGCGATGTCGAGGATCGACGCGCCTTCGACACGGCCGCGCGCATCGAGGGTCGGTCCAGCGAGCACGAAGATCCCGTCCCAGTCGTGGTTCGCGCCGCCGCGCCCGCGATCGTTCTCCACCTCTTCGATGGTCGCGATCACGCTCGTCGCACCGACGCCACCGAGCGAGCGATGGGTGAGGTCGCCGAAGAAGCAGAGCAGATCGGGCGCGACGCCGTTCACCTCGCGATAGGTCGTCTCGGGGCGCACCACGCGGCTCTCGATCACGCTGCCGCTCTCTTCGATGCGCGCGAGCAACGCCTCGAGGGTGTTCTTCGCGTTCGTGATCTGGTCGGCATCGAGCGCGCCTTCGCGCTCGCGACCCCGCACGTTGAGGAACACGCGCGCGTAGTACCCGCCCTCGCTCCACGCGCGCGTGCGCGACCAGTCGACGTTCGTGACGTCGAACGGAACTTCACCTCGCGGCTCGTCCCGCATCACGAGCCAGCCCGCGCGTCGCAAGAGCTCGTTCACGCGCACGCCGCCGAGCAGCGGTCGCGCACCATGGTCGCTCACGACCAGAAGGGACGCCTCCGGTCCGGCCTTCTCGAGCAGCTGCCCGATGCGTGCATCGAGGTAGCGATAGAGATCGCGCGCGCCGCGTGCATGCGGGCTCGAGGGATCGTGTCGCGGATCGCTCGGATCCATCGCGGGCCAGAGCGCGTGGTGCAGACGATCGGTCGCGAGCTCGACCAGCATCAGGAAGTCGGGATCGCGCGTGGCGAGCACATGCTCCGCGACGTCGAAGTGCTGACGCGCCATCGCATGCAGGCCCGTGAGCACAGCCTCGGGCCCGAGCGTCCCGTCGTCGTCGAGATCCGGCGTGTGCGGACCGAAGCGCGCGCGCAGCTCTTCGCCCAGCTCGGGCGGGTGCGTGTGCGGAGTGTCCGGCCCGGGCGTGAGCATGCACGAGACGATGGTCGCGCTCGTGTCGCGCGGTGGTGGCCACGTCGGCGGCACGTAGAGCGCAGCCGCGCGGCGCCCCGCTCGCTCCACCAGATCCCAGAGCCGCGGCACGTGAACGTCGTCCGCGGTGGACGTCGTCATCGCGTAGTCGCGCGTGGCGCGATTGCGAAATCCGTAGAGCCCGAGCTCGCCCGGATCGCGTCCGCTCGTCATCGACGCCCAGGCCGGCACGGTGATCGGCGGGACCGTCGATCGCAGCGGCCCCCAGGTGCCGCGTCCCATCGCGCGCGCGATCGTCGGTAGCGCCGGGCGATAGCGATCGAACACGAGCGAGGGCGGCGCGCAGTCGAGCCCGACCACGATCAGCCGCGGGCGAACCATGCGCTACTTCTCGGCCGCGTAGTCGTAGAAGCCGCGTCCGCTCTTTCGTCCGAGCCTGCCGGCGCGGACCATCTGTCGCAGGATCGCGGGCGGTCGAAACTGCTCGCCGAGCTCCTTCGTCAGGTGATCGAGGATGGCGAGCCGCACATCGAGGCCGACGAGATCGGTGAGCCTCAGCGGCCCCATCGGGTGCCGATAGCCGAGCTCCATCGCGCGATCGATGTCCTCGGCCGACGCGACACCCTGCTCGAGCATGCGCATCGCCTCGCATCCGAGGATCACGCCGAGCCGGCTCGTGGCGAAGCCGGCGATGTCCTTCACGACGATCTCCTTCTTGCCGATCGTCCTCGCGAAGGCGCGTGCGGTCTCGATCACCTCGTCGCGCGTGCTGACGCCGCGCACGATCTCGACCAGCTCCATCACCGGCACGGGATTGAAGAAGTGGAGGCCGACGACGCGGCCCGGATCACTCGTCGCGCTCGCGATCTCGGTGACGCTCAGCGACGACGTGTTGGTCGCGAGGATCGCGTGCGCGGGCGCCGCGGCGGAGATCGTGCGGAAGAGCGCGAGCTTGAGCTCCATCCGCTCGGGCACCGCCTCGATCACGAGGTCGGCCTTCTTCGCGGGTCCTTCCACGTCGGTGGTGGTCGTGATGCGCGCGAGCGTTTGATCGCGCGCCTCGGCGGTGACCTTCGTCTTCTCGACGAGCTTGCTGAGGCTCTTCTCGATCGCGGATCGCCCCTTCTGGACGACCTCGTTCGAGACGTCGCTCATCGTCACCATGAGCCCGGCCTGCGCGCACACTTGCGCGATGCCGTTGCCCATCGTTCCCGAGCCCACCACGAGGACGTTCGCGATCGTCATGGCGCCTCACTATCACGCGCGGGGCTGGTGAGCAGTGCGCGAACTTCCGCGAAGCGCTCGTTCGGGACGGTGATCGTCAGGTTGTACTGGGCGACCCGCCACGTGCCGTCGGCGCCGCGCTCGAGGACGCCGCTGCCGCGCGAGGGCCCGAGGTTTCGCGTGTCGAGCTCCTCGTCGAACCAGGCGACGTCGCCGCGGATCACGATGTCGCGCCGCGTCGCGTGCATCACCCAGCCGTGGCCAGCCTCGAAGTGCGGATGGGCATAGGCGCGGAAGGCGGCGACGTCCCAGCGCTCGGTCGCGTCCGTGCCGAGGAACACGCCGTCGTCGGTGAAGTGCGCGAAGTAGCGCGGCTCGTCGGAGCTCGCGGCTGCGTCGTGGAAGTCGTCGAGCACCGCGACGATGGCGGCGCGATCGTCGGACTCGGGATGAGCTGCATGCATCGGTGAGCCTCCGCAGGCGGCGAGAGCGAGAGCGAGAGCGAGAGAGCGAGAGCGAATACGAGTCTCCATCATCGCGCTCCGGGGATGCCGAGGCCGGGCCAGAGCACGCGGTCTTCCGCGATCTCCTTCGCGAGCCACGCGTGAAACCCATGCGCCAGCACCCACTCGATGCGGTCGCCGCGCCAGAAGATCTTCTTCCGTTCGTGCTCGCTCTTGTTCACGAACGTCGTGAGGAACGCCTTGGTGCGCTCGAGGTCGGCCGCGAAGATCGGCATGGCGCGCAGTCGCTTCAGCCAGTCGTGCACGCGCGGGTAGCGCGCCGGATCATGTCCGACGCCGAACGCGCGCGTCGCCGTGAGATGCGGAAAGAGCGCGATGTCGGCGATCGACGGTGTGCCGCAGAGGAACGACTTCCCTTCGAGGTCGCGCTCGAGGGCCGCGTACACGACCTCGAGATCCGCGCGCGCCGCGGCGAGCCAGGACTCGGGCAGGTGATCCGAGCGCTCGGCCCAGCTCCAGTACGAGATGTTGATCAAGATCGGATCGATCACGGTATCGGCGCAGCGCTCCCAGGCACGCGCGCCCACGAACGCGTGGTCGTCGTGCGGGTAGACCGCGGGCTCGCGCTTCACGCGCTCGAGGTACGCGACGATGTCGGAGGAGCCGACCACGATCGTGCCGGCGTGATCGATGGCCGGGACCTCGACGCGACCGTTCACCTTCGCGAGCACCTCGCGGTTGGCGAGCAAGAGCCCGTCCACGGTCTCGAACGCGAGGCCTTTGTGCTCGAGCACGAGGCGAACCTTGCGCGCGAAGGGACTGAAGCCGTTGTCGTACAGGCGAATCATGAGCCTCCGGTGCGGACGATAACGCGTTCGGGTCAGACGAGCCGATCGAGCAGGAGCCACGCGCCGACTCCACCGACCAGAAAGGGCGCGAGCGCTTCGGCTCCCCTCACGACACGCCCGCGAATCGCCGCGAACAGGAGGAGCACCAGCGCGAGCTCTGCGACCTCGAGACCGACGTTGAATGAGCCCACGGCCATCGCGAGGGTCGCGCCGCGCAGCCCCGCGTTCGACATCGCGCTCGCCAGCCCCGCGCCATGGACGAGACCGAAGAGGCCGCAAGCGATCGCGGGCGTACGTCGGGTGATCGTGTCGCGCTCCACGCGCAGCTCGCGCGCGACGTGAACGAGCGAGAGCGCGATGCACGCCTCGACCGGCCGCGTCGGGATCGTCCAGCGCTCGAGGGTGACGAGCGCGAGCGTGATCGCGTGACCGATCGTGAACGCGGTGACGGCCACGGCGACCGCGCGCGCTCCGCGCTTCCGAGCCAAGAAGAAGGCCGCCAGCACGAACAGCACGTGGTCGATCCCGAGCGCGAAGTGGAGAGCGCCGAGCCGTGCCTGCGCGACGACGAGGGCCCGCGGGCTCTCGGCCGCGCCGAGCTCGACGTCGGCAGGAAGCGAGCGGATCACGCTGCGCGTGCGGGCGTGATCGGCGAGCTCGGCCAAGACGAGGACCTCGAGGCCTCGCGCTGGCCCTTCGACCCGAAGCTCCCGACCCACGAGCGCTGCGTCGCAGCTCACGATGATTCGACGCTCGCGGACCTCGTCGCGCGTCGTGTCGCGAACCACTCGCTCGCGACAGCCCTCGGGCCACGCGAGCTCGATGCGGCCCGGATCGCTCTCTGTTCCAGAGACGCGGACGACGACCTCCGCTTCGTGCGGCGTGGTCTCTCGAATCGAGACCACCGCGAAGCCGAGCGGATGAGCCCGCGCGTGGCTCGTGGTCGCGAGCAGCAGCGTCAGCAAGAGGGCCGCGGGCGCGTGCTTCAAAGTCGGAGGACCTCGTAGTCGGCGATCAGCTCGGCCTCGCGCGCGTTCACCGCGGCCGTACGGCGCTCCTCGACGAGGGCGGCCTCCACGTCGTCCCGAACCTCGTCGAGCGCGCGCGGTCCTCCCGGCCTTCGCTCGTCCACGCGCACCAGATAGAAGCCCCGCGGCGTCTCGAAGACGCCTTGCCAGCGGCCGATCTCTGCGGTGGCAAGCGCTTCGACCGCGTCGTCTCCGGCGAGTGCCGCGAGCTGCGGGTCGGTCCGCTCGCGAAACACGTCACCCGAGAGGTGCGGGTCGCAGTGCGTCTGGCCCGCGCTCAAGTCCGCGGCGGCGAGGCTCGCCGCATCGGCATGGAGCTCGCGCGCGTAGAAGCAGAGCGAAACGCTGGTGCGTGTCGCCGCCGCGTATCGATCGGCGTGCGCTTCGAGGTACCGAGCGAGATCGGCCTGCGTCGGCTCGTCGGGCGCAGCCTCGGCCGCCATGAGTAGCTCGATCTTCTGTACGAGCCGGCGCCGAACGATCACGTCGCCCACGTCGAGGTTGCGTAGGCGCGCCTCGCGATAGAGCACCTCCTCGTGCACCCATGCGGTGACGAGCGACTCGGTCTCGCTCTCGCTCGGCTGGTGACCGGTGCGTCGGGCGGCGTCGGTGACGAGGCCCGCGATGAAGGGCGCGTCGATCACGATGCGGTGGGCCTCGTCCTCTCCGCGCGGCCGTACCCGATCGAGCACGAAGAGCAGCGCGCCGATCGCGGCGAACACGAGCAGCGGCTCACCCTGGATCCGCGCGAGGGCAGTTCGAGACTCGCTCATGCGCCGATGATAG
Organism: Deltaproteobacteria bacterium; assembly: GCA_043750095.1. GTDB lineage: Bacteria > Myxococcota_A > Polyangia > Polyangiales > Sandaracinaceae > JBBSAT01. The sequence continues at coordinate 16,066 of JAYVCF010000200.1, forward strand.
TCGGCTACCATCACGTGCAGAATCTCACGATGACGGAACTGGACGCCGCAGCGCGCGAGTCGCTCCTCGACGAGCTGATCGCTTTCACGCGCACCGACGCGGCGCCCTTCGTGTCGCACCTCCTCGTGGAGCCGAGCGATGCGTACTTTCAAGACACGTTCGAGGCGACGAGCGAGGGGCTCCAGACGGTCGCGGAACATCTGCTCCGATACGTCGGGCTCTCCGGACGCGCGGTGGACGTGGCGCTCGCCGACGACGCGATGAGCGATCGAGCGATGCTGCCCGACACGATGACGGACCTCGCGGGGGTCGACGCCGAGACCGTGTTCCTCTCGTGTACACACCTCGGACGCAGCGACGACGCGATCTACTCACTCGCGCACGAGGTCGCGCGCGCGGCACTGCTCGTTCGCGCCATGCAGGCCAACGACGCGCCCTATCGCACGGGTCCGACGCGCGGGTTCGTCGACGCCGACGAGAGCGTGAAGGAACGACGACGTGCGTCGATCTTCGCGCACTACGCCGGGCTCGGCGTTCTCTCCGTGGCGGGATCGCATCAGTATCGGCAGGCCTCGCGCATTCAGGCACGGGTGCCGGTCGGCGAGTGGAAGCACGTCTCGTATGGCGCGCTGCCACCCGAGGAGACGTCGTTCCTGCTCGCGGTGCAGCTCGTGGTGCGAGCGATCGAGCCCGAGCGTCGCGCGCGGATCCTCGAACGGCTCCCCGATGAGCGCCGCGAAGAGGTCCTGATCGAGATCGCCAGGCTCGAGCGCGACCCGCTCCTGGCTCGTCTCGAGCTGCCGTCGCCCTCGACGTGGGCGCCCGAGTTCGAGCCACCGTCGAAACCGATCGCGCCACCGGCGCAGAAGCGTGCGGTGAGCAAGACCAAGAAGCGGAAGGTCTCTGGCGAGCCGGTGTTCCGTGTGAGGAGCAGCTCGAGCGCCACCGGCATCGCGATCGGAGCGATCGGCGCTCTGATCCTCACCGGGATCCTGAAGGCCGCCGTCGCTCCACTCGCGGACTGGAGCCTGGCGTTCTCGCTGGCGCTCTTCATCGGCGCAGGGGTCGGCTTGGTGATCGGCAACGAGCACCACTGGGACAATTGTTCCGACTGCGAGAAGCGGATCCCGCCGGAAGCGGCCGAGTGTCCGGGCTGCGCGCACGTCGTCGGCGGACGCGTCGCGAGCCGCTCCGATCGCCTCGATGCGCGGGAGCGATACGAGCGCGAGAAAAAGCGGGAAGCACGTCGTGCCGAGAAAACCTGACCGTGGCGTGCGAGGCCTGGTCCTCGGCTCGTGCGTGCTCGCCCTCGCGTGCACGAGCGCGCCGTCCGCGGACCTCGATGCCGGCGTCGACGCGTCGCGGCCGCTCGATGCGCACCTCGACGCGGCGAATCCGATCGTCGTTCTCCCCGACACGCGCACGGCATGCGCCGATCATGATCCGCAGCGTCGTCCCTTCTTCGGCGACCTCCACGTGCACACCAGGCTCTCGTTCGACGCACAGATCTGGGGCAATCGCAGCACGCCGCGCGATGCGTATCGATTCGCGCGTGGCGAGTCGGTGGGGATCGCGCCCTTCGATGCGTCGGGCATCGCCACACGCACGGCACAGCTCCGGCGTCCGCTCGACTTCGCGGCGGTCACCGATCACTCGGAGTTTCTTCGCGAGACCAGCCTCTGCACGGATCCGAGCTCGCCCGGCTACGCCTCACGCACGTGCGATGGCTATCGCCACGCGACGACGCTCCCGCCGCCCGACTGGGCGAGCGCGCTCCTGTCCGCGAGCCCCGTTCGTCCCGACGCCTGCGCGGGCGCGCCCGATCGCGACGCGTGTGAAGCCCGCCTCGGTCAGGTGTGGACGCAGATTCAGGATGCTGCCGAGGAGTTCTACGATCGCACCGACGCCTGCTCCTTCACGACGTTCATCGCGTACGAGTGGTCGGCCGCCACCGGCCTGAACAACCTCCATCGCAACGTCATCTTCCGCAACCGCTCCGTGCCGAGCTCGCCCATCAG
>JAYVCF010000201.1:0-6284 GCA_043750095.1 Deltaproteobacteria bacterium
GACGAGGTCCCGACCGGCGAGCTCAGGGCCACGAAATAGAAGGATGGAGGACGGACATCACAAACTGCTCATGACCCGGACTTGTGTAAGTGCTTCCGATAGGTTGCGCTGCCGACCAGCGTGGCCCGCCCGGCGAAAGCGCCGACCACTACGTCGCAGCCTTGATCCGGGACGACGGTCGCCGTCCCGCTGTCTACATTGATGAGGAAAGCGTGCTCGAATCGGACCCGGCACGTACCACCGATATCGACGTCGAAATGGGTCTCGTCCACGCGCATGACGGAGACGGTCTCAGCGGGTGCCGTCGCAGAGAATCGTCGACGCGCGCCCGCGTGCGAGCCGCTGGGCAGCACCTCGGAGCTCGGGCCGCGGAGTTCGCCGGATCGTGCGCCGACCCCGATGTAGTCGCCCGTCGGATCGAGCACGGTGTCGCAGCCGGCGAAAGCCAGGGCGAGAGCGAGGAGCGTACGCATGCGGGGACTATGGCCAGATCCTAGGCGCGATCGGAGCTGCGAGCCGGATCCCGAGGGCCGAGCCTGCGTGCTAATCTATCGCATGATGGATCCGGTACGCGGGCGGATTGCGAGCGGACACGTGGTGTTCGATGGGCCCGCGCCGTGGCCCGAGGGACAGGCGGTCGTGGTGCTCGCGGTGTCCGCCGAGGATCTCGAGCGCCCCGCCGCGCCCACGGAACTCATCGACGAGGTCGCAGCCGAGCTGGCCACGCGAGACGGCGCGCGGCGGGGGGCCATGGAGGGGATCGATTGACGCGCGAGGCGGGGGAGGTGTGGGTCGCGGACATCTTCGACGGCGGGCGCCGTCCTGTCGTCGTCGTCTCGAGAGAAGTGCTGAACCGGGGCGACGTGCTGCTCTGCGTCCCGCTGACGTCCTCGCGCGTCGCGGAGCGCCGCGTCTACCGCAACTTCGTGTTCCTGCCGAGCGGCGCCGGGGGTCTTCGCGACGACTCGCTCGCCGTTGCACAGCTCGTGCAGCCCGTACGAGCCGCCGCGCTACAAGAGCGTTGGGGGGTCCTGCCGCCCGGAGACCTCGATCGAGTCCGCGCGTCGCTCGCGTGGACGATCGGCCTCGTCGTCTGAGCTCCGCCCGCTGCCCCCCCGCGCGAGGCCACCCGACGCGCACGAGACCCTCGACTTCCTCTGAACGGCCGCGACCAGCACAGCTCCGTCCTCGACGCGCCGATGCCAACCTGCCCGCCCGACCCCAAAGGCCGACGAGCACGCGAGGGCTCGACCAAGCGCCGAGAACTCCAAACGGCGCCTCGCACCGACACCGAGACGAGAACGTTCCCGACCGCTACATTCGGAGAGTGCGCGAAAGTAGCATTCATGCCGCCTACGCCCCCGATGAAGACTCCCGGCGTGACACGGCGGACTCACGACGCGACCCCTATGCGCGCAACGGAGGCGAGCATGAGCACGGCCGCTTGGAGATGGTGCTGTGAACGTCTGGCGCATCGTGCCGATGTTCGTCGGCAGCCTTTGCCTCACCGGCTGCCCCAGTCCGCCGAACTACTTCTGCGGGAGCGTCGCTTGTAGCCAGTACCCTGATCACTGTACCTGCCCGGATGCCGGACAAGACGGGGGCGGCGACGCGGGTCAGGACGCGGCGTCGGACGCCGGTGCCGACGCGCCAGTCGACTCGGCCCGGTAGGGGGGCCGTCGGATGGCAGAGATTCCTGGACATCACGGAGTGCAGGGCGCGCGGACCTCGCCGCGCGGCGGCTCGCTCATGGTGGTCCATCGGGCGAGCAACGACCTGCGGCTGAACGTCCACTACCACGCGCTCTTCTTGGACGGCGCGGTCGCGTGCGTTCTGCTCGCGGGCTTCGGCGTCGCGAGCTGCTACTGCGCACCCACGGGTCGCGATCAGTGCGCCGCAGAGTTCGGCGTCCGCGGGCAGGGCCTGTTGGTGGGCGTCGCTCCGCCCTTCGAGATCGATTCGTGCAACGGGACGAGCTGCGGCACCGCGACGATCACGGTGGTGCCCTCGGGCGGGGCGCTGAGCGACGGCTCTGCATTCTCGGTCAGTGGGCTCGACGCAGGAACGGAGCAGCTGCTGATCATTTGGCCTCCGTGGGGAATGACGCCTGGAGCGACGGCGGAGTGGTCGATCACCGTTCGAGCCCCGGCGAACGGGAGCTCGGCCTCGGCGTCGCGCCACGTCCATGTCGTCGAGCTCATCCGGAATTGCGGGAACCAGCACTGCGCGCAGACCGACGTCGTCGACTTCGGCAGGCTCACCCCGGCACCGTGACCGCGACAGCACGCTCGAACGCGGGGTGCGCGGCCGGTGTCTGGCACTGCCCGACCGTCGCGCGGTCGCCCGGTCGACCCTCGACGTCCTCACGCTCGGCGGAAGCTCGCTTTCACCTCGGCGTTCATCAGAGTGACGAGCGCCCAGATGCCCAGAGGAAGTCCGAAGAGCGCACAGCAGGTCGTCTGATAACAAGGGAACATGTTGAGGATCGCGGCGGCAAGCGCGAGCGGGTAGGCCTCCGCGCGGCGCATCTTGTAGCCCGCGAACACGGAGACTGCGCCGACGGGCACTGCGCACGCCGAGAGGATCACCGCTAGCCCCTCGCCGACGTGGCGCCCGTGCGCGAACGCGGGCTCGAGGTCCAGGTCGCCGTACGCACCGACGAGGCCTGCGGCACGCAGGACCGTCACCGTGATCATGACGAGGCCCCAGACGAGATCCACGCTGCCGAGGATGAGAAACGCGATCCCGACGGGCTCGAGCCGCGGGTGCGGTGCCGGAGGCGCGTCGTCCACGCGCGAACGTACGACGGATCGAGAGGTGAATGGGTCTCCGAGTATCGGCGTGCGCACGAAAAAGAAGACCTGACGATCGACTCGCTGCGTATCTATCGGAGTCGCCTCTGGGGCTCGCTCATGGAGCGAGCAGGGTGGTCGCAAGAAGGTCGCCGTTGCGCGGCGTCATCGAGCCCACAGGGTCGGTACCGGGTATCGTTTGATGACCTTGTCCTTGGTCACGAGCGTCAGGCCGTCAGCGAGCGCCTGCGCGATCAGCATGCGATCGAAGGGGTCTGCATGGTGCCGCGGCAACGAGGCGACGACCTCGCAGTGCGGCAAGCTGATCGGCAACGGTGAGAACCCGTAGAGCGCAGCGATGTCGGCCACCGAGTCGCTGAGCCGCAGCTTCCCGAGCGCAGACTTGATCGCGATCTCCCAAGCGCTCGCGGCGCTGACGTGCACCTCGTCGGCGGCCTGTATCTGCGAGACGACGGACGCCGGCAGCGACCCCTCATGCCACCAGAGCAGCGCGTGCGTATCGAGAAGTAACCTCACCGCGACTTGCCGCTGAACGCCGCGAGCACCGAGCGCGGCAGCGGCGCATCGAAGTCATCGGCGATCCAGACACGACCGCGGCCCTTGCCGGGGACACGCAAGTGCGCCGCGCTGCGCTCCAGCGGCACAAGTCGAGCGCGAGGCTTTCCCCCGCGCGCGACCACGATCGTCTCGCCGCCGTGCGCGCGCTCGACGAGCTCTGAGAGCCCGGCCTTCGCCTCGGCGATGTTGACCACCGTCGGCTTCCTCTTCGCGTGGGCAACCATGCGGCGATCGTGTCGGGAATGACCAAGTTGGTCAACCGCGCACGGCGACGTTCGCGATCGCCGTCCGAGCGAGAACGAGATCGAGATCGAGAGCGAGAGGCCTAGTCCCGCGGTCGGATCAGATCGAAGTACCGCCGCACGTAGAACCGATAGCCGGGCGGGATCTCGTCCTCTTCGATGGCGCGCTCGGCGTGTGCCTCGTAGTCCGCGTACACGCGCTCGTAGTCGCGTGACGCGAACCCGCGCGCCGCGCCGCCGCGGATGACCTCGGATCGGCTGGGGCCGCGGCCTCGGTCGTCTCCGTGCACGGCGACCGTGCGGTGGTCGCCGCTGCGATCGGTTGGATCGGCGAGCGACGCGGGATCGTGATCGCTGCCGGCCCCTGCGCCGCCTTCGCCTTCGCCCTCGCCACCGCCCCGCGCGTCGCCGCTTCCGCGGCGGCCGAAGCCGGGGAGCTCGAGGATGGCGGTGCTCTCTCCACTCGCGTCGCCGAGGATGAGCATCTGCTGCGGCTCGCCGTCCGCGCCCTGGCCCTCGCCGCCTTCACCGTCTTGACCCGAAGCGGAGCCGCTCGTTCCGCCGGGCGTGCCCTGATCGTCCTCTCCGCCTTCGCCCTCGCTGCCTTCGGTCTGGCCTTCGCCGCCGGCGCCGCCGCTGCTGCGCGTGCCCACGCTCATGCCCTCGGTGCCTTCGCCTTCGCCGCCGGCACGCAGGACGTAGCGATCCATGCGGCCCGCCGCGCCGCTCGATCCCTCGCCCGAGCCTTGCCCGCCTTCGCCATCTTCGCCCGAGCCGCCTTGCTGCTCGCGCTGGCGCCGGATCATCTCGCGCAATTGGCGCAGCTGCTGCGCGAGCTGCTGCATCTGTTCCTCGGACTGTTGATCGCGCGCGGTGCGGTTCAGGTCTTCCGCTGCGTCGTCGAGCGAGTCGGCGGCCTCGTCGTCCTGGCCCTGGTCTTCGCCGAGATCGTCGGCCGCGTCTCCGAGCTCGCGCTCCAGGCGCTCCAGCTCGCGCTCGGCCTCCATGCGCCGCTCGTGTTGCTCGCGCAGGCGCTGCACCTCGTCTCGTCGCTGCTCGAGGAGGCGCTCGCTCTCTTCGCTCTGCGCCGCGGCGCGCTGCGTCTCGACCGCCGCTTCTGCTTCCTCGATCTGCCGCTCGAGCTCGTCGTCACCAACGGGTGTACGCGCCTCGGCGAGCGCCTCGCGCAGGCGTCGTCGCTCGTCCGCCGAGAGAGTGCGCGCACGCAGACGATCGGCCAGCGAGTCGAGCGCTTGCCGCGCAGCCTCGGCGTCGCCCTCGCGCAGCGCCTGCGCCAGATCCGCGGTCGTCTCGCCTCGGCCGAGCCGGTCTCCGATGGCCTCGAGCACGTCCTCTCGTGCGACCAACGCGGCAGGCCGCGGGCGATCGAGGCGCGCCGCGAGCTCGCCCAGCTGCCGGAGAGCCTCGGTCCGATCGACCGCGCGATCTTCGAGCGCTTCCAGCAGCGCGTTCGTGTCGTCGATGGCGCGGCGCAGCTCGGGGGTCGGGTCCGTGCGGGCCTCGATCTGCTGGAGCTCCTCGTGCTCGAGCGCGAGGTCGTCTGCGTGCACCAACAGTGGAGCGAGATGCGGCGCTGGGGCGGACGGCGGAGCAGGCGCGGGCGGTCGGTGCAGCGTGGACGCGACCAGGAGCGCCGCACCCGCGACGACGAGCGCGCGCGCGTGCGTCGGGAGGCGAATCGGAAACGCGCGCGCGGGCGAGACGTCGCCGACGCGAGAGAGAGCATCCGCGATCGCGAGCTCGGCGAGCGGCGAGGGCGCCGGGCTCGCGCCGAGCTCGAGCGCCGTGGCGAAGCGACCGTGGAGCGCGTGCGCCCGATCGACGAGCTCCGCAGGCAGCAGCGAGGGAAGGCCACGCATCGCCGCCGCGCCCGTGAGCGCCAGCGGAGCACCGATGCCGAGCGCGATCGCGATCCGAAAGTCGCCCCACGCGAGCCATCCGAGCCGCGCCGCCGTGAGCGCCAGCGCGATGCCCGTGACCCCGAACGCGAACGTCGTCGCCGCCGCTCGGAGGCCGCGCGCGAGTCGAATCCGCCGGGTCACGGCGTCGGTGCGAGCGAGGATCGGGGACAGGTCCATCGGGGATTCGACTCGCGTAGGGCTCCGGGCCTTAGTGTACTTGGTGTGCACCGCCGCATTGCCATTGCACGACGCGCCTCGCGTGCATCAACCTTCGCGCCGGATGACGGACAAACCCTGGGGCGGGCGCTTCGACGAGGAGCTCGATGCCGTCGCGGCGCGGATCAACGCGAGCGTGGAGGTCGATCAGCGCCTCGGCCCCGAGGACGTCCGCGGCTCCATCGCGCACGTGCGGATGCTCGCCGCGCGAGGGATCGTGTCGGCGGAGGACGCGCGCACGATCGAAGCGGGGCTCGCCAAGATTCGCGGCGAGATCGAGGCGGGCACGATGACGTGGCGCGCCGATCGCGAGGACGTGCACATGAACGTCGAGGCGCTCCTGACCGAGCGCATCGGCGAGGCGGGCGGGCGGCTCCACACCGGCCGCTCGCGCAACGACCAGGTCGCGACCGACATGCGACTGTGGACGCGCGGCGCGTGCGAGCGCACCGAGGCGAAGATCGATCGGCTGATCGCGGTGCTCCTCGTGCGGGCGGCAGGCGCGATCGACGTGCTGATGCCTGGCTACACCC
>JAYVCF010000202.1:0-5989 GCA_043750095.1 Deltaproteobacteria bacterium
ACCTCGCGGAGCAGACCCGTAAGGTCTTGAAGACGCTGACGCCTCGCGAGGAGAAGGTCCTCCGCATGCGCTTCGGCATCGGCGAGAAGTCGGACCACACGCTCGAGGAGGTCGGCCAGGACTTCGAGGTCACGCGCGAGCGCATCCGTCAGATCGAGGCGAAGGCGCTGCGCAAGCTTCGTCACCCGAGCCGCAGCAAGCAGCTCCGCAGCTTCATCGAGAACACCTGATATCTGGTGGGCCTGCGGCCCCCCAGCACCCCCCTGCGTTGGGCTCGCTGATCGCTCGCTCCTTCGCTCCGTCGTCGTCTCGTTTCAGAGACGTCGGCGGAAGTAGAGGCGGTTGGCGGAGCTGAATACGCCCACCTGCACGAGCGCCGGCGGGATCACCGTCGCAGCCGTCGCGCACCCGAGCCCGAACGCGAACCCGAGCGCGGTACCGACCAAGAAGCCCTTCTTGATGTCCATGCGCGCGAGCGTCGCACGGCCACCGTTTGCATCGCCACGGGTCCGAGCGTCAGTATTGTGGAGGAGCGAGCGTCATGACCGCCATGGAAGACACGCCTCCCGACATCACCGTTCACATTCTCCGGCAGATCCGCGACGAGATCGTCACGACACGGACGACTCTGTCCGATCGAATCGACCAAGTGCGAACCGGGCTCTCCGACCGGATCGACCACATGGAGACCGAGCTCTCCGGTCGCATCGATCAACTCGACTCGACGATGAAGGAGCTCACTCAGCAGCAGCGCTTCATCGTCCACAACCTCCAAGGTCTCGGTCAGCGTGACCGGCGGCTCGAAGGCGAGGTCGACGACCTGCGCGGCCGCGTCGAGGCTCTCGAGAAGCGCGTTCCGGGTTGATCGAGGCTCGCGAGCTCACTTCGGGCCGAACAGCACCACCGTCCGCTCTGCGTGCGCGATCTGCGCGAGGTGGCTCCAGAGGCGCTCCGGGCTCGCCATCTCGACGTCTTCGAGGTCGAGCAGCACCGCCACCCGCACCGCGAGCCGATCGTCCAGCAGCCAGGCGCCGATGGTCTCGCGGCCCGACGTCCCGCCCGCGCGCTGAGCGTAGTCGACGCGCCCCACACGAAACGGCGTCTCCACGGCGCGCGTCGAGCGCAGCACGATGCCCGTGCGGTCGCTCCAGTCGCCGATGAGCTTCACGTCGCTCGGGGTCCGCATCGAGCGCAGCCCTCGCTCGCTCGCCACGGAGAGCAGCTGGTACCAGCCGCGATCCGTCTCGAGCACGAGATCGCCGCTCGTGAGCGGCGCCTCGCTCGCGAAGTGGACGTCGACCTCGAGCGCATCGCGAAGCTCGTGACCGACGAGCGGATCGAGCCAGGTGGGGCGGGTCATTCGACGAGTGTGGCGCCCTCCGCGATCGACGCCACATCTCGAAGCGAGAGCGAGAGCGGCAGCCTCGTTGGCTTCGCGGTACAACCGCGGCGAGCGGGCCCATAGCTCAACTGGTTAGAGCTCCCCGCTCATAACGGGGCGTGTGCAGGTTCGAATCCTGCTGGGCCCATGCCTTCGAGGCCTTTTTCGTGGGCCGATTCTTCGCGTCGAACCGATTGTCACCGCCACTGTCACCGTTTGCGGCGAGCGGGAGCGCGATCACGACCGCGCCGGGCGTGAGATCGATCGAGAGCTTCGCGATCTCGCGGCAGAGGTCCGCCCACTGGACGCGGATGTAGCCGCCCACCACGTCGGTCGGCGCTGAATGCGTCGCGCGGCGAGCGATCCCCATGTTCGCGCCGTCGACTTCGAGCAGCGAGAGGAAGGTCGCGCGCATGCTGTGCTGCGCGTGCGGGACGCGTCGGAGGCTCACGCGGTCGAGGTCTTCCTGTAGCGACGTGTGCGTCATGGTCCGATCGCGGAAGGAGCATCCGGTCCGGTCGCTGCGGTTCGGGATGATCGGATCATCGGGCGTGGGGTGACGGCCGAAGAGCATCGGGAACCCGGTGCGTTTCCAGCTGTCGAGGGCGCCAGCGAGGGCAGGGTGCACCGGCACCTCGCGCGTCTCGCCGGTCTTCGTCTCGCGTGAGCCCTTCGCACCATCGGCCTGCGTCGCGACGACGAGGCGGCCGAGCGGCTTCGCGTCCGCGTCGAGGTCACGCCAGCGGCGGCCGACCGCCTCACCGATCCGCAGTCCACCGAGCAGCATCAACGCATAGAGCGCGCGACGGTCGGGCGGGATGCGCGTGTCGGTGAGCACGCGCCAAGCCTCGTCGCGGCTGTAGACGGCGCTCGCGCGCCAGCCCGCATCGCGGTCCCGCTTCTTCGGCAGCTCGCCCTTGCGGGTCTTGAGCGTGCAGGGAGAGACCGCGAGCTTGCCGTCGAGCACGGCGTCCGAGAACGCGGTCGAGAGCGTGCGGTACACGTGCAGCACGGTGCGGGCGGACAAGGTCTTCTTGGTCTTCGGGCTCGCGGTGTGGGCGAGCGTGTCGATCAGCTCGCGCACGTGGACGCGGGTCACGGCGCCGATCGCGAGCGTCCCGATCTTCGGCTTCACGTAGTCGCGGAACATCTGCGACTCGTTGCGGACCCCACGCACGCCGCTGGTGCGACGGCGCGCGATCCACGCGTCGAGGTACGCCTCGACCGTGACGATCGGCTCCGCGGTCCGCTCCGCGGGCGGACCGTTCCGCTTCCGGTCCACGTAGATCGATTGCGCGGCGCGCTTGTCCGCGGTCTTCGTGGATTCGAAGTGGCGCACGCCCTCGTAGCGATACGAGCACCACCACGTGTCACCGCGACGATAGAGGCCCATGTCAGCGCTTCCCTTTCTTCGGCTCGACGGCGGCGAGCCCATGGTCGATCAGCGTGCGGAACGCGTCCTGTAGCGTCGCCCCGGCTCGGCCGGGCTCGCGTTGCAGGCGCTCTAGGTAGGCGTTCACCCGGTCGAGGGTCTTGGGGTCGAGGCGCAGCCCGGTATTGATCTTTGCGTTCACCCTTCGATCCTGGGCGCGTGGACCATAGTTGTCAACCGTTAACGACGCTCGTCGGGAGCAGTCACGGGGCGATCTCATGCGGGGCCGTCGCGAGAATCGTCGGCGTGACGCAGATCACCCCCCTGCGGATCCCGACGTGGGGACGTAACCTTGTTTGTGGACAGGTGATCATGGCGAAAGAGACAGCGCGGGAAGAACGAGCACGTCGGGAGCGGAGGGCGCGCCAGCGCTCGGAGGCGATCACGCGCATCGTCGAACAGGTCCAGCGCGAAATACCCACGGCCGGGACGGGCACACTCGGGGGGTACCTCGCGCGCAGTGCGGCGGTGAGCATCGAGGTCGAACGGCGACGCACCGCGCTCTTCGGCTGACCTCGGGCGCTCGTCGTGACGCTTGGTGGTGACAACCGGGGCGGTGTCGCGAGTTTCGGCCGCGATCGCGTCGGTCTGTGCAGGTACAAGACCGGCTCCGCCCCCGTTTCGGGGTCATCGGCAGACCTTCCGGCCCTGGTCGTTCGCCCACGCGAGCACCTCGTCGCGGCGGTAGCGCAGGAGCTTCTCGCCGAACTTGTGGGAGGGCAGGCCGCGCAGCTTGCGCACCGAGCGCGCGTGAATGCCGAAGAGGGCGCCGACTGCCTTCGCGTCGAGCCACTCCGACGGCTGCGAGCTACGAGCACGAGCGAGCACGCGCTCGACGACGTTCTCGAGGCGGCGCTCGAGGTGGGCCGCGTCGATGACGACGAGGCCCGCGGCAACAACGAGAGGGCCGCTCATGGGTCGCCCCCGCCATCAGCCGGGAATCGCATCCCGCGGCGCGCGAGCGCGCGCGCCGTCTCAATGCTGACGACGATCGGGGGAATCGGCGATGGCGGTGCGATCTCGTGCTCGCTCTTCGGCGGCACGCCGCCGCGATCTAGCAACGCGACCGATGCGGCGCGGCGCTCAGCAGAGGTCGGGCCTTCGCGCATCTCCCGGATGAGCGTGCGGATCGCCTCGGGTGCGTGGTCGCGCGCGATGCGCTTCGCCTCGACTGCACCGTCTGCGATCGCGTCGGTCACGGCGGCGAGGCGCGCCTCGATCGCGGGAGCGATAGCCCGCTGCCAGTCGCGCACTGTGTCCGCGCTCCGCCCGACCGCCTTCGCTGCGGCTTCGACGGATGAGCCACTGCTGATCATCTCGAGCGCCTTCGCGCGAAGCACATTCGTGCTCGTGGTCGTCGAGCCGACGAGCTTCCGGGGCGGCAGCTTTCGGGCGGTATCGGGCTTCACCATGTCGTCTTCACCTTCTGCACTCGGGGTGTCGGGATCGGAGGCGCGTCGCTGGGCGCGCCGAGCACGTGCACGCTGGCGTCGGTGTGTGGGGGCGCGCTGCAGGCGCGCACCACCCCGCTGCTGCTCTCCCCCGTAGGGGGCGGTCGGCACCTGCCGACTCCCGTGTCTTCACTGGTGCCGACTGCTGTGTCGGCACCGAGGAGCGCTGAGACGCGAGTAGGTCGGCACCTGCCGACTTCGGTGTCTTCACCTGCCGACCTCCTGAGTGTCTTCACCTGTGCCGACTCCGGTGTCTTCACTTCGGGTGCGGAGACGACCGTGATCGTTGATGCGCGTCCGCGTCGCGACACGACACCAATCGCGCCGACGCGCGCGAGGTACCGGACGTCGCGATGGACGAGAGCAGCGTCGACACCGAGGAGCCGAGCGACGTCGCGCGCGCTGACGTCGTGCACGCGGCCGAGCTCGTCGGCCGCTCCGCCGAGAACCGCCAGGACAAGCGCACGACGCCAGCCGACGGTGCGGCTCATGGCGAACTGCTCGGGCGTGAGACGGAGCGCGGTCATCGCCCGTGCTCCTCGGAACGCGTCTTCGCGGCCTTCTTCGTTTCGTCGAGCGCGCGGCGCTCAGCCGCGCTCGCGAGCCGTAGCGTTCCGGCTTCCCACTTCATGCACAGCACCGGGGGAGGCGCCGCGTAGTTGCTCTTGGTTGACTTGATAGAGACGCCCCATGTGCCTCCGCGCTCATCCTCGATCGCGTTGATGTTCGCCTGCCACTTCACGGCGCCCGAGAGCGAAGACGAGCCGCGTGCCGCGTACATCGTGCCCAGCACTTCCTTCGCGACCTTCCCGACGTGGTGCGAGAAGAGCACCGTCGGATTCCCCCTGCCCTCGGTGAGCGCCTCCAGTTCGCGCACGAAGGCGGTCCCGGCGGCGTTGCTCGTCTCTGTGTCTGGCCCGCCGAAGCGAGAGAGAGGGTCAACGAGCACGAGTGCGTGCTCGACTCGATCGAGCTGCTCGCGGAGCGTGAGCGCGAACGACGTCGGCGCGTATGCGCCCGCCTCGCCCTGGACCATCGCGACGGCTTCGCCGCGGAGCGGCCACACCACGACGTTGCGCTCGACCGCATCGAGCTGCGCGCGCGACAGGTTGAGGGCCCGCGTGAGCCGGTAGAGGCGCCGCAGCACGTGCAGCTGCGACTCCTCGGCGGTCGCGAACAGAACGCGGCCCGTCTCGTTGGGATGCCAGCCGAGCCAGTCGCAGCCGCACGCGGTCGAAACCGCGGCGCCGAGCGCGATCGTGCTCTTGCCGATCCCGGGGTAGCCGACGAGCATCCCGACGAGCCCGCGCTCGACGACGCCGACCTCGAGCCCGTCGTCGAAGTCCGTGCGCGTGTAGCTCCATCGCGGCTCGGGTGGCTCGACGTCGATGGACACGCCCGACTCGCGGAGCGTGAGCAGGCGATCGAACGGAGGCGCAGCTCCGCCCTTGGGCTTTGCAGCCATCGTCGCGAGCATCATCTCGCGCGTGGGGATCTCACCGTCCATCGGGCACCTCGGCGCGCCGATAGCGGATGAGTCGCGCGGCCGTGAGCCGCGCTTCGATCTCCGGGATCGGGATATCGATCCACTCCTCGCCCAGCTCTTCGGGAAAGAGCGCCTCGGCGATGTCGTCGCGTGCGGGTCGCGGGATCGTGCAGATCCACGCGGCGAGTACGTGGCCGGTGTCGAGCGGGCCACGCGCGAGGCGCTCTCGGAGTCTGCGG
>JAYVCF010000203.1:0-10155 GCA_043750095.1 Deltaproteobacteria bacterium
CTCGAAGCGACTCGCGCGGGACGGTCCTCGCGCAGCGCATACAACATGCCATCACCTAGCTGGCCCAAGTCGCCGAAGCCCCAGCACGACACGGTCCGATCGACGTGCAACGCGCACGTGTGTTGCGAGCCGACCGCGACCGCGATCGCGTCCGTGATGCGTGAGTGACAGATGGAGACCGCTGGGCCGCCAGGCGAGTAGGCGCCGAGCACGGCCGTGCAGAGCGCGTCAGAGCCTGCGACGGTGCAATCGACGAAGAAGGGCACTGGCTGAATCGCACCGACTCCCAGAGCGACGCGGGACACAGGCACTCCGTACCAGGGCCGCCGTCCGGACGCCATGCATCGACGAGGATGGTGTGGTCGACAGCGCAACAGCACCCGCAGAGGCATGCGAGGCATGCGAGCGGAGCGAGCGAGCATCGCCTCACACGGCAGCACGGCCGGAGCCGCGGAGCCCGACTGGCGGCTGAGGAGCGGTCCACGAGCTGGTCACGGATTCGGCCAGCACGCGGGCACGCAGTGTGCGGTCGATGTGTCCGCGTCCGTGGTGCCCTCGGTCTCGTCGACCACGCAGACCTGGTCGAGCGAGCACTGGACGCCGTTGCATGTGCAGACGGGAAACTGGCCCAGCGATGGATCGAGTATTCCGCGGCACGTGTCGCCCATGCCGCAGACTACGTTGTTGACGAGCACCGGATCAGTGCTGGCGAGCGCGTGGGTCCCTGGTGGCGCGAAGGCCTGCGCCCAGAGCCGACATCCGTGCACGATATCGCCGAAAGAAGGGTTGAAGGCGTGAATCCCTGGCAGCCGCGCCCAGGGAAGCTCGCGGGAGATCGGGGCGCAGGCACGCGCCAGCGTTCGCTCGCGAAGACACGCGTCGACGCAGTGCTCGCCCCCACCGTCGTTGATGCATATCTGTCCGAGGGCCGCAGAACAGGGTGCGTCACCGCAGTAGCACTCGTGGATGTGATCGCGGTTGTCACAATGGCCTCCGGCCGCGCAGCCATAGACGCAGATGGAGACCGCTGCACCGCCAGGTGAGTACGCGCCGAATGCGGCGCCACAGAGCGCGTCGGCGCCTGCGGCGCTGCAATCGACCACGGGCACTGGCGGCCTCGCACCGACTCCCCAGAGCGACTCGGGAGACACGCACTCCGTACCTGGGCCGCCGTCCGGGCGCCGTGCATCGACAGGGATCGTGTGGTCGACAGCGCAGGAGCACCCGCAGAGGCATGCGAACCATGCGAGCCAGCATCGCCTCACGGCAGCACCCTGATGGGCGTCTCCGTCAGTACGGAGAACTGGGCCCACGCGGCCATGAACGTTCCGCCGCCGGGGAGGAAGCCCGCCGGCGCCGAGAACACCGTCATGTAGTCGCCGCCCGCGCGCGAGATGCTGGAGTCTGGTGCGAAGGGCGTGGAGATCGGGACGGGCGGAGTCCACGTTCCGTTGAGCTGCACGAAGTTGATGCCGAACCGGTTGGCCGCGCTCGCGGTCGCCATGCGCCGAACGGTCCCCGACACCCAGGTGTAGTACGTGACGACGACGCGACCGTTCGCGTCGACCGCGATGCTGGGCAGCCATCGGCGTCCAGCGCGACGCAGCGCGCGCTCGCGAGCCCCTCGACGCTGTCGCTCGTGCCGCAGACGGGTGTCGTGACCCAGTCCGCGAGGACGCCACGATCGACGCACTCGGCGAACGCGGTGTTCGCGTCGCGCACGGCGAGCGCGACGGCGGGGTCGGTGCTTCCGGGCGCGAGACGAAGAACGTCGTCGACGCTCCACCCGATGCGGGAGCCGTGGGTGAAGTGCATCGCCCCGAGGCCCGTGACCGAGCGAGCGTTCAGCTCCAGCGCGATCCGCTGCCTCTCGTCTTCGGTCGCGCTGCCACGGAGCGCGCGGCAGAGGCGAGCGTCACCCAGCCCGCTCGCGCATCGCGACGACCATTCGCCGGGACCGTAGGTGCATGAACTCCCGGCCGACGCAGTGAGCTCGGCCGCTCTCATTGCGGAGGGCACGCCTTCGCTACAGCCGCCGAGCGCGGCGCTCAGGAGCGCGACGAGCAGCGCCGCTTGCTTGCTTGCTTGCTTGCTTCATCAGCGCCTCGCTCCCGGCCACGACGACACGTCTGCGCCCACCGCATCACCGCGTCGTGGCGGACGTCAAGGGCCGATGTGGGCGACGCGCGACGTGCTGAAGTGCGCCGACTGGGTCATCGACCTTGGCCCCGAGGGCGGCGGGGCGTAGCGAGTGCGAAGGCCCCCTCGCGTCCACGAACCTCTCCCGGCTTCCGTCACCGCGATCGATCGTCTCGGGTCCCGCTCTCGGTGTCAACGCCACCCTCTTCGGCGTCGTTCGCGCAGCTCGTGTGCGTCGGCGGCCGGATCGTCGTGACGCGGGCGCGGGTCTGCCTCGGCGCGCGCGGCGCGCACCTCTCTCTTCACGGTCCGAAGTCGAGCCGGGCCTGCGGCGGCGCGCGCGCCGGAGCGGTAGGCGCGATGCGGTTCGGGAGGCCGTGGGCCGCGAGCATGCGGGCGAGGCTCGGCTTGTCGAAGATCACGGCCACGAGCTTCATTGGATGGCTGCATGGGCAGGCGAGCACGTCGATGCCGAGGCCGTGTTTCAGGCACTCGCCCGAGGTGTGGTTCTTCGGGCGTGGACAGAATTTAGCCGGTGAGCGTGACTGATGCGGGCCTCCAGCAGTGGACGATGATAGCCGCTCGTGTCGAGTGCCGCCCGCGCGGTGGGAACACGACGACGCACCCCTCCATGCAACGAGAAACGCGCCTTCCCTTTCGGGGCGGCGCGTTCGTCGGAGTGAATCGCCAGCGCTCCTCACGTCGCGGGGCCGCGACGCTCGGGAACCGGCGACGATGTGTGTGCACGCCTCAAGCGGCGACCGGCGTCGTACCGGTCGCGCTCGGGGCCGGCGTCGTCGGCGACCCGGGCGTCGGCGTTCCGTCGGCCACCACCGTGCTGTCGCCCTGCGCCTTGAAGCTGGCGCGATGGGCAACGAGCGCGGCGACGGCGTGCTGGAAACGCTCGACGCTCGCATCGTCGTCGACGTCGACCTCCGACATCAGAGCGAGGGCGTAGCGCGAGATGGCGCGCGACGTCTTCGTGATCTGATCCTGGAGCGCAGTTCCATCCGGGATCGGACGGGCCGCGTGCGCCAACCCGAGCGCCTCACCCAATGAAGTGTGAGTCGTGCGGAGGTTCTCCAGGTACGAGGGACCCGCGATCGATTCGAGATCGGCGCTCACTCCCTCGCTGTCGAAGCGCCCGATGCGGCGCTCGGCGTCCACCCAGAGCTCCTCGTGACCCGCGACCACGAAGGACAAGCCTCCGTGGAAATAGGTCTCGAGCAGCTTCTGCGCGGTCGCGGCGACTGGATACGTCGCGACCGGCAGCCGGGCAGCCGCCTCGAGCCGCCCGAAGAGAGCGCTCCACGCGTTCACGTGGGCATTCGCTAGGGGGCGCGTCGGAAGAAGCCGTTCTCGCTCGGTGACCACCCCGTGAAGGGCGGTGGCCTCCGTGCTCGCCGCATCGAGCGCGGCGCGCGACTTCGGCGTGATGTCCGCCGGAGCTGCAAGAACCAGCTTCCTCACGACCGCGATGGCGCTCGACGCGTCGTAACGCGACGGCTTCGCCAACATCGGATCGATCGGCAACTGATTGCTGTTGTTGTTCATCTGTTCTCACCTCCTTTCCATCCGCGCGGGCTCCCCGCTCCGGATGTTGGGGTGTCGGCCGTGACCGACGGGCGTTGTCGGTCGAGATCATCTTTTCTCGCGATGAGGTCGCGGCTCGGCGACGCGGGCTCGCCGAGGATCGCGAGACCCTTGCTGATTTTCGCGATGAGAAGATCTCGTTTCCGCGTGCCTCGGGGCATCCAGAAATCAGAATTTCTGGTCTCCGCGTGCCTCGAGGCACCGAGAAACGAGATTTTCTCGGATGGGCGTGCCCGGAGGTCTCGGAGATGGGGCCCGAGCCCGTTCGCGCGTTACTCCGTCTCACCGCGAACGCAGAGCCACAGCGCCTCGGGTGCGGCGTGGGCGCCTCGCCATCGCTCGTCTCGCCGCGCTTTCTGCGCGGCACGTCCGCTGCTCTAGACCGAGCATGAGCAAGATTCTCCGGGGCGTGGCGGCAGGTGCGGGTGCGAAGTGGATGGGGGGCGGCTGTCTCAGCACGCTGCTCATCTTCGGCGTGCTCTGGGTGGTGCTCGGCTCCTTCCACGTCTTTCAGTGATCGATGGGCGCGCGGCGCGCGGCGTGGCGACTGCTCGCGTGCGCGGTGATGGGGCTCGCGGTGTCGAGCGGGCTCGGCGTGGGGTACGCGACGCGGCACTCGTCGCACGACGGGTTCTATCGCGCGTCGGTGCATGACCCGGGGCCGAGCGTTCATCCCAGCCGGCCGCGGCGGACGGTGGTGTTCGTCGTCGACGGGCTAGGGCACCTCGAGGCCGAGGCGATGCCTTCGCTCGCGCGGCTCGGCGAGATCGGGCAGTGCCGCGTCACCGACGTAGGGCCGCTCTCGGTGTCGCGTCCGGTGTACGCCGTGATGTCGACGGGGCTCGAGCAGGATCGCACCGGCGCGCGCGGCAACGACGACACGACCCCGCTCGCGGCCGAGTCGATCTGGGCCATCGCGCGACACGCGGGCCTGAGGGTGTCGGGCGTGAGCGAGGTGCCCTGGTGGCAGGAGCTCTTCCCGGATGGCTTCGATGCGTACGTCGTCGCGCCGCCGGGGCAGGACTACGTGCCGCTCGCGCCGCCGGCCGACGTGCAGCTCGTTCACCCCGTCTACGTCGACGACATCGGGCACGAGAGCGGCGCGGGCTCGGCGGCGTATCGCCAGGCCGTCGTGCGCGTGAACGGCGAGATCGAGGAGCTGCTCGCCACGCTCGACCTCTCGCGCGATCTCGTGCTCGTCACGGCCGATCACGGACACACGCTCCGCGGCGGACACGGGGGGCGACAAGATCGCGTCGCCCGGACGCTCAGCTGCTACGCGGGCGTGGGCGTTCGACCGATGTCGGCTCGGGGCACCATGAGCGCGACCCTCATCGCGCCGTCCCTCGCGCTGCTGCTCGGGCTGCCGTTTCCATCCAGCATGCGCGCGGGTGAAGACGACCTCGACACGCTCTTCGCGATCGCGGACCCGGCTGCATTTCCCGCCGGCTATCTCGAGGAGCGGCAGGCCACGGTCGAGCGCTTTCGGGCGGCGAACGCGGCGCGGCTGCGCGGCTGGCTCTCGTCGAGCGATGGACGCTGGTCGCGGTTTCGCGCGTACCACCGCGAGCAGCAGGCGCTCGGTGTGCTGCCCTGCGTGCTCCTCGCGCTTCTCGTGCTCGCGATCCAGGCGGGGGCGCAGTGGCGGCGCGGTCGATCAGCCTGGTTCGGTTCGGCGCTCGTGCTCGGGCTCTTCGCCGCCATGCTGATCACGCAAGTCGCGGTGCACGGCAGCTTCGATCTGAGCTCGGTCTCCACGCGCGAGGACTTCCTCACGTTCACGATCCTGATGTCGCTCGCTTGGTGCGCGCTCGCCGCGTACGTCGATCTCCGCGTGCGGGGCGACGCGCATGGGCTCGTGCTCGACTGGACCGCGCTCTCGCTGATCGCGACGCTGCTCGCGGTCGTGCATCCGCTCGTGTTCGGCTGGCGCGTCGGCTATCCCGCGCCGCCCGCGGAGCTGTTCTTCTATCCGTACTTCGCGGCGCTCGCGCTCGGCGCGGTGCAGGTCACGGCCATCGTGCTGGTGGCGTACGCGCTGCGAACTACGGCTTCGGAATCCGGAGCGAAGCGCTGACCATCGCGCAGCCGCTCGCGGCGAACATGAGCACGAGCGGGTGGAACCGACACGGGCCGAGATCGATCGCGCCCAGCCAGAAGTGATCGCCCACTGCGCCGAGCGCGAACGCGATGCCGAGGACCAGCACGAGCGCGAGGCTGGTGGGGATCGGTGTGCCCTCGTAGTAGCGGACCTTGCCCGACGCGTCCGAGAGCGCATCGGCGGTCGCGTTGTAGCGAGCGAGCCGGCTGATGCCGCACGCGACGAAGAACACGAGGACGGGCGCGTCCCAGCCTCCGTCGAGGCCCAGAGCGAACGCCAGCACCGCGGGCGCCGCGCCGAAGCTCACCACGTCGGCCAGCGAGTCGAGATCGGCACCGAGCACGGACTTGCGCCCCGTTCGTCGAGCGACCGCGCCGTCGAGCACGTCGGCCACCAGCGCGACGGGAAGGAGCGCGAACGCCACCCAGGCGAACCACGCCTGGTGTGTGGCGGCGTAGCGCACCGACGCAAGGATTGCCCCAGTCCCGCACGCAGCGTTCACCATCGTGACGAAGTCCGCCGCGGTGAACGTGCGCAGCATCGAGAGATGTTTCTTGTCGGTCGGCATCGCGAGAGGCCTTGCACCACCCGGGCCGCGACCGGCGCCGGAGACGAGCCCGGAGATGAAAAGCGTTGGCGCGTCAGGGAAGCGGCGTGGGGTGCGCGAAGTACGCGTTCACCGCGTCGTGGAACTGGTTGCCGTCGGTGTCGATGTACGTCTGGTGGCCGGCGCCCGTGCCGAACACGACGCCGACGGAGCCCGCGGCGACGAGCTCGTCGGTGTGCGTGAAGAAATAGTGCACGCGGTTGTCGCGCCAGTGCGCGTCGCTGCCGCCGCACGTCGTGCTCGGGACCCCGAACGGGATCTGCCACCAGAGGGCGGGGCGGTTGAGCGCCGTCGTGAGCGCGCTGACCCAGTGGATGTGATCGCTGAAGTTGGGGCGCGTCGCGTTGGTCTCGTCCCAGTACACCGCTCCGCGTGAGCCGGCGCTGACGGAGCACGAGGCGCCGCCGCCGTTCGTCTCCCAGAAGCCCGCGTCGCGATCGAGGGCTTCCACGGTGACGAAGTCGGTGAGGTCCGCGCGCATCGCGTTCAAGAACGCGGCGACGCCTTGCGCGTGCGTCTCGATCTGGGCGGGTGACGCGCTCGTGTCGTCCCACCAGTCGCCCCACGAGGACGCGTGAAGGCCGATGAGCACCATCGGCGCGAGCGCGTCGCGCATGGCATCGAAGCACTCGACGAGGCCGGCGGCGGTGTTCGGCACGCCCGCGCACTCCGGGATGTCCGAGAAGTGCAGCTCGGCCGAGTACGCGGTGGGCGTGGTGCCCATGTCGCGCATCACGCCCTGTAGATAGCCGAAGCCGTCGGGCTCGAACTGCACGAGCGCCGGATGGCCGTAGGTGCCGAGCCGCATGAAGAGCGTGCGGATGTCGCGCAGGTACACGTGCATGCGCGCCGCGTCGCGCAGCGCGTCGTGGTGGTTCTCGTACTCGAGCGCGAGGTCGTAGTACGTGAACATCGGCGCGAGCCCGCCGTTGCGTGCGCACGCGTCGGCCAGGATGCCGGCGAACTCGCCTGGGGGACTGTTCCACGTCGTCCAGCCGCCCGTGTCCGTGTAGCCGTTGAGGTACGTGTAGTGAATGTCGAGCGTGGTCCCGAGCGTGTAGACGCCCGCGCGGTTCGCGTCGTAGGTCGGAGCCCCGTCGAGGTCGTTGCCCATCCCGATCAGGAAGTGCGGGTCGCCCGCGAGCGTCATCGCGATCATGCGCGCGCGCTGCGGGACGCTCATCGGTGCGCTGCCGGCGTCGTCGTGCACGACGAAGGCGTCGGGCTGCGGCGCGGCGACGTCGAAGCCGTTGCCGTCGACGGGCGGAGTGAACGCGTCGAGGCCCGGACCGGCATCGTGCCCCGGGCCCGAGTCATCGAAGCGCGCGCCACCGACGGGGCATCCCGACGCGAACGCGACGACCCAGAGCGACGCCAACGTGTTTCGCATGCGGGAAGGGTAGCGGATCTCGACGCTACGCCGCGCGGCGGGAGGAGCGACCACGCACGAGTGCAGCGGTGACACGGATGCCGCTGGTGCGCCGACTGCGGGATCGACTGCGCGGCGACTGCGCTCGTGGCATCCTCTGGTCGAGCATGACGGCTGCTGCCCGAAAGAACGTCCGCAAGCCTTCCTCGAAGCTAGCGAGCCGCACGAAGCGGTCGCCCGCGGCGAAAGCGGCGAAGTCCCACGTCGTCTCGTCTCAGAAGAAGACCGCTCGCGTGCGCATGCTCGATGGAGACCGCGTCGTCGTTCTGTCGACGGACGACGGTCTGCGTCGGCTCATCGTCGACTCGATCACGCAAGGCCCGGAGATCCAGCGACTCGTGCAGCGGGTGATGGCTTCGGTAGACGCCGCACACGCGCGCATGGAGGAGGCGGTTCGTCTGACAAACGCTGGGCTCGCCTCCGTAGAGCAAGCGGAGCGCGCCCGCGCAGAGGTGGCTGACCTCGAACGTCGAATCGCAGATGGCGAGCCCACCGCCGAGCAGATGGAAGCGCGCGAAGCGCTGTACCAAGAGATGCTCAAGCACGGACCGCCGCCGACGGAGGCGGAGATGGAAGCGGCGCGCAGTTCGTGGCTCTGACCGACACCAAGCGCGTGATCCTCGACACCGGCGCGCTTGTGGCGCTCACCGAGGTCGCGACCGGCCGCAGGCCCAGTGTCCCCGCCGCTACGCTGCTGGCCGACATGCTGAGCAAGAAGCTGTCGGCGGTGGCTCCGACCGCGGTCATCGCGGAATGGTGGCGGGGCGAACATGGGCTCGCCGCGCGCGTTCGTGATGCGGTGGCCGTGATCGACGCGCCAAAGGACGTGGGCATCGACGCGGGTCTGCTTCTAGCTGCGATGCCGGAAGACCGGAAGCGTCCGACCGAGCTGCTGGTCGTCGACGCGCTCGTCGTCGTCCTCGCGTCGCGTCGTCTCGACGATATCTACACGCGCGACCCCGATCTGACGTCGCTCCGCGACAAGCTCGTCGACATGGGCAAGATCGCCAAGGACGCCCTGCACATCTACCGCGTGTAGATCGCTCGAGCCGCCTACGCGGCGCGCGCGAAGACTTGGCGCGCACGAGGTGCGTCAACGCGTCGCCGAGCCGGAGGTCTGTGGTGAGCGCCTGATCGAGCTTCGGACGGCGTTCAGGTGACCGGATCAAGCCGCGCGGCGCGACGACCTGCCGCGCACGAGGTGCGTCACGGCCTCACCGAGCCCGTGAACGGTGAGCGGGTACATGTCGTAGACCTTCTTCACGTACTCGATCGTGTTGCCGCCCCAGTACGTCTCGGGCTCGGGGTTGAGCCAGCAGCTCTTCTCGAAGTGGCGCTGCATCTCCATGAGCCACTGGATGCCTTCCATGCCCTTGTCGTCGCCGAGATCGCTCGAGCCGCCGGCGCTCATCAGCTCGTAGGGCGCCATCAGCGCGTCGCCCACCATCACGAGCTTGTAGTGCGGGCCGCACTCGGCGAGCAGGTCGCGCACCTTGACGCCGTCCTGGAATCGCTCGTCCTTGTAGAGGTGTCCGTAGACGCAGTTGTGGAAGTAGAAGCAGCGCAGCTCCTTGAAGTGCGTGGCCTTGCTGGCCGCCGAGAACAGCCGCGAGACGAGGTGCGCGTAGGGCTCCATCGATCCGCCCACGTCCATCGCCAGGATCACGCGCGTGTTGGGCCGTCGCGGTGGGCGCAGGACGATCTCGAGCTCGCCCACGTTCTTCGCGGTCGCGTCGATCGTTCCCTCGAGGTCGAGCTCCATCTCGGCGCCTTCGCGCGCGAACGCGCGAAGCTTGCGCAGCGCGACCTGCATCTGACGCACGTCGAGCGTGAGGTCGTCGCGATAGCCCTCCCACGCACGCTTCTGCGCGACCTGCACCGCGCTCCGGCCGCCACCGCGTCCGCCGACGCGAATGCCGGGGCGCTCGACCTTGCCCGAGTTGCCGAAGGGCGAGGTCCCTCCCGTCCCGATGAACCGATTCCCGCCGTCGTGACGCTCGTCCTGCTCGCGCAAGAGCTCCTCGAAGCGCTTCCGGATCTCCTCGATGTCGAGGTCCTCGATCAGCGCGCGCTCCTCGTCGGTGAGCTCGCCGGGATTCTCGGCCGCGTCCTTGAGCCAGTCGAGGATCTCCTGCCGGAGCTCGAGCCCCTTGGCTTCTGCGCCACGAAAATAGGTCGCGA
Organism: Deltaproteobacteria bacterium; assembly: GCA_043750095.1. GTDB lineage: Bacteria > Myxococcota_A > Polyangia > Polyangiales > Sandaracinaceae > JBBSAT01. Next base: position 10,051 of record JAYVCF010000203.1, read on the forward strand.
ACGCATCATCGAACGCATCGAGGTGCGCCTCGCTGTGGATGAGGATGGCGCGCGCCACGTGATAGAAGCCGTCGAGCGAGCTGTCGTGCACGCCCGCGGAGAGCG
>JAYVCF010000204.1:0-16619 GCA_043750095.1 Deltaproteobacteria bacterium
ACGTTGGCCTCGAGCTCCGCGCGCGGAGCGAGCACCTCACCCGTCGCGACACGCTCGATCGCCCGCGTGAAGAGCTGCTCGAGCGCGCGACGCGTCGCACTCGCGCCCAGCGCAACGAGCACCCCGGTGACGATCAGGACCGCGCCGAGCGAGAGGTCACGGCTCTGCCACGCGCGGCCCTCTGCGCGCGCCTTTCGCTCACGCCGCGGAGTCGGCTCCTCTGTCTTCGGCTCGCTCAAGCGCCGCCATTCACTTCGGCCGCGTGGTGCGCCCGCGCATCACCAGCGCCGCCGCGAGCAGGAGCAGGCTGGCGCCGCCGATCGCGATGGACCAGAAGTGGCCCTGCTGCGCCGCTGCGCGGTCCTCGTCGCTCCCTTCGTCGAGCGCGCTCTCGTCGATGGCCGGCGCTTGGCTCGAGACCGCCGTGAGCTCTGCCGTGTGGCCGCGCGTGCTGCCGAGCGTGAGGGCTTCGAGGATGCGCTGCCCCTCGTCGACCGTGGCCCTCGGTCCGCCGAGCGAGAGCCGAAGGGCGCGCGCGTATCTCGCATCACCGCCGCAGTCCACCGTCAGCTCGGCGGCGACCTGGCGGACGCTGGTCGGCTGGCCCTCGTCCTCGATCACGAGCCAGTCGACCGGGCTCCCGAGGATCGCGCCGGCTCGCAGTGCACCCACACCCTCGGGAACGCGCGGCGGCTCGCTCCCCGCTGGCGAGAGCTCGATCGCGAGCATCGGCCGCTCGCTGCCGAGCGGGACCACGTGCGTCAGGCGGACGAGCTCGGTCGTGCCCATGGTGTCGCGCATGGCGATCCATCCGTCGGGAAGGGTGATCGTCAGCCGATCGGCGGCACCGTCGGCTTCACACGCGCGCGCGATCTCGATCGTTCCGCGCTCCACCGCGTCGGGCGCGGGTCCGGGCGTCAGCGTGGCCATCACGGCCTCGGCGTAGGCGATGCCCGCCGTGCGCGCGGCCTCGTCGTCCGGGTCCGTCGTCTCGACCATCGCCTCGATGCGGTCCACCCAGCCATCGGGATGCACCGCGTACACACTCAGCGGTCGCAGCGCTCCGTCGGGTGAGGCCTCGGTGCAACGCACCGCCACGAGGTCCGTCCGTTCTCCGAGCGTGCCGTACGTCGGGCTCGGGCAGGGCGCGGGAAGCGTGCGGACGGCCGCCGCGAGATCATCGGGGCGCGTGGACTCGAGCAGGACGCCGCGAATCGCGAGGTTCCCCTCCGGCGTGCGGACGACCGCGGCGCTGTCGAGCTCTTCGCGCGCTGCGGGCGCGTTCGGCGCCTGCGTGGCCGCGGCGCGCAGCGTGTCTTCGGGGAGCGCGACGGTCCAGCGTCCGCGGAGCACCGGAACCTGATTCCCCGAGGGATCGACGGTGGGCCATGCCAGCGCGGAGGAAGCGGGCGCGAGCAGCGCGAGCACGAGCGTCACGCCGAGCGATGAGCGAGAACGGGTCGACATCGGCGCGAGCATAGCCTCAAGATGCGCGGAGACACGTGCGCTGCCTGCTCTTCCTTCTGGGGTCGTTCTCCATCTCGGCCTGCGCGAGCACGGCGGTCCCGGGCGGCGTGGGCGAGCGCGTCGACATCGCCACGGCGCACCCGAGCGCAGCGCCGATCGCGCCGAGCGCGACCTGCGACGTGACGACCTCCACCGAGCCCGCGGTGTCGCGCGACCACCAGGCTCCGTGTCAGCTCATCGGCTACCCGTACGTGCCCCCCGTCAGCGGCAACCACTATTCGATCTGGGCCAACTACACCACGTACGACGCGCCCGTTCCGTGGGGCTTCCTCGTGCACTCGATGGAGCACGGAGCCATCGTCTTGGCGTACGACCCTGCCAGTGTCGCGGCCACGGACATCCGCGCAGCGTTCGCGGCGGTGATCAGCGCACACGGCGCCGATCCGATCTGTCGCGCAGAGACGTGGACGTCACGCATCATCGTGGTCCCCGCGCACGATCTTCGGACGCCGCTCGCGGCGCTCGCGTGGGAGCACACGTACGAGGCGACGTGCATCGACATGCCGTCCTTGCTCGCGTTCGTCGACGCGCGCTATGGCCACGCGCCGGAGGCTTTCTGCGGCGCAGGCGAGGACGCGAGCCGCACGGGCTGGTGCTCGTAGGAGAGAGGAACGACCGATGGCCAAGGCTCACACGGAGTGGACGATCCTGCCGCATGGACCGATCGAGAAGCTCTCGCCGCGCGTCTGGCGCGTGGAGGGCTCGCTCTCCGGGATGCCGCTCAAGCGCGTGATGACGGTCGTGCGCTGCGCTTCGGGCAAGCTCGTCGTGCACAACGGGATCGCCGTGGAGCCGGCCGCGATGGCCGAGATCGAGGCGTGGGGCGAGGTCGGCTGGATCGTCGTCCCGAACGGCTTCCATCGGCTCGACGCGCCCGCGTTCGCGAAGCGCTTTCCGCGCGCGCAGGTGCTCTGCCCGCCCGGCGCGCGAACGAAGGTCGAGGAGGTCGTGTCGGTGAGCGGCACGTACGCCGACTTTCCGCGCGACGAGGCCGTGAGGCTGAACGTGCTCGAGGGCGTTGGCGAGCAGGAAGGCTACGTGGCGGTCGAGGACGAGGACGGCGTCACGCTCGTGATGAACGACCTCGTCTTCAACATGCCGCACGTCCCCGGCGTGCAGGGCTTCGTGCTCAAGCACGTCACGCGCTCGACGGGTGGGCCGCAGCTCACGCGCGTGAGTCGCTTCTTCCTGGTGAAGGACGCCGCGCGCGTCCGCACCGAGCTGGAGCGGCTCGCTGCGATCCCGGGTCTCGTGCGCGTGATCGTGTCGCACCACGAGGCGATCGAGACGACGCGCGAGCGCGGCGTGGCGGACGTGCTGCGCTCGGTCGCTGCGTCGCTCTGAGCCGCGTGTCGGCCGCTACGCCTGGCGGCGAGCGAGGAAGTCGATCAGGTCGATCTTGGTGACGACGCCCACGATCTTCGCTTCGTCGGTGACGATCGCCATGCGCGCGTCGTTGAGCAGGCCCTGCAGGTTCTCGATGCTCGTGCGCGGCGACACCGTCGCGTAGTCGCTCTCGGCGAGCGCGCCGACGGGGCTGTCGAGCGAGTGCTCGCCGCTCACGAGGTAGCGGAGCAGATCGACCTCGGCGACGGCGCCGATGAGCTTCGTTCCTTCGACCACGGGCAGCTGCGAGATGCCGTGCGCCTTCATGCGCGCGATCACGTCACGCACGCGATCGCCGGGCTGCGCGGTGATGATCTCGTCGCTCTTGGTCTTGAGCAGATCGGAGACCACGCCGAGCCCGGTGTTCTCGAGGAACCCGTTCTCGCGCATCCAGTCGTCGTTGAAGATCTTCGAGAGATACTTCGCCGCCGAGTCCGGGAGGATGATGAGGATGTTCTCCTTCTTCTGTGTCTGCTGCGCGTACTTGAGCGCGCCTGCCACGGCTGCGCCGCAGCTTCCGCCCACGTAGAGGCCCTCGAGCCGCACGAGATCGCGCGCGGTGGTGAAGCACTCCTTGTCGTCGACGCGCACGATCTCGTCGAGGATCTTGAGGTTCATCGTGCTCGGGAAGAAGTCCTCGCCGATGCCCTCGACCTTGTACGTGAAGGGCTTGGTGACGCGGCCGCTCTTGACGTAGTCGTAGTAGAGCGAGCCCACGGGATCGACGCCGACGACCTGGATCGAAGGCTTCTTCTCCTTGAGGAAGCGCCCGGTGCCCGAGACGGTGCCGCCGGTGCCGAGACCACACACGAGCACGTCGACCTCGCCGCCGGTCTGCTGCCAGATCTCGGGGCCGGTCGAGTGGTAGTGCCCCTCGGGGTTGTCGAGGTTGTGATACTGGTTCGCGTAGAACGAGTTGGGCGTCTCGTGCGCGAGGCGCTTGGCCACCTGGTAGTAGCTGCGCGGGTCTTCGGGCTCGACGGCGGTCGGACAGACGACGACCTTGGCGCCGTAGGCCTTGAGCGACTGGATCTTCTCCGCCGCCATCTTGTCGGGCATGACGAAGATGCACTTGTAGCCGCGGATGGCGCTGATCATCGCGATGGCCGCGCCGGTGTTGCCGCTGGTCGCCTCGATGATGGTGCTGCCCGGCTTGAGCTCGCCGCGCTTCTCGGCCGCGTCGAGGATCCGCGTGACCATGCGGTCCTTCATGGACCCGGCGGGGTTCATGAACTCGCACTTCACGTAGAGGCTCGCCGGGAGATCGGCGCCGATCCGGTTGAGCTTGATGATCGGCGTGTTGCCGATCGCGGACAGAACGTTGGGGAGCGCACCCTTCATCAGCGTCATGGGGGGCCGACTCTACTCGGCGGGCGACGAAGATGCATCGGTCGACAAGAGTGCCGGGCCAAGCTCGGCCGATCCATCGGCCTCGGCGGCGGCCGCATCGAGGCGCTCGCGTGTCACGTAGAGCTCCCAAGCGAGCACCAGCTCGCTCAGCCAGACCACCGGGGTGAGCAAGCCCAAGATCAGGGCCGCCACGGCGAGCCGACGGCGCATGCGCGCGTTCTTTCGCGCGAGGTCGATCGCGCGCACCGCGAGCCCGAGGCCGACGAGCAAGAGCGCGAGGCTCGTGACGGAGAGCGTCCGGTGCAGGAGCTGCGTGCTCGGATCGAACTCCGTGTAGTGAAGGATCGAGACGAACATGCCGAGCGGCACGAGCCAGCTCAGGACGAGGATTGCGATCGAGGTGCGCGCGTAGGGCGCGGGCTCCGTGCGCGGCGCGGCGGGCGGGGCCGATGCGGAGTCGGCGACTTGCTCCGTGTCACCTTCGAACGCTCGCTTCTTCATGTCCGCCCGAACCGTACCCGGAACTTCACGGCCATGTGCAGGGTGCTGCACACGGATGGGACGGGAGCTCGCGCCCACCGCAGAAATGGAGCGGCACGCTTGCTGCTCCATCGGCGGGCAGGGGGAACGCGATGCTCACTCAGACGGACGCGATGATCGATTGCCTGGACGCGCCGACGGAGCGTTGGGGCGCGGCGGGCGCGAGCGGTGTGCATCGGACTCTGCCGCCGCCCCCCGACACGAGGCACGAGCTCACGCGCTACGAGGAGGGCGCGCTGCTCGGGAGCGGCGGCATGGGTGACGTGCACGCGTGCGAGGACCGACGCATCGGCCGCACCGTCGCGCGCAAGACGCTTCGTGCACTGCGCGGCGAGGTGGAGGCCACCCGGCGCTTCATCGACGAGGCGCGCTTGCAGGGCCGACTCGAGCACCCCGCGATCGTTCCGGTCTACGATCTCGGCGCTGACGAGGCGGGCGCGCCCTTCTTCACCATGAAGCGCGTGCGCGGAAGGACGCTCGCTGCCGTGCTCGCATCTCGCGGTGAGGCCGCGAGCGATGCGTGGTCCACGCGTCGGCTGCTCGGAGCGCTGAGCACCGTCGCCCTCGCGATCGACTACGCACACGGACACGGCGTGGTGCATGGCGATCTCAAGCCGCAGAACGTGATGCTCGGCCGCTTCGGTGAGGTGCACGTGCTCGACTGGGGCTGCGCCACCGAAGTGCGCGGTGACTCGGGCGAGCCCGAGATCGGGAGCGACATCATCGACGTGCGCGCGCTCATGAGCCTCTGCCACCACGAGAGCAGCGACGGACGCGTCGTGGGCACGCCCGGCTATCTCGCGCCGGAGCAGGCGCATGGCGTGCGCGGCGAGCGCGCTTCGGACGTGTACGCGCTCGGCACGATCCTCTTCGAGATCGTCGCGGGGGAACCGCTGCACCACGGCAAGACGCCGCTCGCGCTGCTGCTCTCGGCGCTCACGGGCGTGCAGCGTCGGCCCACGCAACGGGTGCCGGGTCTGCTTCTCGCGCCGGAGCTCGACGACCTGATCGAGCGCACGCTCGAGGTCGATCCGGCGCTGCGTCCGACGGCGCGCGAGGTCGCGGCCGCCATCGAGGCGGTGCTCGATCACGAGGCGAGCGAGCTCGCACGGCGACGAACGGCGGAGCGCCACGTCCACGACGCGCGCGAGCATGCGCGCCGTGCGCTCGAGGGTGGCGACGACGTCGCGCGTGCGAGCGCGCTCCGCGACGCGGGAAGGGCCATCGCGCTCGATCCAGAGAATCGAGCCGCCGTCGAGGTGCTCGCGCGACTCGTCGTGCAGCCCCCGACGCAGCTGCCGCCCGAGGCGCGCGCCGAGCTGGAAGCGAGCGAGCGCACGCTGATCGATCTCGTGATCGACGGCATGGGCTCGCGCACGTACCTCTGGCTCCTCGTCGCGCCGCTCGCCATCGCGCTCGGAGTGCGATCCGTCGTCGGCACGGTCTGCACCCTCGGCGCGATCCTCGTGACGTGCGGCGCCTTCGCGCTGGCCAAGCAGCGGGGCGGGATCACGCCGCGCGGCCGCCTCGGCCTGCTGGCGATCTCGCTGGTCGCCGTGGCCTCGTTCGGCGGTCTGTTCGGGCCCTTCGTGATCGTGCCGCTCTTCGCGACGACGACGGCTGCGATGCTCGCCTTCGGCCTCGATCTCCGTCAGCGCTGGGTGGCCACGGCGCTCGGCCTGCTCGCGATCTTCGTGCCCGTCGGGCTCGAGCTGATTCACGTCCTGCCGCCCTCGATGACGATCACGGCCGACGCGATCGTGCTTCACCCGCGCCTGGTCTGGTTCTCACCGACGCTGACGATGTGGTTGCTCGTGATCGGGCACGCGGTCGCGATTCCCGTCTGCGTCGCGCTCACCGGGCGTGGCTGGGAGGCGATCGACCGCGCACGCCGCAAGCTCGCGCTGCGCACGTGGCAGCTGGAGCTTGCCTTCGCCCACGCACCGCGGCGCGAGAGCGTCGATCCCACGCGGTGAGGTTCGTCAGCGCGGCGTCGGGTTCGCGGTGGCCCAGAACGAGATGGCCCACGAGAGGATGAAGGCGCGCGAGGCGAACTCCCAGCTCGCGCCGAAGCGGACCTCGACCAGCGGCCGCATCGGCGTCGCGGTCACGGTGTGCACGAAGAACATCCCGATGTCGCCGTGCCAGAAGCGGCGATCGGCCAGGCTCACGGAGCCCTCGATCCCGATCACGTGGCGCGGTCCGAGGTTGAACGCGACCGACATCGGCACGCGCACGATCGGCTGCATGGTCTGCGTGAGGAGGAAGTCGCCCGTCACGCCCGTCGCGATGCGCGCGATGTGCTCGATGCGAAAGACGATGGGCATCGACACGATCAGGTCGGTGTCGCCCGTGGTGAGGGTGGGCGTGGTCACCGCCACGCGAAGGCCGATGTCGGCCGCCGCGGTGTGCGCGATCCGCGCGGTGGCGAGGAACGTGGGGTCGCGCGTGTAGGGCCAGGCCACCGCGATCTCGAGCCAGTCGGTGAGGCCCGCGCTCAGCATGTTCGGTCCGCTCAGGCCGAAGCCACCACCACCAAAGCCGAGTCGAAAGACCGCCGACTGATCGAGACGAAGCGAGCCCTCGGGCAGCGTGAGCGGGCGGTCGGCGTAGCGGACCGGGACCGCGTGGAGCGCCTCGGCGCTCTGTGCACGGAGCGTCGCTGGCGCGAGCGCCAGGAGCGTCAGGGCCAGGGCGAGCGCGCGCGTCACGAGCGGCGACGCCGCCTGACGAGGATCGCCACGAGGACCAGCGCGAAGATTCCGCTCGGCGCGCGTCGATCGCCGAACGCGCCGCTGCACCGGTGCGCGCTTCCGGTTCCGCGCTCGGACGATGCGCCGGGCTCGGTCCCGTCGGCGGTGTCGCAGACCGTGTCGCAGACCGGATCGGGCGCGCGGTGGATCTCGCGCGTCACCATGAACTGTGTGCCGATGTCGCCGCCGGTCGCGGTGCGGAGCGTGAGGTCCGCGTCGAGCTCGGCGGGCGTGAGCCGCGTGCGGAGGCGCGTCATGTACGCCGTGGGAAGCGCGTCGCGCACGATCTGGATGTCGGCCGCGGCCGAGTGCACGTCCATGCCCGTGCCGCTCCGAGCTGCGGCGAGGCTGGCGAGGTTCGGCCTTCGCGCGTACTCGGTGACCCAGTTCGTCTGGACGCCCGTGCCGCTGAAGAGCGCCGCCTCGAAGCGCGCACCGTAGTCGAACGTGTTGCTCGCCCAGTCGTAGGTGATCGACTCGCGATCGACCTCGGCGTTCGGAAACGTCGCCGTCCCCATGCGCCCCTCGGCGAACACGAAGAGCTCGAGATCGACGTCCGTGCCCACGCCGGCCGCGATCATCCGCAGCGGCAGCGTGAGCGAGAGACCGGGCGATCGAATGCGCACCGGCGCCATCCGATCGATGCCGGCTTGCGGCCGCAGGCGGAGCGCGACGAAGTTCATCCCGAGGCCGACGTAGTAGGCGATCGTCGGCTCGATCTCGCTCGCGATCAGGTAGCCGTGATCTTGGAGCCACGTCACGAGCGCCATCGGGTCAGTGCTGGAGATCGTCGCCGTCTCGTAGGGGCCCACGATCCCTTCGTGCAACACCACCACGCGAGCGATGCCCGCGTCGGAAGCGAACGGCGCCGAGTTCGAGCTCGCGCACCCGAACCCGAACGACCCGCCCCAACGCGCGCACGGATTCGGACAGAAGGTCGGCGGCGGCGCGGGCCCGGTCATCGTCAGGGTCGTCTCGGCGTTGAGCGCCTCGAAGAACCCGTTGTCGGCGACCGCGACGTCGGGATTCCCCATCACGGGCAGCACCCAGACGAAGTCGTTGGGGTTGCCGGTGAACTGCACCTGGTCCCAGAGCACGCTCTCCGACGTCGAGGAGAGGAACGCCATCCGATGCGCCGCGACCACCGACACCGTGCCCATCGGGTTCGGGATGTGGAAGCAGCCGCCGCATGCGTGCGCGTCCGTCGGCGTGCTCGACACCAGCGCGATCGCGACGAACGCGAGCGTCGTCGCCGATGCGCTGCGCGTCACAGAAGCCTCCGACGCCGCATCACGAGCACGGCGATGAGGATACACGTCGCGAAGAGGGTCGTCCCTCCATCGCCGTTCCCGATCGCGCATCCGCCGCCCATCGCGCTGAAGGGCCTGCGCGCGCCAGGGCACGTCGGCGGCGGCGGACAGGTGATGTCGGGCGCGCGATGAAGCTCGCGCGTGACGCGGATGTACGTGCCGATGTCGGCGCCCGTCGAGAGCCGCAGCGTCAGATCGGTCCCGAGCTGGGACGGCGGCAGGCGGGTCCGCAGGCGCGTGAGGTACGCGTTCGGCAGTGCCTCGATCACGAGATCGGTGTCGGCCATGGCCGAGTGCATGTCGGCCCCGAACCCGCTGCTGTAGTAGCGCATGTTCGAGAGCGGCGCGGTCTGCGCGTACTCGCTCACCCAGTTGTTGAGCACGCCGGTGCCGCGGAACATCGCGTCGTCGAAGCGAGCGTCGTAGTCGAAGGTGCGGCTCGCCCAGTCGAACGTGATCGCGGCGCGATCGACCTCGGCGTTGCCGAAGTTCGCGGCTTCCATGCGCGACTCCGCGAACACGAAGAGCTCGAGCTGCACCTCGCTGCCGACGCCGGCCGCGATCATCCGCAGCGGCAAGCTCAGCGCGAGCCCGGGTGTGGCGATGCGGACTGGTGTCATCCGATCGATGCCCGACGTCGGCGCGAGCCGCAGCGCGACGAAGTTCATCCCGAGGCCCACGTAGTAGGCGATGGTCGGCTCGATCTCGCTGTTCACCTCGTAGCCGTGATCGTGCAGCCAGGTGACGAGCGCCATGGGATCGGTGCTGCCGATCGTGGCCGTCTCGTAGGGACCGACGACGCCCTCGTGGAAGACGTGGACGGCGGGGCCGGTGTCGCTGGCCGCGCCCGCGTCGCTGGCTGCCGCGTCCGCCCCGAACCCGCCGGGGAACCCACAGGAGCTCGACGGACAGAACGTGCGCGGCGGCGTCGGCGCGACCATGGTGATCTGCGTCGCCAGCGCGAGCGCCTCGAAGAACCCGTTGTCGGCGACCTCGACGGTGGGCGTGCCGCTCACCGGCAAGACCCAGACGAAGTCGGCCGGGCTGCCCGTGTACTGGATCTGATCCCAGAGGATGCTGCCGCTCGGCGAGGACAAGAACGCCATGCGATGCGCGCTCACGACCGACACGGTGCCCGTCGGGTTCGGTGGGCTGAAGCAGCCGCCACAGGCGCGCGCGATCTCGGGTGCGGCAGTCGAGACGCTCAGCATCGCCACGACCACCAGCGACAGACGGATGTAGGCCTTCATGCGCAGGTCTCCTGTGCCACGCTGAGCAACACAGCGCGGTCGCGCTGAGCAGTGCACGCGCGGTGCCACGGGCGCTCAGGCGCCGCAGACCTCGGTTCCCCAGGCGATCGTCACGTTCAGCACGGCCGACGTCGATCGGCCCGCGCGATCGGTGATCTCTCCGCGCAGCACGAGCGGCTGTCCGAGCGCGGGCGCCGGGGTGGGAAGCACGAGCATCAGTCCCGACAGCTCGTCGTACGTCCCGCTCGCGTCGGGCGTGAACGTGATGGCCGTGTCGAACTCGGCCGAGACCAGCGCGCCGTCGCTCACGCGCGTGAACGAGAGACGAACGCGCACACCGCGCGGCGCGATCCCCGTCGCGCGAAGGGAGATCCAGACGTGCTGCAACCCCTGACAGCCGCGCGCGAGCAGCAGCGTGTCGCCGTCCGTGATCGCGGTGAACGCGTGCTCGCCCGTCCCGAGCGTGAGCGAGATCGGTCCTGCGTCGGAGGGGCCGCCGTCCGTGTCCACGATGGGCGTCGCGCAGCTCGCGAGGATCAGCGCGATCGCGAGCGCGAGCCGCGCGATCATCGAGCCACGCTCTCGTGTCGCGTCACGGCCGCGCGCTTCCGTCGAAGAACGCGCGCGCATGGGCGTAGGCATCGTGCCCGATCTGGCTCCCGAGCCGCCGCCCCACGTAGTCGTCCGGCGTGATGTGAATGCCGCCGTAGATGCGCGACTGACCCGCTTGATCGGCGGCGTCGAAGTACGTGGCCCACTGGAGCTCGACGTCCGCGCTCGGCCCTTGCTCGAACACCAGATAGTGGTTCGCGCTCGCGTGGAACGAGCCCATGCCGCCCGGAAAGAACGGCGAGCCCGTGAACGACGCGAGCACCTCGGCCGCCGCGCGGCTGAACGTGCTGTGCCCCGAGATGAACGCAGGGAACGCGGGCGTCACGAACGTGCGGCGCTGGTACGGGATCCAGTCGATCGCACGGACCCACCCGACGCCCGAGGCCTCGTGCGCGCGATCGCCGGGCTCGCCGCGCCAGCTGCGTACCGCGATCTGACCGATACAGTGGCGCAGCGCCTCGTGTCGCTCGCCGGGCGCAGAGCTCGCCGCGGTGACCAGCTCGATCTCGCCGGGCACGAGCGGCAGCCCGCGCGGATCGTAGTGCTCGCCCGCGGGATCCGAAGACTGACCGAGCGCGCCCATCGCGCGCACGAGCGAGATCGGCCGCACCGTCGTCTCCGCTCGCTTGATCTCCCAGGCGGTGATCGCCGCGTCGTGCACCGCGCCGCCGATCGCGAGATAGAGGCGCACGTCCCACGCGAGCCGATCGAGCGCGGGGCCCGCGCCTTCGAAGCGGTGCTCGGCGCTCGGCGCGTCGCTCACCTCGTTGCCGATCACGAACCAGTGACCGGGCGGCGTCTCGGAGCGCGGGCCGTCGGCCCAGAACTCGGCGAGCACGCAGCCGAAGTCGCCGCGCAAGACGACGTTCGGCGCGTACGGGAGCCCGGTCACCGGATTCATCGTGCGGCCGTGGCCATCGTCGGTGCCGAGCGTGTCGTTGCCGTAGGCGCCGGGCGAGATGTCGATCGTCACGCCGTCGGTGTGATCGAGCGTGGATGCGCGGTGCAGCACGTCGGCCACGGCGTCGCGCGTCTCGGGCGTGCCGAACGCCGGGGCGGGCCCCGGGTCGTGATAGAGCGCACCGGGCGCGCTGCGGGTCATCGCGAAGGGCGTGACGAGCCCCCACTGCGCGCCGATGTAGCTCTGCACGCCCGCCATCGTCACGATCCCGTTCTGGGTCTCGGCGAGCGCGAGGTTGAGCTGCTGCCAGTGGCTCGGGTCGGGGAGCATCGTGCCGGGCACGTCCACCACGAGCGGCGGGTTCGTGGGCATCCACCGGGTGGTGTCGGCGTAGCTCGCGGCCTCGTTCGCGCCGTCGTTCATGGTCGCCGCGATGATCGTCTGCGCGATCCGATTTCCTACCGCGCTCGGCGTGCTCCCCGTCGCGTCGGTGTTCATCGGGTCGTAGCCGAGCACGCCCATGAACGCGCGGAAGCACGCGGCGGTGACGGCCCCGCCGGTCTGGTGCTCGTAGCGGTGCACGAGCATCCCGTACGCCGCGTAGCTGATCGCTTCGTCGCGCGCCGCGGCCACATCCGTCGCCGTGTTCCGCTCCGTCACGAACACGCCGTCGGCGCTGCTGTCGTAGCTCGCCCACGCGTCCCACATCGCGGCCGACACGTGGAAGAGGTTGCGCGCGTGCACGCCGGGTCGCGGGATGTCGCGGCGGATCGCGCCCAGCATCTGCTCGTTCCATCGGCGCGCGATCGAGCCGCTCGGCGCGGGATCGATCTGCGCGTCGGGACAGACCGCGACGGGCATCGCGCCATCGGGCACTCCACCATCGAGCGGATGGGCAGGCGCATACGCGGCGACGTGCGCACCGCGATGGAGGATCGCGCCATGATCGAGCGCGCCCGTGAGCGCGTTTCCGCCCACCGACCAGACGCCTCCGTCCGGATCGATCCAGGTCGCGTGCAGCGTGGCGACGTCGAGCGCGAGGCCGGTGTCGACGAGCGACCACGCGCCCGCGCCGCGCGCATAGACCGCGCCTCCCACGCCCGATCCGAACGCGCTCCCGTCGCGCATCGACACGCCCTGCACGAGCTGCGCGCCCGCCGGTGTGACGTCCGTGGGAGATCCCGCGTGCGGGATCTCGAGGATCACGCCGGCGGAGAGGCCGCCCACCACGATCGCGCGCGTGTCGTCGCCGGTGACGGTGAAGAGCGTGTCGAGGGTCCCGGTCGTCAAGAGCTCGAAGGGCGCGCCGCCCGTCGATCGCATGACCACGCCGTGCCCACCGACGACGTAGACGTGACCGTGGCCGTCGCCCCAGACCTTGAACAGGCCGGGCGCGTCGCCGATCGCATCGACGGGAATGCCCTCGGGGATGGCCATCGCGGTCCACCTCGTTCCGTCGAAGTGCCAGACGAAGCCGTCGCGCCCCGACACGCTGCCGACGGCGTACGCATCGCTCGGCGCGCTGCCCCAGACGCCGAACACGGTGTGCGCCGCGAGGCCGGGCACCGACATGCGGGTGAACGTGGTGCCGTCGGTCGATCGCAGGATCGTCGCGCCCGCGCCCGAGAGATAGAGCGTCCCGTCGGAGAACGCGTGCACCCACCAGAGCGTGCTGCGGGTCCCGGTGCTCACGCGCGTCCAGCTCGTTCCGTCCCAGTGCAGCACGATCGGGCCGCTGCCCAGGTCCGCGCCCACCGCCCAGACGTTGGTCGGCGACGTGCCCGAGATGGCGAGCACCGCCTCGGGCAGGTCCTGCGCGACGATCTCCCAGGGCGGCGCCGATCCGGGCGTGCAGCTGACGGCGAGGAAGAGGACGAAAGCGAGCGGCCCAAGTCGGCGCATGCGGGGCCTCCCAGCAAACAACGCGCCGAGCGCACGCAAGCGTCGTTCGTCGCCTCATGTTAGCGTCGATCGCATCGAATGCGAACACCTGCTGGCAAGCCTGCCGAGTCGAACGAGGTCGTGCGCGGTGAGGTCGAGGTCGAAGACGTCGCGCTGCTGCTCTCTCTGAGCGGGACGGGCGGCGAGAACCTCACCGTGCTGAGCAAGGAGTACGGCGTCGAGGCCGGCACGCGCGGCAACGTGATTCTCCTGCGCGGTCCGAAGGGTGCGGTCGCGGCGGCCGAGCGCGCGATCCTCGAGGTGCTCTCGGTGCTCGGCGACGGGAAGCTTCGCGGCGGCGAGGTCGCGCGCAGCCTGCGCACGCTCCGGCAGCACCCGGATCTCAAGCTCTCGGATCTCGTGAACGACGTGGTGCTCGCGACGCCGCGCAAGACGATCACGGCCAAGGGCGTGACGCAGCAGATGTACGTGAACGCGATCCGCAACTACGACGTGGTGTTCGGCATCGGCCCTGCGGGCACGGGCAAGACGTACCTCGCGATGGCGATGGCGGTGCGCGCGCTGACCGAGAAGCGCGTGAAGAAGATCGTGCTCACGCGCCCCGCCGTGGAGGCCGGCGAGAAGCTCGGCTTCTTGCCTGGCGATCTCGCCGAGAAGGTGAACCCGTATCTGCGTCCGCTCTACGACGCCCTGCACGACATGATGGACGTCGAGCGCGCAGACGGGCTCGTGGAGCGCGAGATCGTCGAGGTCGCGCCGCTCGCGTTCATGCGCGGCCGCACGCTCAACGACAGCTTCGTGATCCTCGACGAGGCGCAGAACGCGACCATCGAGCAGATGCGCATGTTCCTCACGCGCATCGGCTTCGGCAGCAAGGCCGTGGTCACCGGCGACGTGACGCAGGTCGATCTCCCGAACGGCGCGCGCAGCGGCCTGAGCGACGCGGTGCGCTTGCTCGGTCACGTCGAGGGGATCGCCACCACGTTCTTCACCGACGTGGACGTGGTCCGTCATCCGCTGGTCGCGCGGATCGTGCGCGCGTACGAGGCACGCGATGCGCAGCGCGCGGAAGAGGAGCGGCCGCCGCGCTCGCGGCGTGGGCCGCGAGAGGATGACGAGGGCGACGGCGGCTGAGCGAGAGCGAGAGCGAGAGCGAGAGCGAGAGCGAGAGCGAGAGCGAGAAGCCTCTCCCGGCCGCCTCCGTCCCTTCCGCCGCGCGCGGCTTCTTGGCCCGCGCTATTCTCCTCGTGTGCTCTCGAACGAACTACGCGCGGCCGTCGAGCGGCGCCTGACGGCCGAGCCGGCGATCGTCGCCGCCTGGCTCTTCGGCAGCACGGCGCGCGGCACCGAGCGCCCCGGGAGCGACGTCGACATCGCGGTCCTCACGTCGCGTCGGGCTGACCACACGATCGCCGACCTCTGGCTCGAGCTGCGAGCCGACCTCGCAGGCCTCGTCGGCCGCGAGGTCGACCTCGTCGTGATGGACGACGCTCCCGCCGACCTGGCTCATCGCGTGATGCGCGACGGCGTGATCCTCGTCGATCGCGATCGCTCGGCGCGGATTCGCTTCGAGGTCGCGGCGCGCAATCGGTTCTTCGACATGACGCCCATCTGGGATGAGTACCGACGCGCACGACCGAGACCGACGACGTGACCGATCCCGATCTCATCCGGAAGAAGCTCGCGCAGATCGAGACCTGGCTCGCAGAGCTACGTACGCTCGCGCGACCCGATGCGATCGAGAGCGACGTCCGTGAGCGCCGCTTCGTCGAGCACACGCTCCAGATCGTGATCCAGGCATGCCAGGACGTCGCGTCGCACGTGGTGAGCGACGACCACCTCGGTGAGCCGCGTACGAACCAGGAGCTGTTCCTCCTGCTCGCGGGCGCGGGCTACATCGAGGAGCCGCTCGCCCAGGCGCTACGTCGATCGGTGGGCTTTCGCAATCTGCTCGTCCACGGCTACGGCGCCGTCGACCCCTCGATCGTGCGCGACGTTCTCGTGAACCATCTCGGCGACGTCGAGGCGTTCGTGGCCGCGATGCGCGAGCGCGCGAGCGACTAGCGCGAAGATCGCGCGCGCACACGAGGCATGGCGGGCGCCACCTTCGCGCGCCGTCTTCGCTCGACCTCGATCCGTGCCGATTCCTGCAAGGCGTCCCGAGCGGTGAGAGTGCCGTCCAGCGCCCGGGCGAGCAGCGACGCGAGCTCGAACGAGCCGATCCCGCGAAGTTGCGTCACGAGCTCAGGCCGCGATCTTGGAAATTCATGTCGCTCGGACAGCGTTCCGCGGGCTTGGTGCGTGAGCAGCGTCAACGCCTGCTCCGCCGCGGCGTCCTCGTCTCCGCTCTCGAGCAATTCGGAGGCATAGCGCCGAGCGCGTTCGGCCCGCTCTGCGCACACACGAGGCGAAGGAAGTGGCACCTGTCCTGCCCACTCCGCAACGAGCTCGGCCCAGATGCTCTTTGGATCATGGAGCACCAGACCCAATGCGACGCCCCACGCGAAGACATCGTCGCCCTTTCCCACCAACGCTCGCAGCTTGGCGAGATCGACCCAGCGCGCATCGATCTCAGCAGGTGCGGGTACGCGGCTCCGAGCGTCGTTGTACACGACGATGAGATCGACATCGGAGCCGGACCTCGCGAGACCGCGCGCCGCAGAGCCGATCACGACGATCACGTCGATGCCAGAGTCTGTCGCGAGCTTCTTGGTCCATGTGGCCGAGCGGGGAGTGGGCCAGCGCACCGCGTCCCATCCCGCGCCCAAGGCTCGATGCGCCGCCCTCACGGCTGGCTCCTTGCACCGATGAGCTGATCGACAGCGTCGACGAACTCCTCGATCTCGGTCGCGATGTCCTCTGCATCTCCGAGGTCAGACGGCATCTCCTCGTCACCATAGGCCGTCGCCTTGCGACCCGTGTTCAGCTTCGCCACCAGCTCGGACACATCCGGCATGCCGTGGCTCTTCGCGAGCTCACGAGCGAAGTCGGCCTTGTCCCAGTGCGTCTTCTTCAGCGTCCGGCCGAGGTGCGCGGACGCCGCGAGGATCGCGGCCTCGATCGCGTACATGCCGTAGATGGTGAGGTC
>JAYVCF010000205.1:0-6933 GCA_043750095.1 Deltaproteobacteria bacterium
CTGTCATCCCTTGGGCGCACGTGTAGCTCCCGGTCCACGCGGAACCGAGCGATGCGGGAAGCGGCGCGCGAACGGACAGGGTCACCTCCATCGAGAGACCGGGAAACTGGGTCCCGTCCTCTACCTCGAACGGCTCGCTGGCGGCGCCGATCGCCGCGCTGACCTCCACTACCAGCACGCGCTCGGGCCCGTACCCGAGCGCATCGCCGCTGGCGAAGGCGAGCGCGCGGTCGAGCGACGTCCTGAGCGCTTCCGACTGGCGAGAGAGCCCGCCATCCAGATCGAGCACACGGCTCGCAGTCTCGGTCGATCCGGCGAGCGCGCCGTCGAGGCCAGACCACTCGGCGATGGTCAGCGTGGAGACGACGAGTGGAGCGTGCGCACAAGGCGCACGCGACGCGCGACGCAAGCCGAGCGCCACGGTCTCGATGGCGTCGGCGTGCGCCCCCAGCGCGCTCGCCGTCACGACGTAGCGATCCACCGCGGCGCTCGCGCGCGTCGAGAGCGCGGCCGTGGCGGGCCCCACCTCGGCGAGCTCCGGGTGCGCCACGACAGCGCCACACACACCGACGGCGTCCCCGCTCGCGAGCAACTGGCGCGCGCGTCCGAGATCGACCCGAGCCTCGGCGTCCGCGCGGTGCTCCTCACCGGCCGACGCGTGGGCGAGTGCCCATGCCGAGACGAAACCGCCCTCGCTCATCTCGTACGACCAGTCGATGTACGACTCGAGCGACGCGACGTCACCGGCTGCGTCGGCCGCTGCCCAGCGCGCGCTCTCTTCAGATACGACGGAGCTCGCGCGGAAGACCGCATAGGCTGCCAGCGCGCCGAGCACCACCACAAGCAGCAGCGCGGCACAGCCGAGCCCGATCTTCGCCCCCGATGGCAAGGCCGAGGGCTACCACCGACGTCCGCACGCCAGCAAGCGTAGAGGACATCCGAACACAGGACAGCGCGCCGGGTTCGTGTCCTGGGGTCAAGGTCGGCGAGATCGGCGAGCGTCAACGGGCGGACTGGCGGCGAAGGGTGGCGGCTCCGCCACTGGGGCCGCGTGAGCAGGGAGCTCCAGACTACCGAGGACGAGCAGCGCGAACGCGGGTCTCGAGATCTCGTGGCCCAGCTCCGCCGATTCGAACACGAGACACCTCCGGCTTTGCGCCGGGCTGCACCTGGACGCGGCGCGGACGACAGCAAGGCCACCTTGGTGCCCACGCGCCTCCGATGCGGTAGGCCTGGTCGGCATGCGCCGCGAAGTGCACGTTTTCCGCGTGGGAACCGTCCGGTACCAGGACGCGCACGTGCTGCAAGAGCGCCTCGTCACCGCGCGACAGCGGGGCCTCGTCCCCGACACGCTCCTCATTCTGGAGCATCCGCCTGTGATCACGCTGGGGCGCGGTGCCAAGGAAGCGAACCTGCTCGCCCCGCGCGAGGGCCTGCGTGCGCGCGGCATCGACGTGCACGACGTCGGCCGCGGTGGCGACGTCACCTACCACGGCCCCGGGCAGATGGTCTGCTACCCGATCCTCGACCTCGCGCCCGATCGCCAAGACGTGCGGCGCTACGTGCGCGAGCTCGAAGAGACGATGATCGGCCTCGCCTCCGACTACGGCCTCGTCGCCGAGCGCATCGCGGGAATGAACGGGACCTGGCTGCGATCGCGCGAGCTCGGCGATCGAAAGATCGGCGCGATCGGTGTGCGCATCAGCCGCTGGGTCACCATGCACGGGCTCGCCTTCAACGTGAGCACGAACCTCGGGCACTTCGGCCTCATCGTGCCCTGCGGCATCGAGGGCAAGGGCGTCACGTCGCTGACGGTCGAGCTCGACACGCCGCCGACGATGGACGAGGTAATCGAGCGCTGGCTCGCACGCTTCAGCACGACGTTCGATGCCGACCTCGTCGCGGGTGTCGGTGATCCGCTCGCGGGCGCCGATCTCACGAGGCTCGAAGAGAGCGCGTCGACGTGACGCACTCGCACTCGCACTCGCACTCGCTCTCGCACTCGCACTCGCACTCGCTCTCGCTCGACGCGGTTGCGGCTCGCGCAGCACTCGTCGCCGACCGCGTGCCCGTGCGTTCGTTGGTCGACTTGAAGGCGTCGAGATCGAGCATCAAGAGCGATAGAGCGCGCTTGTAGCGCTGACCGCGGCTGATCTCGGTCTCGAGCGGAGCACGGTCCCGTTCACGATCGCCACGACCTCCCCGTAGCGCGCGCGCAGAACGTGTCTGTTAGTCTCGGGCCTCCCGGAGGAAAACATGAAGACGCGCGCGCTATCGGTCCTGGTCGCTGTGGTCCTGCTCGCTTGTGGCAACGGTCGCGCGGAGGCGGAGCGACTCGCGGAAGAAGAGTCGGCACGACAGCAGGCGGCGGCGGCGGAAGCGGCCGTGCAGGCAACCCAAGAGGCCGCGCGTGAGGCCGAGGCGGCGCGCGTCGCTGCAGCGGCTGCGGAAGCGCCCGCATTCGTGGGCACTCACACCACGGTCGATGTGCCCCCCGCGGAGCGCGGTGGCGGCGATGCACCGTGGATCGGCTATGCGGGCGAGGGCTTCCGGTATCAGGTCCCGCCGGGGTTCACGGCCGTGCCGCATCCGGACGCCGGACAAGCCTGGGTCGGGACGCGCGCATCGATGATCGGCGAAGCGCCGGTGGGAGTGACGATCTTCGCCATGCGCCGGGCGTTCGCCGGTGACCTCGGAGCGTGGGAGGCGGAGGAGACGGCGCGCATCACGGCGGCGGGGGGTGAGGTCAGTTCGATGGACGCCGTGATCTTCGGCGCCGCCGGCGGACCGGCCAAGCAGCTCACGATCACCGAGGGTGGGCGAACGCGATTGGTGCGCGGCGCGATTCGCGACGGCTTCCTCTACACCGCGGCGTGCGAGACCGACGCGGCGCAGTACATGGGCGTCGGTGCCGACTGCGCGATCGCGGTGAGCACCCTGCACTTCAATCCGTAGACGTCTCGTCGGAAAGTGCGCGGGCTGCCTTCGATAGGCGCGCCCGCCGTCACCCGCCGTCACCTCCGCCACTCTGGCCTGATATTTCTCGCGTTCCACGACAGGGCACACCGGCACGGCGGACGCACTGGGCTCCCGGATGCAGCGCGCGCATGCCATCCTCGACGACGTGACGTCTCCTTCGTCCGCCTGGCCCGAGGTCCCTCCCGTGCGACTGCCGGGGCAGCACGAGCTGCCCTCCGAGGACGGGCAGCCCATGGAGACCGACCGCCACCGCGCGCAGTTCAATCACCTCATCGAGTCGTTGAGGTACAGAGAGCGCGATCGCGACGACGTCTACGTCGCGGGCGACATGTTCGTGTACTTCTCGCCGCGGCAGCTGAAGAACGAATTCTTTCGTGGGCCGGACGTGTTCGTCGTGCTCGGCACCGACAAGAAGAAGGAGCGACTCTCGTGGGTGCTCTGGGAGGAGATGCGCCTACCCGATGTGGTGATCGAGCTCACTAGCCCGAGCACCGCGCGCGAGGACTACGGGAAGAAGAAGGACATCTACGAGCGGGTCTGGAAGACGGCCGTGTACGTCATCTACGACCCGGCGACGCACGCGCTCGATGCGTGGACGCTGGAGGGCGGGCGCTACGTTCCCGCACCGCGGAACGAGCGAGGCGACGTCGAGGTGCGCATCCTCGGGCTCGGCATCGGTCTTCGAGACCTCGCGCTCGATTCGAGCATCCCGGCGCCGACGCTGCGCTGGATCGACGCCGCGGGGGACGCCCTGCCGAGCTACGACGACGTCGCCACGCACGCCGCCGACGCGGAGACACGCGCCGCCGACGCGGAGACACGCGCCGCCGCGGCCGAAGCGCGTGCGCACGAGCTCGCAGCAGAGCTCGAGCGGTTGCGGGCGCGCTGAGCCGCCGCGCGTCGCGCGTGGGCGGCGGCGCGTGTCATCCTCCCGCGCCTTGTCGTCGTGGTCCTTCGATGTTCCCGGCGGTGTCGTCGTCGCCGCGCTGCTCGCCGCGTTCTTCGCGCTCGTCATCGCGTGGGGAATCCGCGAGCTCGCCTCGCTCCCACGCCCTCGACGGCTCGCGCTCGGCGCGCTGCGTACGGCGACCGCGCTCGCCGCGCTCTTGCTCGCGGTGCAGCCGACGTGGACGCACGAGCGACTCGACGCCGAAGACGGCCGGCTCGCCGTGGTGTTCGACGTCTCGCGGAGCACCACCATCGCCGACGACGGAGGCGACACCCGCCGCGTGCGCGAGCGCGCTCTCGCGGCCGCCTTCGCCGCCGAGCACGGCACGAACGCGCCCGACGTCGTGGTGTTCGGCGAGCGCGCCCTGCCCTCGACGCTCGACGACGTGGCCGCGGGGCACGTTCGCCTCGAGGACGACACGCGCATCGCCGACGCGCTCCGAGTCGCCGCGACGAGCGACGTCGGCGCGATCCTCCTCGTGAGCGACGGCGCCGATCACGGAGGCGGCGCGCTCGCAGCCGCGATCGACACCGGAGCGCGCATCCACACGCTCGCGCTCGGATCACCCGACGCACCGCGCGACGACGCCATCGCCAGCCTCGCGGCCGACTCGGTGGGGTTCCTCCGCCGCACCGCCCACGTGCGCGTCACCGTGCGGCTGCTCGGGGCGAGCGGTGAGCGAACGGTGAGGCTCACGCGCGGCGACCGCGTGCTGCGCGAAGAGCGCGTCACGATCGAGAGCGGAGAAGAGCGCGAGGTCGATCTCACCTTCGTCCCGAACGAGCTCGGCCGCGCGCTCTATCACGTGAGCATCCCCGTCGAAGAAGGCGACGTGGTCCCCGCCAACAACGACCGCGCGTTTCTGGTGCGCGTGGTGCGCGACGATCTCCGCGTGCTGCTCGTCGCCGGTCAGCCGAGCTGGGATCAGCGCTTCCTGCGCGCGTTCCTCGAGCGCGACCCGACGACCGACCTCATCTCGTTCTTCATCTTGCGACAGACGGCCGACATGACGATGGCCGACCCCGATCAGCTCGCGCTCATCCCCTTCCCGGTGGACGAGCTCTTCAGCGAGCACCTCGGCAGCTTCGACGTCGTGCTCTTCCAGAACTTCGACTACGGGCCCTACGACATGGCGATCTATCTGCCGCGCATCCGCGACTACGTGGTGCGGGGCGGCTCGTTCGCGATGATCGGCGGGCCGCTCGCGTTCACCGCAGCCGGCTACGCGGAGACCCCGCTCGCCGAGATCCTTCCGGTGGAGGTGCAGCCACGGAGCACGCCGGAGAGCGAGGCCGTGACGAGCGATCGATTCCAGCCCGTCGTCGCGGAGGGCGCCGAACATCACCCGCTCGTCACGCTCTTGCCGGATCCGACGGGGAACGCCGAGGCCTGGGCCGCGCTCGCTCCGATGATCGGCTTGAACGTGGTGCGAGGCGTCGCGCACGAGGGCCAGGTGCTCTTGCGCCATCCCACGCAGCACGCGCCCTCGGGCGAGCCGCTCCCCGTGCTCGTGAGCGGTACCGCGGGGCAAGGACGCATCGTCGCGCTCATGAGCGACACCTCGTGGCGCTGGGGACTCACGACGGCGGGCGCGACCGGAGACGCCAGCGCCTACGAGCGCTTCTGGGATCGCACGATCCGCTGGCTCGCGCGCGACCCGGCGCTGGAGCCGGCGCGGGTGACGACGGATCACGAGAGCTACGGCACGGAGTCACGCATCGCCGTGAGCGCGTCGCTCTCGGACGCACGCTACGCACCGATCTCGGGCGCGGCGATCACGCTCACCATCCGCACGGAGAGCGCGGAGACCGTGACGACCACCGAGGCGCACACCGACGCGCACGGCGAGCTGCACGCAGAGATGATCGCCCCGAGCGAGCCCGGGGGCTACGTGCTCGTCGCATCACGTCGCGGCGACACGTCGGATCTCGCTGAAGAACCGTTCGTGGTCGAAGCGAGCGGTGCCGAGCTCGGCGATCCGCGAACGGTCCACGCGCTGCTCCGAGAGATCGCGCGCGCGACCGGCGGAACCGCGACGACGAGCGCGAGCGCGCCCACGCTGGCCTCGCTCGACACGCGGCGCGTGCGATCGCTGGGCGTCGAGACCTCGCGCCCCTTCGCAGGCGTCTGGCCGTTCTTGCTCGCGGTGATGTTGTTCGGCGCGGAGTGGGCGCTGAGAAGAAGGTGGTCGCTCAGGTAGGACTCGCTCTCGCTCTCGCTCTCGCTCTCGCTCTCGCTCTCGCTCTCGCTCTCGCTCTCGCTCTCGCTCGCCCTCAGCGCGCGTCCGGACACGCGGCGGCGTCATCGCAGCGGCCTCGCGCCACCACGTCATCGACGGGGCATCCGCTCATCGCGAGCGCGACGAGAACGACGAGCGCGAGCAGTCCGCGCCTCACGGCGTTCCCCGCACGACGATCCCCGCGCACGCGTACGGACTGATCGGCCAGAGCGTCCCGAGCACCGTCGTCGTGCCGCCCTCGACGATCACGAAGCGCGGCTCCGGCACCACCGCGTCCGCTCCCAGCCCGAGCTCGAGCCCGATGACGCCGCCGAGCGCACGCGGCAGCCACTGGACGCGCGCCATCAGCCCCGCGGTGAACCCGCCGCTCGTCGCGCCGCCCGTCCCGTCGAGCGCGGGATCGTGCGGCGTCGAGAGCCGCGCCCACCCTGAGAGCCCGATCGCGATCCCGATCGGAACCCGCCACTCGCCGTCGTCGAACGCCTCGAGCAGCGCCTCCAGCCGAATGGCGCCGCGCGCGATGTGGTACGCGATTCGTGGCGTGTCGATCGTATCCGGCCCACCGCCATGGGCCTCGATCGCGAGCTCGACGTCGCCGAGATCGACGCCGATGCGCGCCAGCGCGCCCGGCTGACCGTTCGAGCTGACGCCATCGAGTGCGAAGCCGAGATCGAGCGACGCGAGGACGCTGACGCGTCGATCGCGCGGCGCCTCCTGGGCGTGCGCCGAGGTCGCGTGGAGCGCGACGAGCACGACGACGGCGAGC
>JAYVCF010000206.1:0-11780 GCA_043750095.1 Deltaproteobacteria bacterium
TCGAGATCGAGCCCGTGCACGCGCACGAGCGTTCCGGCGACGATGGGATCGGGCGCGCTGACCGAAGTGACCCGGGGCACCGGCGGCGGGTGCAGGCGCGGATGCACGTCCGAGGGGCCGCATGCGAGCAGCGACACAGCGAGCAGCAGCGCGCACGCTCTCACGGGGCACACACGTGACGCGCCGTGCCGCCCACGCCGGTGATCGCCCGACAGGAGAGGCCCGTGTGGCAGCGCGTGGCGTCCGTCGTGCAGTCGAGCGCGCAGACGTTCGTGGCCGCCACCGCGACGCAGAACGTGCCGACCTCGCAGTCCGAATCCGTCGCGCAGCCCGCGCGGGCGCACGAGCCGCCCGGCCAGGCGAGACACGCGCGCTGGCCACCACAGTCGGCGAAGCTCGCGCAGGTCGCACCATTCGCGCCGGCGCCACGAAGACCGCAAGCACGGCCCTCCGGGAACCACTTGCACGCCTCGGTCGAGCGACAGTCGGCGTTGAGCGCGCACACCGCACTGCACGTGCTCGCGCCGGTGCCGGGCCCGGCGTCGGGACAGAGGTGCATCGCCGGGCACATCGATACGCTCGTGCACGATCCGCTGCGGCACGCGCCCGCATCGCAGACCTGGCCCGAGGGACAGCTCAGCGTGCTGGTGCACGTGGTCGCCGCCGTCAGCGTCACCGTGCCCAGATACTGGTTCGACATCACGCGATCGAGCGAGAAGACCCGGACGGCGTAGGTGCCCGCCGTCGTGACCGTCGCGTCCACGTGCTCGGTCGCCGTGACGCCGAGGCTCGACGCGATCACGGCACCCGTCGGACCGACGAGCTGCATGTCCACGTCCGCGCGCGTGACATCGAAGCTGAGGTCCACGACGATGCGCGACGCGCCCGTCACCGCGATCGCGATCCAGTCTTCGTCCGCGGGGCAGAGCGTGCCGTCGAAGTGGGTTCCGACGATCGCACGCGCGCTCGCTTGCGCGTCGTCCGGCTCGAATGCGTCGTCGACGCAGCAGGCGCCGGCCTCACGCGTCACGTCCATCGTGTAGGCGTTCTCTGCGGCGGCGTATCCGAAGACGCGCGCATAGATGGGCGAGGTGTCGCGGGCGCAGTAGGTCACCCTCTCCGTGTCGGTGGTGCCCGCGCTCGATCCCACGATCGTGGCAGCCGCGTCGAGCACCTGCAGATCGAGATCGCCCGCCGCGCTCGTGAACGCGAGCGCGACGGTCACACGATCCATGGCCGCCGGCGTGATGCGGTAATAGTCGTCGTCGTTCGAGCAGATCTGCGCCGCGAGGTGCGAGGTGGTGCCGGTGAACGTGAGCACGTGTGCCGCGGGCACCGAGTCGTCGTCCTCGAACCCGTCGTCGATGCATCCCGCGCTGCCGCTGCAGGCCGCGCTCACGCCACCGCACGCGGACACGGGAGAGCCCTCGCTGGTCGTGACCGTTCCGCACGTACCGTGCGCGCACGTCGTTCCCGCGTTGCACGTGTCGAGACAGCGTGCGCCGCCAGCCGCGGGCACGCAGATCCCGCTCAGGCACTCGACCGACGCGGTGCACGGAGCACAAGCGATGGCGGTGCCGCCGCCCGCACCGCCGACGGCGAAGAACGAGACGACGGGCAAGAGATCCGTTCGGTGATCACACGTCGTACCGGTCGCGTCGTCGTTGTCGGTCGCGCTCGCGGTGAAGAAGACCGCGCGTTCTTCGCCCCCGGCCAAGCCCAGCGTGGGAATGTGCGCGCGGAAGTTGGCACCCTCGGCGACGAAGGTCACCTGAGAGTAGGTCGTCACGTCGGGCATCGCGGGATCGACGGGACGCTCCGTCGTCCAGTAGAGAAGAGGTGCGTCGCGCAGCCCGCGATCGTCGCTCGCCGCGATGACCACGTCGTAGCCAGCGCTGCTCGTCACGCGCGCACCGGAGAGCGGTGAGAGGAGCGTGAGGATCGGCGGCATGCCCGGGCAGCCGCTCATGGTGCCCGTGCGCAGGACCACGATGAAGTCGTGAGGAACGGGCGGGTGATCGAAGTCGTCTGCCTCGAGCTCGATCGTCCAGCGCGCCGCGGCGCCGATCTGATCGCGGGTCGGGCACCACGCGAAGTCGGCGCTCTTCGGGCCTGCCGACGTGAGCATCGAGCCGTCGGGGAATGCGCTCCGAGCGCGCACGTCCACGTTCGGGCTGTCGTCGTCGCGGATCTCGATGTGGAAGCGCACGCAGGGGTCGCGCCCGAGATCGAAGGTGCCGCCCGCGCCCGGCTCGAGAAACACCGGCGCCGCGTCGGCCGCTGCCATCACTTCGACGACCAGCGTCTGTCGGTCGTACTCCTCGCCGCCAGGTGCCGAGAGCACGAAGGTGATCGTGTGCGTCCCGACGTGGCTCGCGAGCGGCGTGAAGCGGAACTCACCGCCCGAGGGCGAGCCACCGATGGACGCCACGCTCTCGACCGCCACCAGCGTCGGCGCTTCGAACCGGTACGCGAGCGCGACGCCGTGCGGATTGTCCACGTCGAGCGCGACGCGAAGCGTGCGATTCACCTGGGCCGTCTGGTGACCGAGCGGAAGAAGGCGCGGCGCGCCCCCCGCACCGCACGCGACGAGCCCGAGCGCGAGCGCGAGCGAAAGCAGCATCGAGAAAGGTCCAAAGCGCAGCACGACAAGGCGATTCTCGCACAGCTTTCGCGTCGCGCTTCCAGTCGCTCGACCCCGCGACCGAGCGAGCACACACCTCGGCATGACCGAGCTGGAGATCGAGGCCGCGTATGGGCCGGTGAGCGCGAGCTATCGAGCGAGCCGCATGAGCCTGCTCGTCGGCGTGGGCATCGCCGCCGCGTTCATCGTGGGCGGGCTGACGCTCGCGGTCGGCTCCTTCGTCTGGCTCCGCATCCCGGACGAGCGTGCCATGGAGCAGCTCGGCCTCATGTTCGTCGGCGGCTTCCTCGCGGTCTTCGTCGCACCGCTCGTGCTCGTGACGATGATCCGCAGCGCGCTCTACGACCGCCTGGAGCTTCGGGCGCTCGGGATCGTACGTCGGTCGAGGTCGCTCGGGCTCAAGCACTGCCGCTACGCCGAGATCGTGCGCATCGAGCATCGCCGGCGCGGTGCACGCACGCAGGCGCTCGACGTGTTCACGAGCGACGGTCGCTTTCTCGGCGTCCAGGGGTTCGAGATCGACGCGGACTCGCTCGCGAGCGACATCGAGCGACGTGCCGTGACGGCAGGCGCGCCCGTGGTGCGCGACACGCAAGAGCTCCGATGAGTCCCGCTGGGGGTGGGCCCGAGAGTGAGCGCCCCGCACCTGGGGCGCGACGTCGCGCGTGAGACACGAAGCGACCGTTGCGCGATGGCGGGGGACGATCGCCGCCGAAATTCGCTCGACATCGCTTGGCACGGCGCTCGCTCTGAGGCGGTTCGGAGTATCCGAACATGAGTCACCCGTTCCGCATCATCGTCACCGCTCTCGGCCTCTCGCTGGTGTTGGTGGCGCCCGTCGCTGCCCAGCGCGGGCGTGCTCGCGGTCACGCGCGCGGTCACGCGCGCGTCGAAGTCATCGTCCCAGCGCCGCCGCACGTGGTCGTTCGTCACCCTCGTGTCGTCGTACATGCGCCGCGCGTCGTCGTCCACGCGCCCCCGCCGCCGCACGTCGTGATCGAAGCGCCGGCGCCGCCGCACATCGTGGTGGTCGCGCCGCCCCCGCCGCGCGTCGTGATCGAGGCGCCGCCCCCGCCGCGCGTCGTGATCCAGGCACCGCCGCCGCCCGTCGTGGTGCTCGTGCCGCCGAGTCCCCCGAGCGTCGACATTCACCTCTGACGCCGAACACGCGACCGCATCCCGGTCGCGTTTTTCCGTTCCCTGATCTCTCACGCTGAATCGACAAACTCGAATCGAGGTTCCATGCGCGCTCTCGCCCTCTTGCTCACGATGTTCTCGCTCGCGTCCGTGCTCACGATGACCGCGTGCGCAAGCCCCGCGGAGACGCCACCCGCGACGACGACGGTCGGACTCGCCCCGGCATCGGCTCCCGCGTCGCCCGCCGTCGCGCATCCGCGCATCGTCGCCGCGCCGGAGCCGGCTCGCCCGGTGGTGTTCGTGCAGGCGCCCGAGCGCCCCGTGGTCATCGTCGAGCCCCCGCCGCCGGCTCAGATCACGGTCACCGTGCCGAGGCCGCCTTCGATCACGCTCACGGCTCCCACGCCGGGCAGCGTGGAAGTGCGTTGAGCCGACGCACGGCTCTCGTGGTCGCGATCGTGGCGCGCGTGGCGCGCCTCACGACGTCGGATGGCGCTCGCAGCGAAGCGACACGTCGTCGATCCAGCTCGCCCAGTCACCCGCTCCGTCGCTGACCACGGTGACGACGAGCCGGAGCGAGCGCGCGCCGTCGTCGAAGGTGAAGAGCGCACCGTCGACGCGGCCGCCGTTCGCCAGGCGAGCGGTGATGCGCTCGCGGAGACAGCCCGGGTTGCCGCTCGGCTCCGCGCGCTCGACGGTGTGACGCCCGGCGCTGAGGGGCCCCGTCACGGCGCGATCGAGCGCATCGAGCGAGTCGCGATCGGCGTGCTCGCTGCGAGACAGATCGATGACCACGCTCACGCCGTGATCGTGCGTCTCGAACGCCCAGATCTCGTGCGCATCGACCCAGGCCGGCGCGGCCGAGGCGCGCATCTCGCTCTCCATCTCGTCGGAGAGCTCGAGCGCGAGCGTGGGATGCGGCAGGCGAAACCCGAGCGCGGGATGCTCGATGCCGCGCTCGGGTTGCGAGCCATCGTGGAACTCGCGCAGTTCCGCGCGATCGGACGCCGAGAGCACGAGCGAAGGAGCCGGTGGTACGCGGCCGCTCGCCCACGCGATGAACGCGACGGCGAGCAGGGTCGCGAGCGCATAGAGCGCGATGCCGACCCGCCGCCGAGCGCCGAGCACGAGGAGCGTAGCCATGGCGGTCGCCATCCCCACCACACCGCCGAGCGAGATGCCCATCGTCTGGATCGCCGCGCCGTTCGCGCCGCCGATCGCGTCCGCGAGCGAGATCGACGTGAGGCCGACGAGAAGCGCGGCGGTCAGCCCGACCATCACCGCTACGAAGCCACGACGCATCATCACCGGCTCGATTCTGGCGGATGGATTCGAACCATCATTCGCGGATCCAAAGTCCGCTGTCCTGCCCTTGGACGACGCCAGAGAACGCGCAGGCATGTAGCGTGTGCAGACGAAAGCTTCAATGCAGCCGACGAAGGATCTCTCGGGCATCGAAGAGCACCTTCGCCTTGAGCTCGGTCTCGTCGACCTCGCGCTCGGGAACGCTCGCCTCCACGATCCCGCCGCCTGCGAAGTACGTGATCTGGTCGCCCGCGATCTGCGCGGTACGAATGGCCACGGCCAGCGCGAGTGATCCATCGCGGGCCACGTGGCCCACCGCGCCCGTGTAGAACGCGCGCGGGAACCGCTCGTACGCTTCGATGCGCTCGATCGCGGCGAGCTTCGGCGCGCCCGTCACGCTGCCCGGCGGAAAGGTCGCCTCCAGCATCGCACCGAGCGAGAGACCCTCCCGCGCGCGCGCCTCCACGATCGAGACGAGGTGCGAGAGACGCGCGTAGGGCTCGACGCGCATCGCCTCGCGCACGCGCACCGTTCCGGGGACCGCGAGGCGGCCGAGATCGTTGCGCATGAGATCGACGATCATCGCGTGCTCGGCGAGCTCCTTCTCGTCCGCGAGCAGCGCGGCTCCTGCCTGCGCGTCGCCACCCGCCTCGCGCGGACGGGTTCCTTTGATCGGCCGCGTCTCGAGCATACGCGTCTGCGCATCGAACGAGAGGAAGCGCTCCATCGTGCGGAACACGAGCGTCTGGTTCGAGCCTGGCGGTCCTTCGAGATACGCGCCCAGCGGCACCGGGCTCGCCTCGCGCATGGCCAGCGCGAGCGCGAGCGGATCACCGTGGAGCGTCGCGACGAAGCGACGCGCGAGGTTCACCTGGTAGACGTCCCCCCGGCCGATGTCCTCGAGCGCGCGCTCGATCGCGGCGCGATGCGTCTCGCGCGCCTCGGCCTCGATCGCATCGAGGGTCGCGCGTCCTGGCGCGTGCGGCTCGCGGATCGAGCGCTCGAGCCGATCGATGGCGGCCTCGTCCTCGCCGATGAGCCAGGCCTGTTGCGCGTCGTGATCGAGGGCGATCGTGGCCTCGTGCACCAGCAGCCACGCGCCAGCGGCGTTCGCGAGGCGATCGAGCCGCTGCGGGCGGCGGATCCCGATGGGCATCGACCACGCGAGATCGTACGCGAGCGCGAGGCTCGAAGAGGGCGCGCTGCGAACGACATCGGGCTCGGACGCGCTCGCAATCGGCGCGAGTCCGTCGAGCACGGCGCGCACCTCGTCCCAGCGACCGAGGGCGCGCGTCTGGCCCACGCCGACGTAGCTGAAGCGTCCGAGCGACGACGCCCCGTCTCCGTCGAGCCAGGCCACGGATTTTCCCGCGCGAGCGCCCGCGAGATTCGCGACGACACCGGGCAGTGCGCTGGGATCGAGCTCGACGCGCCGATGCGCCATGCGCCGCGCCTTTACTGCCCCGAGGCCGCGCAGTAAAGCGCGCGCGTGCACCGCTTCGTCCCGCTCCTCGCGATCCTCGCGCTCTCGTGCGGCCCCACCGCCCGACCGGACTTCGTCGTCCACCTGGTGAACGCGAGCAACAACAACCCCTTCAACCAGTGCAACAGCGGGACCGTGCGGGTCGACGTGCAGCAGAGCACGAACGCCCCGCTGACCTCGAACGCGAACATCACCAGCATGGGCACGATCTCGTCCCTCGCGGTCGGGATCCCGAGCTACGGCCTCACGACACAGATCGAAGTGACTGTGTCGTGCGTGACCAGCACGCGTGGAACGATCACGCTCATCGGCGCGACGCCGCACTTCATCCCGGTTGGCTATGGGTTCGTGGACATCGTGCTGGGCGAGCCGCAGAGCTGCGAGCTTCTGCTTCCGTCACCGACACTCGTCCGACCTCGCGTGGGCCCGCACCTCGTCGCGCTCCATGCGAACTTGATCGCGCTGGGCGGGCTCGACGACAACACGAGCCCCGCGCTCAGGGTGCAGGTGCTCGATCCGGTGACCCTCACGTTCAACACCGCCACGAACGAGTTCCCCGCGCTCACCGTGGGGATCGGACTCGGCGAGGCCGTCCCCCTCGGCAACTCGATGATCGTGTTCGCATCGGACACGCTCAGTGGTGTGTTCGACGCGTCGGCGGGCGCGACCACCCGCGTGCTGACTCCGAACGGCGGCATTCACGCCGGCGCCGGAAGCGCGGCGGTCGTGGGGCTGATCGGGTCGGGTGCCGCCGTGATCGGTGGGGCGGTAGGCGCGGACGCCGTCGACACGATCACATGGATCAGCGCCGATGGCGCGACGTCGGTGATGACGCACCTCGTGCGCGCGCGGCGCCACCCCACCGCAGCGCTCGTGGGGCCCAGTCGGCTCTTGGTGATTGGAGGACAGGCCGCCGGCGAAGAGCTCTTCGAGCTCGTGCCCTTCAACCAGGACTCCGCGATGGCGTTCGGCCCGACGAACGAGCTGCGCTTCGCGCCGGTCGTGGCCACGGATGCCTCTCGCACTCATGCGTTCGTCGCATTCGGAACCGATGCGGTGGACGGCGGCGCCGTCGTGACGTCGACGTGGGCGCTCTCCAACTGCGGGTCCACCCATTGCGACTACGCTCCTGGGACTCCCACCTCGGATCCGCGGAGCGACGTCGCCGTGGTCGCGCACACCGCGGGCGCCGTCGGGGCGAGCACGCCGACGGACTCGTACGAGACGCTGGTCATCGGCGGGTTCGTCGCCGGCGCGGCGTCCGGACCGTCGACGTTGATCGACCGCATTCGAATCGAGAGCGACGGCACCGTGACGACGACGCCCTTCGGGAATCTCACGACGCCGCGAACGAGCGCCGGGGCAACGGACATCGGCGGCGGCATCGTGATCGTCGGCGGTGGGATCGACGATCACACGAACGTGCTCGCGAGCCTCGAGATCTGCTTCCCGGCCGCGCTACGCCCCATCGGTCCCGAGTAATCGCCGCCGTCGACGGGCAAGCTGGGGCTGGGGCCCCGGCGCGCGGCGCGAGGAGCGAAGCGACGAGGCGGAGGGGAGTGGGGCCCCGAGCCGGCTCTGCCGGGCGGGGCGAGGGTCGCCCAGACCCTCGAAAAAACTAGAGCCCGAGCTTGCGGGTGATGAACTCGATCGAGCGCTTCACGTTCTCGTCGGTCTCGGCCTGCGCGCCGATGCGGCGGTGCGCGTTCATCACCGTCGTGTGGTCCTTGCCGCCGAAGCGCATCCCGATGTCGGGGTAGCTCAGCTTGAGCTTCTCGCGCGCGACGTACATCGCGACCATG
Source organism: Deltaproteobacteria bacterium (assembly GCA_043750095.1). Lineage (GTDB taxonomy): Bacteria > Myxococcota_A > Polyangia > Polyangiales > Sandaracinaceae > JBBSAT01. The sequence continues at coordinate 8,372 of JAYVCF010000206.1, forward strand.
CGCGGCAGCGCCACCGCACGATGACGGCGCTCGGAGCGAAGCTCGCGTAGGCCGATGCCGAAGTACTCGGCCGAGGCGCGCTGCACGTCCTCGACGCTGACCTGCCGATCGGCGGCGAACGCGCGCTTCTCGGCGCCGAACATCGCCTGCGCGAGCGCGAGATCCACGGGCCGCTTCTCGAGCTCTGCGCGCACGACGAGGCGCAAGAGCGTGCCTTCGAGCTCGCGCACGTTGCTCTGCACCATCTGCGCGACGAAGAGCGCCACGTCGGGCTCGAGCGCGATGTTCTCCTGAACGGCCTTGCCCTGCAGGATCGCGATGCGCGTGTCGAGCTCGGGCGCCTGGATGTCCGCGACCAGACCCCACTGGAAGCGCGAGACCAAGCGCTCCTGCATCTCGACGATCTGCTGCGGGCTGATGTCGGACGTGACCACGATCTGCTTGTCGGCGTGATACAGCGCGTTGAACGTGTGGAAGAACTCTTCCTGCGTCTGCTCGCGGCCGGCGAGGAACTGGATGTCGTCGATGACGAGCACGTCCGTGCTCACGCGGTAGCGCGTGCGGAACTCGTCGATGCGCTTGTTCTGAAGCGCCCAGATGAACTCGTTCGTGAAGCGCTCGGCGGATAGGAACAGGATGCGCGCGTCGGGGTTGTCCTGCCGCACGCGGTGGCCGACCGCGTTCACGAGGTGCGTCTTACCGAGGCCGACCTTGCTGTAGATGAAGAGCGGGTTGTACTTCTTGCCGGGGCTCGTGGCGGCCGCCTGCGCCGCGGCATGTGCGAGCTGGTTCGACGTGCCGACGATGAAGTTGTCGAACTCGTAGCGCGGGTTCAGGCCGTAGGGACCGTCATCGCGATGGGTCCCGCGCGCGGTCGGCGGCGGTGCGTCGGCTCTCGAAGGGATCGCCGGCTCCGGATCGAGAGGTGTCTCGCTCGACGAGTGCTCGAACGGAAGCTCCATCGCACGCGGGTTCGTGCGCGTACGCGGACGCAGCATGGCGCGACGAGGCGCGGGCGCGACGGCACCGAGAGTGCGCGACGGCGCGGGCGTCGATGACGAAGGCGGTGGCCGAGAAGGACGCTCTCCGCCTAGAGGAGTCGCGGAAGGCGCATCGATGCTGCCTGCGCTCGACGCGCTCGGATCGAGCGACCACTCGATGGTCATCGCGGGATCACCCGACACGCTGCGCAAGGTGGCGACGAGATCACCGAGATAGGAGCGCGAGATCCAGTCGACGAAGAAGCGACTCGGCGCGCGCAGACGAACCGTCGAGCCGTCCACGGCTTCCAGCGCGAGCGGCGCGAGCCACGCTTCGTACGTGTGCTCGGACACCTTCTCGCGAAGAAGGCAGAGCGTAGATTCCCACAGCGTCGTCATCCCAGAAAACCTCAGCAAAACGCGGAACTACGCCCGTGCTCCACAAGCTGTCCACAGCTCGTGTCGCGCCCCCGTCGACTCTTTCCTTCCCCGCCGCTGCCGGCGGTACGGCCGCTCGTGAGCCATCGCGCTCGAAGGTGCGTCGTGAAAGGAAGGCGACGCTAGCAAAGCGAAACGCGAGCGTCTACGACAACCTCGGATCAAGTTTGTAACCGAGCAGGATCTCAGAAGTTTCTCTCACGCGATCGGCGCGCGCGATCGCGTGCGCGCGAGCGATCGATTGGCACGGATCTGCAACTCGCCGAGATCATGCGCGATCGAGGCAACACGCCGCACGTCACCCGATCATGGCGCGGCGCGTCGATCACGCGCGCATGTGTTGTCGAGTGATCTTGCGATCCTCCGAGTCGAATCTTGGGATGAAGTCACCGTCGCTCGGTGGTTCCGTCGCACGAGCCGAGCGGATTTCTGGCGGTGTGTGCGGGCTGCGGGTAGAGGACGAGGCTGGCGCGAGGCTCGGGCGGTGAGCAGTCGGTGCCGTGGGAGCGTGCGATGCGTGATCGAGCTCGACGACTAGTTTCGAGAATCTTCGCGTCGCGCGACGATTCGAGCGGAGAGCCAGCTCGTGGGCACCAGCCACCTCGCGCGGGCCTGCGCGGCGCGATGCGCCGCCGATGTCGCGTTGCGGGCTCCGCCCGCGTTGGTTTCTGTGTACTGGCGCTCGCGTCGCTGCTCTCGCTGGCCGCGCGTGCGAGCGCGCAGTCGGCCGCCATCGTCCCGCCTGCCGAAGACTTCGACACCGCTCGCGGCATGGCGATGGGCACGGGCGCGCGCGCATCGGCCGCATCGACCGCGGCTCTCCAGTACAACCCGGCGAACCTCGCTCTCTCGCGCATCTATCACATCGAGACGCTGGTCGGTTACCGACCGCAGGCCACGAACTTCAGCTTCGGCGGCGCGCTCGTCGACAGCTTCTCGTCGCCTGTCGCGATGGGCGTCTCGTATCGCTACCTGCTCGGCAATGGCCACGACGGTCACGCCGGCATGGATGGCCGCGTCGGCGTCGCGATTCCGATCGGGGACGCGTTCTCGATCGGACTCTCGGGTCGCTACGTGAGCTTCACGCGCGAGGGCCAGGCCGCGGGCGACACGCGCGGACCTTTCGCCGAAGGCATCACCATGGACGCGGGCGTCCGCGTGACGCCGCTGCCGGGCTTTCACATCGCGGCGGTGGGACAGAACCTGATCGATCTCGGCTCCGCGCTCGTCCCGCGCCTGGTCGGCGGCGGCCTCTCGTACACGATCGACAGCATGTTCACGATCGCGGCCGATGGCCTGGCCGACCTCTCCACGTTCCACAACGTGGATGGGTCGCTGCGCCCCGAGGCGCTCTTCGGTGGCGGCCTCGAGCTCTTCACGGGCGAGGTCCCCATCCGCGCGGGCTACCAGTACGACACCGGGCGCGGCGTGCACTACGTGACCGCGGGCCTCGGCTACGTGAACGCGAGCTTCGGGATCGAGCTCTCGTATCGACAGCAGCTCGTGAACCAGGAGGGCAGCTGGCTGCTCCTCTCGTTCCGCTACTTCATCCACTGACGATCGATCCGCGCACATCGCGGACCTGGCGTACGATGAAGGCATGAGTGTCGATCGGGCGATCGAGGTGTGCGCGCTGCTCGCCGTCATGACGCTGGTCGCGCCTTCGATCGTCCCCGCCCAACCTCCGGCGCGGCACGCGGTCGCCGGTCGCTGTCCGGTGCATCGACCGGCCGAAGGCGACGCGTGCACGCGCGAGGCCCAGACCTGCAGCTGGGCTTGTGGCGCCGAGGGCAGCTACGACTGGGGCTGCTCGTGCACCCGCAGCGCAGACGACGACCAGCTGCACTGGCGATGCACCCGCGGCGCGCTCTGCGGCGAGTGATTTCGGCGCTCCTGCTCTGACCGACGCATTCTGATGAGAGGCGGATGCCGAGCAGGCCACGCCCGCCGAGCAGCCGCGACCGGGGGCCGAGCAGGCCGCGGCGGGAGCG